>DXHQ01000017.1 GCA_019113345.1 Candidatus Faecalibacterium intestinigallinarum
TTGACATCCATCCCCACCGGCGTTATGTTGTAGACATAGGCGGCAGACGGTCAAGCCGCTGCCGCCTACATATAAATTTTGCTCTATTCCTGCACTCATTGGACTTTACACAAAATTTGGGACTGACCCGGGGACACGGGAGCAGCGCATCTGGTAGTGGTTGTTCATTTTGTTGTAGAGTTCCTTAGCTTTGTTGGCCTTCAGCTCCTCAGCATAGGCCAGCTTGGCAACAATGTCTTTGCAGGTGACGCCGGTTTTCGGGTTCGGCATCCGCTCGCAATGCTTGGCACGGCTGGAGAATGGGACAAACAGCCGGTGACAGCTTTCGCAGACAGCGACCGGCAGGTCTTGGGCACACATCTGTACAAAATCCAAAAAGAGTAATGCGGGCAGCGTATCACTCGCGTAGAACGTGGCGGCATAAATGCCGCCTTTTTATTATCTATGGGCTGTTTATGACGGGTCTGGATATGGATGTCGTCCTCCAGCTTGTTATATTTCTGGTAGATCCTATTGTTATTTTCGGCCAGTTCTGCCAATAAGATGATTTTGAAACCAGACAAAAAAGGGTGCGCCCCGAAGGACGCACCCAACTTGAAAAAAGCTGTGTATGGATGGCAGGGCGTTCCCCGTTGGGAACGTCCTGATTTTCTTTTGCCGAACAGAAAGCCTGTTCTGCCTGCCATGCGGCAAATGCTTTCTGGTCCTCCTCGTTGTTGAAGCTTTCCAGAATCGCCGGATAAAAACATCGGGCCAGTTGCTCGATGACTTCGTCCGGGTAGCAAGAATGGTTTACAGCTTTTTTCTTTTTGTTCAACGACACCTCCTGTTCTGGTCCACACACCCAGTTAATATGGGATCTTGGAATCCCAAGTGTGGAAAAGCCGGCCCCCATCCTTTGGAAGCCGGAAAAATTACAAGCAGGAATGCAAAAATACCCGCCCGATCCGCCCTACCCGCCCGGATGCGCCCGGGACCGCCCTCCTGGGCGGATGATAGGGCGGCAAAGCAAAAAGCGGAATCTTCTAAAAGCAACGTTATTACATCAAAAGTTAAGATATCTTTTTGCGGGCGGGCGCGTAGGGCGGGAAATTTTCACTTCCAGCTCTTTTTATGAGCGGGCAGAATCCGGGCGCATCAGCCTGCCCTGGTCTTATCCTGCCGGAGTGGGCTGGAAGAAAAGCTAGGCAGATTGTTCACCCTTTGATTCCGTCATGACTGATGATAGGTCGAAGCCCAGCGAAGCGAGATATGCCAGATGTTTTTCCAGAATAGCCTGGATAGCTTTCCTCTGTTTTGAGTCAGTAAGCAGCGTGGGCATTTGCTTGAAGATGGTGCTCCAGCGTTCCTGCATGGCCGTTGAGGCATCGGCAAGCTGGCTGTAAAGGGAGGATGCCTCCTCAGGAACTAGCTTGCTCTCGCCTTGGTGCGGTGCCAACATCGGCTCACTTGATGAACTTTTCTCCGTTTGAAACAATTTCTGCTTGGCAGCAGGCTTTGACCTGGACTGAGGATTTTTGATCTGCTCCAGAAGGACGGCATATTCTTCCGGCCCGGCCTTGGCCAGCCGTTCAAAGAGTGCGTCCGGCGCTTTCAAATCGCCGGAAAGAACCCGCTGCCGGATGCCAGGACACAACTCCTCTGCGAGATCCACGCCTGCCGCGAACAGTGCTGCCCGGCGAACAGCACTGGCACTGATATGGTTCTCCCGCGCGATCCGTTCACATGTTTTCTCGGCGGTCTGCTGGTGTTCATTTTGAGCATCAGCAGATGGGACCGGGCGCGTGTGCTGGTTTCCATGAAACCCGTCAGCCTGCTTTTCGGCGTCGTACTGCTTGCCCATCAGAAACTTTTTCTGCTCAGGCGTCAGGTTCCGACGGCCAAGTTGATGTTTGCAAATCCATACGAGGACTTCATCCCGCGTTTCCAGCTCCAAGTTTCGGACGCTGCATGGAATTTCTGGATGGCTTTGCAGAATTTCATAGCGGTTGTGTCCGTCCACAATGGCGCCGTTCCAAACAAGGATCGGGGCCAGCAGCTCCCCTTCTGCCAAAATGTTTTCTTCCAGCTGCTTTCGTTCCTCCTGGGTCAGGGGCGGAATCTGTGCCTTGAATTCGGGGTCAATGCGCAATGTCTGTGTCATGCAGCCCTCCTTCCTGTATCTGCTGGCGATCTTCCCGGTGGAGGGTCGACAACAGATTTTGCTGTGCGGTGCTGAGTTCTATCCATGCCTTTTTCGCTTCGCGGTACGCCTCATAGAATCGGGCCTTTTCCGAGATCAACTGTTCGCGCTCGGCTTCGAGCTGTTTCAGGCTGGGCAGTTTGGCGATTTTTTGGGCCTTGAAATAGGCGGCTGCCGCCTGGTAAGCTGTCAGTTCGGCACGGTGCTGTTCCCGAAATGCCTCAGGGTTCTTGGCTGTCTTGACCTGCTGGGCAAACTTCCGGTTCTGGAGATAGGCTGAAACATGGCGGCTCAGTTCCCGGTTGGCCTTGATACGGTTTTCCAGGTCTTTCGCCACCTTGTTGGCCTCGTCATACTTTTCTGCCAGTTCCTTGACGCGGGCGTCCAGTTCCTCCTCGCTGTTCAGATTGTACCGGGTGAATAAAGCCATGGACTTTGCCAGCTGTTTGAGATTGAAAATCTTGGCCCAGTGCTCGTATCCGGCACCCTTGCCTGCGGCCAGCTTGGCCTGAATGTCAATCAGGCGGCTGATTCGGTCGGGGTGAGGATCGGAGCTATGGAGCCTGGCGGTTTTCTTTCGCTCGGCGTTTTCAGCGAGAACAGCCAGAACTTTCTCTTTGGAAAAATCATCGCCCAGCTTGTGGGAGGAGATGGGCTTGGTCCGGCCGGCGGTGAGATAACTGAACCGGCCGCGGCTCTCACGAACCATGATGCCATGCTCCTGTAAAAGCTGAGCGGAAAATTCCTCGAGACTAACGGCCTTGGTCAGAACAGAACGGATTTGTCGGCGAAGGGCCGCTTTCTCGGTTTCATATTTGGTTTGCCGGATGGGCTGACCGGAAGCGGCTGCCTTCTGGTTGGCGTGGTCGAGGCGACGCTGGCCGCGCCGCTGCGCCCAATATTCCTTTTCGGTAATCCGTTCGCCGGTGCCGTTCAGCAGGTCGATCTGGTAGAGTCCGGCTTCCTGGCAAAGCTCCATGGTCTCGACCCGCAGGTGCCGGAGCATCGCGGCCGTGCAGCGGTGCTTCATGCCCTCCTGCCAGTCGCAAGGCTTTTCCATATAAGGTTGGCGAGGGATGGTCCGTATTCGGACGCTTCCGATGACGATGTGAACGTGGATATTGCCAGCTCCGTTGTGCCCATCGGGGTGGGCGCAGACAATGGCAGGATGACCTGGAAAGTTTTCTTTGCAGAATTGCAGGCCAAGGGCCTGGGCCTTTTCCAGGGTTAGTCCGTTGTCCGCAGCATCCCGCGGGTCGAAGCTGATAATATACTGGTGGGTTTTCACATCGTCGGGAGAAAAGTTCTTGCCGTACTTCCGGTTTGCCAGCAGGCAGGCCATGGCAAAGGACTGCCCGCCGCATTCCAGGGTGTCCAGTAAGTACTCCTCCCGCAGCTTGGGCCGGCCGTTCTCATCCAGAAGGGGGAGACCGGTGTACTCGTTGTGCTGAAAGGTCAGATAGTGTTCAGGTGCCGTAAGATCGGAGTTCTTCGAGCTTGTATGCTTGATGGTTGCCATACAGTTCTCCCATCTTTTTCTCGGCGTTCAGCCGAAAGAGTGTGAGCGCAGACAATTCGGTCAAAAGCTGTGCCCGAATTTGTTCTGAATCTTTGCCGCCGCTGTTGAAGTGGCGGGCAAGCTGGTTCAGGTTGCTGCCGATCTTACCGCATTGTCCCAGCAGGTCAGAGAGGATGCTCAGTGCATCCTCTCCGCCGCCGGTGACAACAATGGTTTGCTTGATAGGTTTGGTGCGTAAGCAGCGGCGAAGCAGGGTGGACATGTTGACGTGAAGAATTTCACACATGATTTCCAGTTCTTGCTTCTCTTCTGGGGTGACTCTGAACTTGATGAGCTGCGTTTTCCTCGGCGATCCGCTGTGCTGGGGGTTGTGGCTAGTCGAACGAGTGTTGGTCTTGGTCATTGTACCTCCTTGCTGTTTGACTAGCTCCTCTTTGGAGCTATGTATGGCGCGGCGCAGCCGAAGATCGCGCAGAGCGCGAAATGAGCAGGGTTTGGGGAAGGCACTCCCCAACAAGCACGACCGGAGCGCGCGGCATCAATTTCAATTCGTGAAATTGTGGCCACGGGTCGATACTTGCTTTTTACTTTTTCCGTAAGTTTTGAAAATTCAGGTTCAAAAGCGGATACAGGTTTTCAAAACCAGGCATAGGAGTGTGAATGTGAATGGAAGTGTCTGTGGTTGTTCGCCGTTCACCCCGGATCAAGTTCCTGCCCCTGTTTTGCAGCGGCGTTGTTAGGCTCACCCACATTTCTGCGAGGTCATGGCGCTGTATCCAGTCCGGACGGCTGATGCGGTTGTCAAGGTGCGTATGAAGAATTGCAGGCCGCTGATCGTCAGCGGCTACAAGTCTTTCACAAAAATAAAAATCCACCTCGCAAGGGGCCAAAGGATTTTGTCGTAGATGAATGGCGGCAAAATGGTTCGGTGTGGCTGCGGGGCAGAAGATAAAATCAAATACAGGCTTTATGTAAGTGAAGTGATCGGATTTGTGATACAGAGTAGCATGGACAAAAACAAATGTCAACGATTTGTCGAACGAATTGGAGGTTCTTTCTAAATCAAAGGGGGAGAATTTGGCGAGAACAGAGAATTTTTATAGAAGACTGTTTACTGGAGCTGCCTAACCAGCGTCAAAGAAAGACAAATTGCAAGCTATATTCAAACAAAGAACTCCGTGCTTTTCTGTTCAAGAGCGCTCTTTAAGATCAATAGGCCGTTCTTTAACTCCGTTTCGGTATCGGGTGATACAATCGACACACGAATAAAGCCCTCGTCTGAATCGCTTTTTATAGCAAAGCGATGCGAACCTAGAATATGGACACCTTTCTTCGCTGCCTGAATTTCCGCTTCCACACTTGTTAGATGGTGCGGCAGATGAATCCAGTGATAAAATCTAGGCAAATCATCCTGTACCGAAGGCTTGAAAACAGATTGAAAGATTTGGTTTCTACGTTTGGCAAGAGAGATTTTTTTCTGCGTGATCTGCATAGCCTCTCCACTGTCGATCAGCTCCGCTATGATTTCTGCATTGAGAGAAACTGTTTTCAGATTGATATCGAGAATTCCTGTTTCAAGGGTTTCCCGATACTTTTCAGGAAAAGATAGAAACGCTACGCGAAGCCCGGCGCAAAGGGATTTGGAGAGACTGCAAATATGAATGGTTTGCTCTGGCAAAATGGAGAAAAAACTTTGAGTGTGGCTCGAATCTAGAAACGAATAGATATCATCCTCGATTATCAATAGATGAAACTGCTCAACAATCTCTGCAAGTTTTTCCCGACGCTGAAGGGGCATAAAGATACCAGTCGGATTGCTGCAGGAAGGCATGAGATAAACACCTTTTACTTCCGTGTTTTTGCAGGTCTGAAGAAGGGCCTCCGGGTTCATCCCAAAATTGTCGGCATTAACCGGAACCAACTGGATATGAAGGAAATTAGCCAACCCTTTAAAGTTGGTATAAGTAAAATGGTCAACTGCAATTTTATCACCTGCTCGAAAGAGCGACATCATCGCAACTGACAACGCATTCTGAGCACCTGCAGTCAGGAAAATTTGGTCTTCTGCCGGGGTAATTCCAAGATACCGGAACCATTTTGCTGCGGCCTGCAGCTGCCTTCTTGTTCCAAACGGGTTGCTGTATTCCAAAAGTTTGACTGCCTCGGGTTTCTGCAAAACGGCTTGCGCTGCAGAAAGAACAGCGGGATTGCACTCATAAAATGGCTTGATCATTCCCATTTCGATTGCAGTCAAGTCTTGATCCAAAAATGTATCCTGCGCATGGATGCCGGAAGAAACAAAAGTTCCTCTCCCGGTGACGGCATAGAGAAGTCCTTTCAGCTCACATAGTTTATACGCCCTTGTAATTGTGCTCAAATTCAAATCCAGAAAATCTGCCAACTCTCTCTGGGGCGGGAGTTTGGTATTTTCTTTCAGCGTCCCAGACCGGATATCCTGCTCCAAAAGTGAGGCAAGAGATAAATAGTATGGCCTTTCCAGTTGGGATTTTTGAGGTTTCCAAGACATTGGATAGTTTTCAAATGAATTAACCGGCATAGGATTCCCTCCCCTTGGAGAAAATTGTAAGCAATACAATTCTAGCATTGTATGCATACAAAGACAAGGCTATACTGAGACAAACGAACTCATTGAATGGAGGATCGATACCATGAAGAAAACAAACACCCGGCGTCTCGTCTTTACCAGTATGATGGCCGCCATTGTGTACATTACATCTGCATTTTTACAGATTTCCATTCCCACAGTAATCGGGAGCACACGGCTACACATGGGAAATGTAATGTGCTTGTTGTCCGGTATGCTGTTAGGGCCGCTTTACGGAGGAATAGCCGCCGGGGTCGGCTCTATGCTGTTTGACTTTACCAATCCAACTTATATTTCATCCGCTCCATTTACATTGGTTTTTAAGTTTGGAATGGCTTGGTTGTGTGGAAAAATCATTTTCAAACGTCCAGATCGAATCGGTTTCGGGGCAGGGGCTACTGCAGGGGCTTTTCTCTATGTGGTTTTATATATTGTAAAAAATTTTATAGAATATAGGTTTGTTTTTGCTATGCCTCTGGAAGGAGTGCTCCTTATGACCGCACAAAAAGGAGCCGTGTCATGTGCGAATGCGGTTTTATCTATTATTGTTGCTGTGCCATTGGGTCTAGCACTGAAACCACTCGTCCAAAAAGAGTTAAGTCGGCATGGATTTTAACCGCAAGATATCATCGTTAAAAATTAAGACCTATCCCCTTTCATTATGATTTTTGTTTGAGTAAAAGCCCGTTGACTCCTGATTTTCGTCAGTGGAGAACAACACCCAATTCCGGCAAATTTCTCAGATGGCTTCAATCAGATTTCATCACAGCATCATGTTTTTTCTTGGATTTGATGCAAATGCATTGACATTGCACATGATATTCCTTATACTATTCTTGAGGTGATATGCAATGTCAACCATTAACATGAGCATCCGGGTTGACCCTGAACTGAAAGCACAGGCAGAGTATGTACTGAATCAGCTGGGAATGACCATGAATGGCACCATCAATATGTTTTTGCAGCAGATTGTGCGGGATAAGGCTGTCCCGCTGAACCTTTCCCTGAACGCCGAGCAGTCCCTGTATGCCGATCTGCTTTTCGCGCAGTCTGACCGGGCCAAGGGATTTATAGGGCGCAGCGCACAAGATGCCCTTGCGGATATGGATTCCATCATCGCCGCGGCAGAAAGTCAGGCAGACCAATGAGCCAGCCAAACTACCAAATCATCCTGGCACGGCGTGTGGACGGAATGCTCCTGCGGCATGTCTCATTTCTTGCTCGTGTCAGTGTTCCCGCTGCCAAAAAGTTCCGCGCAGAGTTTGCACACCTTCTGGAACGTCTGGAACAGAATCCCATGCAGTTCCCGGTAGAGGAAGATCTGAATCTTCCCTCTGGCCAGTATCGTTCCGCACTGTTTGCCAAGCGGTACAAAGCTGTTTTTATGGTAGAAGGCGGCACCATCTATCTCGATGCTGTCCTTGATTGCAGGCAGGATCATTCTAACCTGACATTATAATATGTTCCATGATGGAGGAGGATTTTCTATGACCGCTGTCATCTATGCCCGCTATTCCTCCGACAACCAGCGGGAGGAATCCATCGAAGGCCAGATCCGCGAATGCACTGCCTACGCCGAAAAGAACGGCATCACCGTAGTGAAGCACTATATTGACCGTGCCATTTCTGCCAAAACGGATAATCGTCCCCAGTTTCAGCAAATGATCAGGGACAGCGAGCGGAAGCTGTTTGATATGGTTTTAGTTTGGAAGCTGGATCGATTTGCCAGGAACCGATACGACAGCGCCCGATACAAGACTCAGCTCAAGAAGAATGACGTTAAACTGATGTCGGCTACAGAGATCATCTCGGATGGGCCGGAGGGCATTATTCTGGAGTCCGTTCTGGAAGGATATGCCGAATACTATTCAGCAGACCTCTCAGAGAAAGTCATTCGCGGCATGACAGAAAATGCGCTAAAAGGCAAGTTTACCGGTGGAGCGGTTCCGGTTGGATATTGGATTGATGAGAAACAACATTTTCAGGCTGATCCTTTGGTTGCACCACTCATTCATGAGGCCTTCAAAATGTACAACGATGGCTCCACTATGACCGAAGTACGGGACTGGCTGAATGAACACCAGGTTAAAAATCCTCGCGGTGGCCCCATGAGCTACAATACAGTCCAGCATATGCTGAAGAATCGCCGCTATATAGGTGAACTGAAATACCGGGATATCTTGATTCCAGATGCCATTCCACCGATTGTGTCACTGGAACTATTCGAGGATGTGCAAATCAAGATGGCCAAAAATAAAAAGGCCCCTGCCCGGCGCAAGGCAGAGGATGACTATCTTCTGACTACCAAACTGTTCTGCGGTTACTGTGGTTCCTTGATGTTCGGGGAGAGCGGTACCAGCCGTTCCGGGGACGTGCACCGGTACTATAAATGCGCGACAGTTAAAAAGAGAAAGTCCTGTCAAAAGAAGACTGTCCGGAAGCAGTGGCTGGAAGACTTGGTGATTGCAAAAACCAAAGCTCTTATTATGGATGATACCGTGATTGATTCCCTTGTTTCCAGCGTGATGGAGCTGCAAAACAAAGAAAACATTCATTTGCCCCTCTATGAGAAACAGCTCAGGGAGACGGAAACGGGCATTCAGAATATGCTCAACGCCATCCAGGCTGGCATTCTGACCAGTTCCACCAAAGAACGCCTGGAAGCCCTGGAAATGCAAAAGAAAGAGCTGGAAGCCAAGATCGCCGAAGAGCGGCTTGCAAAGCCCAAGCTCAGCGAAGACTTTGTGCGATTCTGGCTGACCCGGTTCCGCAAGCTGGACCTTTCTCAAAGGGAGCAGCGTCAGGCGCTGATTGATACTTTCATCAACGCCATCTACCTGTATGATGACAAAATGCTCATTACCTTCAACTACAAAGAAGGAACGGAGACCGTTTCCTTTGCTGAAGCCACAGAGGCTGTGGCAGGGGAAATTGGTTCGGATTTGGATTGCTTAACTGCACCACGGCGACCACGGATGTGGCCGCCGTTTTTGTTGTTTTTGCCCAGCGCAAAGGCCGGTGCAGCGCACCGGCCTTGATCGCGTTCACGGCAGCTTTAAGCCCTTCAAAACAGGAGCGGGCAGAGCACCGCGGTCAGGATGCCGGCCACCACCAGGGAGAGGCTGCTGACGGCCTCGGCGGTCTGGCTCAGCTCGGCGGCTTTGGAGGTGCCGATGACGTGGGCCGCCGTGCCGAAGGCTGCGCCCTGCGCGGCGGGATGGTCCAGCCGCAGCAGGCGGCAGAGCTGCGGCCCGAAGGCGCTGCCCAGGATGCCGGTCAGGATGATGGCGGCGGTGGTCAGGGCGGGCGCGCCCCCGGCAGCCTCGCTGACGGCGATGCCCATCGCGGTGGTGATGCTCTTGGGCAGCAGGGAGAGGGTCAGCACTCCGTCCAGGCGGCAGAGGGCCGCCAGGCCCCAGACGCAGCCCAGGCTGGCCAGCGTGCCGGCCGCCACGCCGGCCAGGATGGCGGGCAGGTCCCGGCGCAGCCGCCGGAACTGGGCGTGCAGCGGGATGGCCAGGCAGACGGTGGCCGGGGTCAGCAGCCAGGAAAAGGCTTCGCAGTGCCGCTGATAGGTCTCGTTGGGGATGCCGGCGGCCGCCAGCGCCGCCCCCGTCAGAACGGCTGCGATCAGGATGGGGTTGAAGATGGGCAGCCGCAGCTTCTGCTGGCACAGGCGGCCCAGCTCAAAGGCGCAGAAGGTCAGCGCGATGGCGAACAGGGTGGACGAGGCAAAAAACTCAGTCATCGCCGCCCTCCTGTTCCCGGCGGCCCAGCAGGGCCTGGGTGACTTTGCCCGCCACCGCAAACACCACTGCGGTGGACAGCACGACGATGCCCAGCACCGCGGGCCAGACGGAGGCCAGCATGGGCCAGATATCCACAAGGCCCACCGCCGGCGCGATGAAGAGCAGGGGCATCAGCCCCAGCAGAAACTGGCCGCAGTCGGCCACCGAGGCGAGGGGCAGCCGCCCGCTCTCCAGCGCGAGAAAGAGCAGCACCAGCCCCCAGACCGCCGCCGGGATGGGCAGAGGCAGCGCCGCGTGCAGGACTTCGCCCGCCAGGGTGAAGCCGGTGATCCACAAAAATTGCCGCAGGTAACGCAAGATGATCCCTCACTTTGTTTTCACTTGGCCGCCGCAGGCGCGGCAACGCCCTTATTATGGCACAAAGCGGGAATTTGTCAACAGGAAAATCAAAAAAGCACAAAACGCCTCCGGGCAGGCGCTCCGGAGGCGTTTTTGCGTTTGATATTTTAATATCCGCTCAGGCCCAGGCTGACGTCCAGGGCCTGGTTGACCCGCTTCTGGTCCTCGGGGGTGATCTGGCCGGCGCGCTGGCGCAGCCGGTGCTTGTCGAGGGTGCGGATCTGTTCCAGCAGGACCACGCTGTCCTTGGCGAGGCCGGTGTCTGCCGCCCGGATGTTGATGTGGGTGGGCAGGCGGGTCTTATCCAGCCGGGATGTAATGGCCGCTGCGATCACGGTGGGGCTGTGCCGGTTGCCGATCTCGTTCTGGACGATCAGGACGGGGCGGACGCCTCCCTGCTCCGAACCGACCACCGGCGACAGGTCGGCGTAGAAAACTTCTCCTCTGTGTACCTCCATGGAACTCCCTCCTTGTTGGTTTGAAGGGCGCGGTGACTGGCCGCTCTATGTGCCGGCGTGCCAGCGGCCCGCGCTCCGGGGACACTGAGAGTATGCCCCGTCTGCCCGCCCGCTATGCACGCCGTGATGGTCTATCTTATGCGCAGGGCGTTCTCAGCTTTCGTCGGGAGAAGTTTCCAGCAGGCAGACGGCCATGGCCACGCCGCCGTCGTGGCTGAGGGTGAGATGGGCGGTCAGGCGGCGGCCGGCCACCCATTCCGCCGTCCGGCCCGCAAAGCGGTAGGCCGGCGCGCCGGAGGCAAGCCGCACCGCCTCGATCTCGGCGAGGGAGAAGGGCCCCGCCAGGCCGGTGCCCGCCGCCTTGAGAAAGGCTTCCTTGGCGGCAAAGTCGGCCGCCGCGCTGGCCGCCCGCCGCGCTGTCAGGGCGGCGCTGTCCGTCCCGTCAAGGCCGAGGGCCGCCCGTTCCGCCGGGCCGAACACCCGCCGGGCAAAGGCCGCCCCGTGGGGGCCGGTCAGGCTTTTTTTCATCCGGGAAATGGCGCACAGGTCGCACCCGATGCCAAAGATCATGCTGCCGCTCCTTTCGCGGCCCGGAGGGACCGCATTTTGTATTTGTTTTGTAAATATTTGCATCTGTACTTGAAGTTTGCCCCTGATTCGTGTAGAATAAGAGCAGCATCCGGCAGCGGCTCGCAGCCGCAGACCGCCTTGCCTCGCAAGGCAGAAGGGAGTGGATGGTTATGAGTGAACCTACTGCTATTTTTTCGATCCACGATGAAAAGGACGAGCAGATCCGCGATATCCTGCAGCAAGTGTACGCTGCCCTGAAAGAAAAGGGGTATAACCCCGTCAACCAGCTGGTGGGCTACATCCTGTCGGAGGACCCCACCTACATCACCACCCACAACGGCGCGCGCTCCCTCATCCGCAAGGTGGACCGCGATGACCTGCTGCAGGCGCTGCTGCGCAGCTATCTGGACGTGTAAGATCATCTCAGGCCTGTGCCCGAAAGGGCGCGGGCTTTTTTATTTGTGCAGCGGCAGGGCGAAGATCTGCCCCACCGTCACCTCGTACTCCCAGGGGTCGCGCAGCTTTTTCAGCTGTTTGGCCAGCCGGTCCGCCCCCTCGAAGAGGCTGATGGCCTCGTGCCAATAGGCTTTCATCCGGCTGATGGCGGCCTGCGGGCTGCCAAAGGCGGCGGCGTAGCCGGCGTAGAGCTCGGCGAAGTAGCCCCGCAGCTCCTCTTTGGAGGCGGGCGCCCCGCCCCGCGCCCGGCGGAGGAGGGCGGGGTCGGCGATGAGCCCCCGGCCCGCCATCAGGCCCGAGAGGCCGGGCCACCGGCTTCCCAAAGCGGCGAAGCCGGCGGGGGAGGTGATGTCCCCGTTGTAGCAGACGGGGGCCCTGCAGGCGGGCAGGGCCGCCGCAAAGGCGTCCCGGTCGGCCTCGCCCCGGTAGAGCTGCCGCATCACCCGCGGGTGGATGATGAGTTCGGCGAGGGGGTAGCGGTTGTAGACTTCCAGGATGGGGCCGAATTCTTCCGGCCGTTCCACCCCGATGCGGGTCTTGACCGAGATGGGCCCGCCCGCCTCGTCAAAGACGGCGTAGAGAAAGCGGTCCAGCCCGTCAAGGTCCCGCAGCATCCCGGCCCCCTTGCCCTTGGCGGTGACGGTGCCGGACGGGCAGCCGAAGTTGAGGTTGACCTCGCTGTAGCCTATCTGCCGCAGAACGCCGATCATCCAGGCGGCGCAGCTGCCGTCTTTGCCCAGCAGCTGCGGGATGACCGGCGCGCCGGGGTTGGCTTCGGGGGCAAGCTCGGCCATCTTCTTTTTGACCGGCACCCGGTTTTCAGGCGGGGAGAGAAAGGGCGCGTAATACCGGTCCGCCCCGCCGAACCAGCGCTGATGGACCTGCCGCCAGACCCGGTCGGTCAGCCCCTCCATCGGGGCCGCGTAATACTGCATATGTTGTCTCCTTTGCATGTGCTGCCTTGAACGATAGCATAGGGCAGGGGGCGTTGTCAAGGGAAACCCTGCCGGGATGGACTTTTTCAAAGAGATACGGTACACTAGAGGCATACCGGTGAAAGGAAGGTACACGGCGATGGCCGAAGCAAACAACAACGGCGCGATCCAGCTGTTTGAGGACAAGAAAATCCGCACCGCGTGGGACGCGGAGCAGGAGGAATGGTACTTTGCCATTGTGGACGTGATCGCCGTCCTGACAGAGAGCGCCAACCCCCAAACCTATTGGCGGGTGCTGAAAAAACGGCTTAAAGACGAGGGAAATGAAACCGTTACAAATTGTAACGCTTTGAAGATGACCGCTGCAGACGGCAAAAAGCGGCTGACCGACGTGGCCAACACCGAGCAGCTTTTGCGGATCATCCAGTCGGTGCCCTCCCCGAAAGCCGAGCCGTTCAAGGCGTGGCTGGCAAGGGTGGGCCGGGAACGCATCGAAGAGACCATCGACCCGGAACAGACCATCGACCGGGCGCTGGAAACCTACCTGAAAAAAGGCTATTCCGAAGAATGGGTGCATCAGCGCCTGCTGGCCATCCGCATCCGCAACGAGCTGACCGATGAGTGGCAAAAGCGCGGCGTGGAAAAGGGCAGGGAGTATGCCATTCTGACCGACGAAATTTCCCGCGCCTGGTCGGGCATGACCACGCGGCAGTATAAGCGGCTGAAGGGCCTGAAGAAGGAAAACCTCCGCGACAACATGACCGACCTGGAACTGGTCCTGACCATGCTGGCGGAGGCGTCCGCCACCGATATATCCAAAGCGGCCAAACCGCAGGGCTTTGCCGAAAATCAGGATGTGGCCCGGCAGGGCGGCGAGGTGGCCGGCATAGCGCGGCAGGCGCTGGAAGCCAGGACCGGCAAACCGGTGATCACTTCCCAAAAGGCCGACGATTTCCGGCAGCTGATCACGGACGTGGTGGAGAATGCCGCCGCCCTGCCGGAACGCGCGGAGAAAAAAGAACCATAAAAGCCCGCCCCAAACGGAGCGGGCTGATGCAGGTTCAGCGCACAAAGTTGGTCTGCTGCGGTTTTTCCTTGCCGGGCAGGCCGTAGGTCTCTTTGCCGAGCTGGATGCTCTTGATGAGGAAGGCCATGTTCCGGGCCAGCACCCGTAGGGTCTGCAGCCCTTCGGCGTCCTGGGCGGCTTCGCCGGGCAGACGGCCGTGGACGCTGTTCCAGTAGCGGCTGGAGGCCACCGGCATCCCGGCGATGGTGAAGTACTTGTTCAGCTCGTCGAAGGTGGCCGACAGGCCGCCCCGGCGGGCCACCACCACACTGGCGCCCACCTTCATGGTCTTGTCGAAGTGGGTGCTGTAGAACAGCCGGTCCAGGAAGGAGACGAGGGTGCCGTTGGCCGAGGCGTAGTAGACCGGAGAGGCGACCACAAGCCCGTCGGCGACCTCGAACTTGGGGGCGGCCTCGTTGACCGCGTCGTCAAAGACGCAGCGGCCGAGGTTGGCGCAGCTGTTGCAGGCGATGCAGCCCCGGATGGGCTGCGGACCGACCTGGATGGTTTCGGTCTCGATGCCCTCCTGGGCGAACACCTTTTCCATTTCCGCGAGCGCAAGGCTCGTGTTGCCTCCCACACGGGGGCTGCCGTTGATCATCAGGACTTTCATGAAAAACACCTCGCTTTGATTGGTAAGTGTTAGCCTATAGTTCATTATATCATGCCGCCGGGCAAAAGAAAAGACGGCCGCCGCTTGACAAATCCCTTTGGGTATATTAAAATAACAGACGCGAAAGCTACATCTTTCCCTGTTTCTGAGTCATAAACAGGGGCGGATGCGGCTTCTTTTTTGCGTGTTTTTCAGAAAAAGGAGAACTTGCCCTATGCAGCAGAGCTTTATGAAGACGCGGCCCATCCTGCCGCTGGTGCTGTCCATGTCGCTGCCGATGGTGCTGTCCATGATGGTGTCGTCGCTGTACAACATCGTCGACAGCTACTATGTGGCCAAGATCAGCGAGGACGCCATGACCGCCCTGTCACTGGTCTACCCGGTGCAGAACCTGATCAACGCGGTGACCATCGGCTTTTCGATCGGAGCCAACGCGGTGATCGCCTACCACCTGGGGGCGCAGGAGACCGAAAAGGCCAACGCCGCGGCGGCCCAGAGCATCCTGTGGAACGTTTTGCACGGCGCGGTGCTGACGGTGGGGTGCATCGCGGTGATGCCCGCCTTTCTGCGGATGTTCACCGCCGACCCGGTCATTGTGGATATGGGGGTGCGCTACGCCCGCATCGCCTTTCTGTTCTCGATGGTGATCGCCGCCACCATGTCGCTGGAAAAGATCTTCCAGGCCACCGGCCGGATGATGGTCACCATGGTCTGCATGATGTCGGGCTGCGTCGCCAACATCATCCTCGACCCGGTGCTCATCTTTGGATGGGGGCCCTTCCCCGAGATGGGCATCGAGGGCGCGGCCCTCGCCACCGGCATCGGGCAGGCGCTCAGCCTGGTCATCTACCTGGGCTGCTACGCGGCCCGGATGGTGCCCATCCGCATCCGCCTGGGGCGGGAGATGTTCGACGCGGCCATCACCAGAAAGATGTACGCGGTGGGCGTGCCGGCCACCTTCAGTCTGGCTCTGCCCTCCCTGCTCATCTCCTGCCTGAACATCATCCTGGCGGCCTCGTCGGAAGTGTATGTGCTGGTGCTGGGGGTCTACTACAAGCTGCAGACCTTCCTCTACCTGCCGGCCAACGGCATCGTGCAGGGGATGCGGCCCATCGTGGGCTACAACTACGGCGCAAAAGAGCCGGCCCGGGTGCGGAAGATTTTCCTCACCGGCCTGGCCCTCTCGGCCGGCATCATGGTGCTGGGCACCGCGCTGTGCTGGACGGTGCCGGGGCAGCTGATCGGCCTGTTCTCGACGAGCGGGGAGACCATCGCCCTTGGCAGCACCGCGCTGCGGATCATCAGCCTGGGCTTTATCATCTCGTCGGTGTCGGTCATCTCCTGCGGAGCCCTCGAGGGCCTGGGGATGGGCGGGCCCTCTCTGTTCATTTCCCTGCTGCGGTACACGGTGGTCATCCTGCCGCTGGCCTTTGTGTTCAGCCGGCTGTGGGGCCCGGTGGGTGTGTGGCACGCCTTCTGGGTCACCGAGGTGATCGCCGCGGCGGTCAGCGGGGTCATCTGCAAGCGGAACGTCTTTTCCGCCATGACATGAAATAAAAGAAAAGGGACGGGTCTGATGGCCCGTCCCTTTTGCTTTAGCCGAGATATTTTCTGAAAAAAGCCTCCATCCTGTCAAAGGGGATGATCTCTTTTCGGTCATACAGGTCGGTGTGGACCGCACCGGGGATGAGCAGCAGTTCCTTGTTGGCGGTAAAGGCGCTGCCCTTGACCATGGCGGCGAAGGCGTCCCGGCTCATGTAGCAGGAGTGCGCTTTTTCGCCGTGAACGATCAGAACCGCGCTGCGGATCTCGTTGGCGTAATGCAGGATGGGCTGATTGAGAAAAGACATGGTGCCGGTGACGTTCCACCCATCGTTCGAGTTGAGAGAACGGGGGTGATAGCCGCGCGGGGTCTTGTAGTAGTCATAGTAGTCTCTGACAAAGAAGGGGGCGTCGGCAGGCAGGGGATCTGCCACACCGCCGGCCCGGGCGTAATGACCGGTTCTGTAGTCGGCGGTGCGCTGGGCATTCAGAGCTGTGCGCTGGGCGTGGCGCTCGGCCTCGCTGTCGCCGGCGTCGAAATAGCCTTTGGCGGCGATGCGGGCCATATCGTACATGGTAGAGGCCACGGTGGCCTTGATGCGGGTGTCGATGGCGGCGGCGTTCAAAGCCAGGCCGCCCCAGCCGCAGATGCCGATGACGCCGATCTTTTCGGGGTCGACGTTCTCCTGCACCGACAGGAAATCGACCGCCGCCTGAAAGTCCTCGGTGTTGATATCGGGGCTGGCCATATAGCGGGGCTCACCGCCGCTTTCGCCGGTAAAGGACGGGTCGAACGCGATGGTCAGAAAGCCGCGCTCCGCCATTTCCTGCGCGTAAAGGCCGGACGCCTGCTCTTTGACGGCGCCGAAAGGTCCGCAGACGGCGATGGCGGGCAGTTTGCCTGCTGCGTTTTTGGGCCGGTAGCAGTCGGCGGCTAAGGTGATGCCGTACCGGTTGTGGAAAGTCACCTTCCGGTGTTCCACCTTTTCGCTTGGGGGAAAGGTCTTGTCCCACGCTTCGGTCAGATGCAGTGTTTCCATATGCAGATACCCTCCGTTTCATCGGTGTGCTGTTTGTCCGCTTCGCGCATGGCGAGGACGAGATGGTCCAGACAGTCGAGCCGGGCGGCGTCGCGGTGCAGCTGCTCCAGCAGGGCGGCCCGGTGCCGCGCCAGCAGCCGGTATTGGCGGCAGCGCTCCCCGGCCTGCCCGAGCGCGAGAAAGGCGGCGATCTGCTCTTCCGAGCAGCCCGCGTCGGTCAGGACCCGCCGGAGGCGGAAGGTCCGTTCTTCTTCGCTCCTGCCCATTTGCCTGCACCTCCCTGTCAGATGTTCCGGTTTTATTCTAGCCGCCGGCGGGCAAAATAGCAAATACTTCGTTTTTATTTCAGAAAATGCTTCCAAGGCATGGCAAAAGGGTGTATAATGGTGACAAGATGTCAATGCAAGAGGAGGCAAAGAGATGGAGATACGGACCCTGCGCTATTTCCTGGCCGTGGCCCGGGAGGGCAGCATCACCCGGGCGGCCAACTTTCTGCACCTGACCCAGCCCACCCTCTCCCGCCAGATGCAGGACCTGGAGGAGGAACTCGGCCGCCCCCTGCTGATCCGCAAGAGCCACCGGGTGGACCTGACCCCCGAAGGGGTGCTGCTGCGCCGCCGGGCCGAGGAGATCGTGGCCATGGTGGACAAGACCGAGGCCGAGTTCACCGCGCTGGAGGACACGGTCAGCGGGGATGTCTACATCGGCAGCGGCGAGACGCGGGGGCTCTGCCCCGTCGCCAAGGTGATCCGGCAGATGCGCGCCGAGAGCCCGGCCGTCCGCTACCACCTCTACAGCGGCAACGCCCAGGACGTCACCGACCGGCTGGATAAGGGGCTGCTGGATTTCGGCATCGTCATCGAGCCGGCGGACATCTCGAAGTACGACGCCCTGCCCCTGCCCGCGCGGGACGTCTGGGGGGTGCTGATGCGCCGGGACAGCCCGCTGGCCGCCAAAGCATATCTGGAAAAGGCCGACCTGATGGACCTGCCCCTGATCTGCTCCCGGCAGGTGATCACCCCGCACCCCGGCGAGAACGCCTTTGCCGACTGGTTCGGGGCCGACTTCGGCAAACTGGACATCGCGGCCAACTACAACCTTGTTTTCAACGCGGCCATTCTGGTCGAGGCGGGGGTGGGCTACGCCGTCACCCTGGACGGCTTGGCCGACACCTCGCCCGAAAGCGCCCTCTGCTTCCGCCCGCTGCGGCCCCGGCTTGAATCGGGGCTGGACCTCATCTGGAAAAAGTACCAGATCTTCTCGCCCGCGGCCGAGCTGTTCCTTGCCCGCCTGCGGGAGATGCTGGGAGGTGCCGTATATGACCAAGTATGAGATCATCCTGTATTGGAGCGAGGAGGACGGCGCTTATATCGCCGAGGTGCCGGAGCTGGCCGGCTGCATGGCCGACGGTCCGACGGCAGCCGAGGCTTTGGCCGAGGCCGAGCGGGTCATCCAGGAGTGGATCGAGACCGCACAGGAACTGGGACGGCCGGTCCCTGCGCCCAAAGGGCGGCTGCGCTACGCTTAAAGACAGAACAAGGCCCCTGCTCTCCAGTGGGAAGAGCGGGGGCCTTGCCTGTGTATCAGGGGGACGTCAGGCGTTTCTGGCCTTGGGGTTGGCCCGCTTGAAGGGCACCAGACCGGTGCGGTTCAGGGCCAGCATCACCACCGGGATGAGGATGAGCTGGAGGATGATGCCGGGGATGGCGTTGAGCAGCGCCCCAGCCAGGAAGATCTGCATCGTCATGGCGCTGCCGCTCAGGCCCAGCAGCACCGCCTGCACCACGCCCCAGACGGCGCGTCCGGCCACCATGGCGGCCAGCAGGCAGCGGTAGAGCGCCCGGATGCACTGCCAGCGGGACCGGCTGTACAGCAGGCCCACTGTCAGGCCGTAGGTCAAAAGCTCAAAGGCCATCGAGATGGCGGTGGGGAAGAGGGGCGGCATCCCGAACAGGAACGAGCGCATCAGCGGCACAAGAAAACCGACCGCCGCGCCGTACTGCCAGCCGCAGATCAGCCCGCAGAGAAAGACGGGGATGTGCATGGGCAGCAGCATACTGCCGATCTGAGGGATCTGCCCGGTGAAAAAGGGCAGCACCAGACCCAGCGCCAGAAAGAGGGCGGCCAGGGTCATCTGCTTGACGTTTTTGGACATAGAGAGCCTCCTTATTGTACACGAAGGTTAGTCTGACATTGTGTCAGATATTATACAACAAAAAGACGAAACTGGCAAGCCCTTTTATGGCTGCCGGCCGTTCATGGCGAACCACGCCCCGGCATAGCCCGCGATGTGGGGGATCAGCTGCTTGATCTCCAGACCGGTGGTGTTGATGCACAGGTGATAGTTGGCCCGGTCGCCCCACTTGACGGGGGAGAACATCCCGTGGTATTTCGCCCGGCGGGCGTCCACCTGTTTGATCTCCTTTTCCAGAGCTTTGGGGCTGGATGCGCTGCTGGTCTCCTCGTACCGCGCGCAGCGGGCCAGCTTGTGGGCCAGGTCTGCGTAGACAAAGAGCTTGAGCGGGTGCTGGTCGGCCAGGATGACGTCGGCGGCCCGCCCCACAATGACGCAGTCGGAGGCCGCGGCAATCTCCCGGAGGACCTTTCGCTTTTCCACCAGGATATCCACCTGCTGTTTATACAGATAGGAGCTGGCGATGGTCCGCCCGAAGTGAAGGGGGATGTTGGTAAAGGCGCCGCTTTCCAGCGAGCGGGCGATGTAGCCCTCGTCCAGGTCCAGATTCTGGGCGATGCTGGCCTCGATCTCGCTGTCGTAGTAGGCGCAGTGCAGCGCGTCGGCCAGCCGTTTGCCGACCTCCCGGCCGCCGCTGCCGAATTCCCGGCTGATGGTGATGATGCGGTTCATGGCGATGCCTCCTTTCTTACGATGCGTCGGGCTGGTGCAGGCTGGCCCACTGCCGGCGCAGGATGAAAACGGCCAGCACGGCGGCCAGAGCCGAGGTCATGGGGAAGTTCATCCACAGCCCGTCCAGCCCCAGCGGCGAGAGGGTCACCAGCAAAAGCACCGGGAAGACCAGCGCAGTCGAGACCGAGATGATGGAGGCGGGCAGGGCCTTTTCCACCGCCAGCATATAGCTCTGGGTGGCGAAGGAGAGCCAGCGGGTCAGATAGGTCAGGCTGAACAGCCGCAGGGCTGTGACGCCCATGGCAAAGGCTTCCCCCTCCGCCCCGGCGATGAAGAGCCGGGTGATGGGGCCGGGCAGCAGGGCGATGACCGCCACCGAGGTCAGGCTGATGACCGCCGCGGCGGCAAAGCAGCACTTTTCAATGGCACGCACCCGGCTGTATTTCTGCGCGCCCCAGTTGTAGCCCACCGCCGGCTGCAGCGAATCGCACATACCGTACATCAGCGGCAGGATAAAGCCCTCGACGTACATCAATACGCCGTAGACCGACACCGCCAGCTCGCCGCCCAGCCGGACCAGAAAGAGGTTCATCAGGATGGAGGTGACGCGGCCGGCGATGTTGTTCAAAAAGGTGGGGCTGCCGCAGGCGACGATCTGCCGCAGGATGCGCGCTTCAAACCGGGGGTAGACAAAGTGCAGCAGCGCTTTGCCCCGCACAAAGGGGATGAAGGCCAGCACCACGCAGATGAACATCCCCAGCGACGCGCCGAAAGCCGCCGCCCACAGCCCCAGGTCTAGCACACCCAGAAACAGAAACTCGAAGGTGACGCAGAGCACCGACATCAGAATGTTGATGCACATGCTGACCCGGATATAGCCCGAGATGCGCAGGTAGTTGTCCACCGCGTAGAGGATGGTGGTGAAAGGGGAGCACAGCGCGTAGGTGCGCAGGTACTGCACCGCCTGGGCGGCAAAGTCGCCCTCGGCGCCCATCATCCCGATCAGGAAGGGGGCCGCCGCGAACATCGCGGCCCCCATCACCAGCCCTGCCCCGAGAATCAGGATGCAGGCGCAGGTAAAGACGTTGTCAGCCTCCTTGCGGTCCCCGCGGCCGAGGGCCACCGAGATGGGCACCGACGAGCCCACGCCCACCAGGTCGGACAGGGCAAAGTTGATGATGACAAAGGGCATGGCCAGGTTGAGGGCCGCAAAGGAGGTGTTGTCCAGAAAGTTGCCCACAAAGATGCCGTCGATCAGCTGGTAGAGGGAGGAGGCCAGCATACTGACCGCTCCCGGCAGCGCCGCCGTGAAGAACAGCTTGAGGGGCGGCGTTTTGGAAAAAAGTGCGGTAGAATCCATACAGTGTACGATCGTCTCCTTTCTGCCATTCGGACGCGCCTGCGCGTCCCTGGCTTGCCTCACGGAGGGCTGCAGGGCCGAAAAAAGCGCCCGGCCATTGCAAACACAATAACCGAGCGCACTCGTCACCTTATCCGGCCGATCCAGAAACAAAAAAGTCCCTGGCGTATTGCGATACGCGGCCCTCCGATGAGACATTTTCTATTTTAGCACACGCCTATTGTAGCAGAAAAAATATAAAAGTCAAGCGTCCCGCCCGGGGCGGAATCTGGCGTTTTGGGCTGTGGTGTGCTATAGTATAAGGGACACGCGCACAGCGCACAACAACCACAGCAGAGGGGTAAAGAATTATGTCGATCGAAAAAGTCAGAGCGTATTTCAAGACCTGCGGCATCGAGGACCGCATCCGGGAGTTCGATGTTTCCAGCGCTACGGTGGCCCTGGCCGCGCAGGCGGTGGGCTGCGAGGAGGCCCGCATCGCCAAGACCCTGTCCTTCATGGTGGACGGGGCCCCCATCCTGATCGTGGCGGCCGGCGACGCCAAGGTGGATAACCCGAAGTACAAGCATCAGTTTGCCGCAAAGGCCAAGATGCTGACCGCCGCCGAGGCTGCCGAACTGGTCGGCCACGCGGTGGGCGGGGTCTGCCCCTTCGCCGTCAACCCGGGGGTCAAGGTCTATCTGGACGAATCCCTCAAGCGGTTCGAGACGGTGTTCCCGGCCTGCGGCAGCAGCAATTCGGCCATCGAGCTGACCATCCCCGAGCTGGAACGGTACTCCGGCTATACCGCCTGGGTGGACGTCTGCAAGGGCTGGCAGACCGCCCCGGCGGCCGAGGGCTGAGCAGGTGGTCACCGTCACCCTGCTGGGCACCGCCGCCACCATGCCCCTGCCCGACCGGGCGCTGACGGCGGCCCTCCTTTCCTGGGAGGGGCACAGCCTCCTGTTCGACTGCGGCGAGGGCACCCAGGCCGCCGCCATGCGGGCCGGGGTGGGGCTGTCCCGGCTGGAAGCTGTCTGCCTGACCCACTACCACGGGGACCACGTTTTCGGCCTGCCGGGGCTTTTGCAGACCATCGCCTGTCAGGGCCGCACCCGGCCGCTGCTCCTAACCGGGCCCAAAGGGCTGGAGCAGTTCTGGGCCGTCATGCGGCTGCTGGCCGGGCCGCTGCCCTACAAGGTCCTGCCGGTGACGGCACCGGACGAAGGGCTCTGGTTCGAGGGCGGAGCCACCCTCTCCGCCGTCCCCACCCGGCACCGGGTGCCCAGCCAGGGGTACTGCTTTTCCCTGCCGCGGGCCGGCCGGTTCGACCCGGACAAGGCCCGGGCCCTCGGCGTCCCGGTGCGGGACTGGAAAAAATTGCAGCAGGGAGAGACGGTGGAGCTGGACGGCCGCACCGTCGCCCCCGGCGAGGTCTGCGGGCCGGCCCGGCGGGGGATCAAGGTGGTCTTTTCAGGGGACACCGCCCCCTGCCCGGCGTTGGAACAGGCCGCCCGGGACGCCGACCTGCTGATCTGCGACGCCACCTATGACGCCGAGGACCTGGCCCCCGAGGCCGCAAAGTACGGCCACAGCACCTTCCGGCAGACGGCGGCGCTGGCCGCCCGGGCCGGGGCGCGGCGGCTCTGGCTGGCCCACTATTCCCCCCGCATCGAGGACCCGGAAGCCGCCCTGCCTCTGGCGCAGGCGGCCTTCCCGGCGGCCGAGTGCGGCTTTGACGGCAAGGCCGTCACCTTACGGTTTACCGAATCATGAGAGAGATCGTCATCGACCCCGGCGCGGCGGCGGTGCTGGACGCGCTGCACCGCGCGGGGCACAAAGCCTATCTGGTGGGCGGCTGCGTCCGGGACAGCCTGGCCGGCCGCACCCCCCAGGACTGGGATATCTGCACCAGCGCCCGGCCCGAACAGACCCTTGCCCTCTTTGGGGCGGCGCGCTGCATCCCCACCGGGCTGCAGCACGGCACCGTCACCGTCCGGGAGGACGGGGGCCTCTATGAGGTGACCACCTTCCGGGTGGAGGGGGGCTACACCGACGGCCGCCACCCCGACCGGGTGGACTTTGTCGCCGACGTCAAAGAGGACCTGGCCCGGCGGGACTTTACCATCAACGCCATGGCCTACAGCGCCGCCGAGGGCCTCATCGACCCCTTTGGCGGGGCAGAGGACCTGCTGGTCCGCCGGGTGGTGCGGGCGGTGGGGGACCCGGTCCGCCGCTTTGCCGAGGACGGGCTGCGGATTTTGCGGCTTTACCGCTTTGGGGCGCGGGAGGAGCTTGCCCTCGACCCGGCCACCGCGGCCGCCGCCCTGGCGGAGCGGGAGCGGCTGGGCTGCGTCTCGGCCGAGCGGATCTGGCAGGAGCTGGCGAAACTCCTCGCCGCCCGGCGGCCCGGCCGCTGGATGCCGGCCGAGATTTTCAAGACCATCCTGCCCGAACTGGACCTGGCGCATTACGCGGCCGCCCTGCGCACGGTGGACGCCCTGCCCCCCGACCCATTGCCCCGGCTGGCGGCTTTGCTGGCCCCGTCGGGCCCTGCGGGTACGGCCGCCGCTCTGGCGCGGCTGCGCTGCTCGGGCGCCGAGGCCGCCGCGGTCCGCACCCTTGCGGCCGAGAGCGGCCTTGCCCTGACCGGGGAGTCGCCCCGCCTGCAGGCCCGGCGGCTGCTGGTCCGGCTGGAGCCCGACGCCGTCCGCCGGCTGCTGGCGCTGCGGCAGGCCCAGACCGGGGAGGCCGGCTTTGGGACCGTCGCCGCCGCGGCCGAGCAGCTGCTGGCCGAACACGCCTGCTGCCGGGTCGGGCAGCTGGCGGTGAACGGCCGGGACCTGCTGGCCCTCGGGGTACGCCCGGGGCCGGCGGTGGGCCGGCTGCTGGCCGCAGCCCTCACCGAAGTGGCGGAAGAACGTCTGCCCAACGATCGCGCCGCCCTGCTGGGCTGGCTGCAGCAACAAACGGAGTGAAAGATGCAAGACGAAACGAGAGAACAATACGCCCGCACCCGGCTTCTGCTGGGGCAGAAGGGCCTGGACCGGCTGCGCAGCGCGCGGGTGGCGGTCTTTGGCGTCGGCGGGGTGGGCGGCTATGTGGTCGAAGCCCTGGCCCGCAGCGGGGTGGGCGCGCTCGACCTTGTCGACGACGACAAGGTCTGCCTGTCCAATCTCAACCGGCAGATCATCGCCACCCGCTCCACCTTGGGGATGTACAAGGTGGACGCCGCCGCGGCCCGCGTCCGGGACATCGACCCCGGCATCACCGTCCGCACCTATAAGACCTTTTACACCCCCGAGACGGCGGGGCAGTTTGATTTTGCCCAGTACAGCTATGTAGTGGACGCCATCGACACCGTCACCGGCAAGCTGTCTCTGGTCATGCAGGCCCGCGCGGCGGGGGTGCCCATCATCTGCTCGATGGGGGCGGGCAACAAGCTGGACCCCAGCCGGTTTGAGGTGGCCGATATCTATGAGACTTCGGTCTGCCCGCTGGCCCGTGTGATGCGCGCCGAGTGCCGCAAGCGGGGGGTGGAGCGCCTGAAGGTGGTCTATTCCAAAGAGCCGCCCCTTTCGCCCCTGCCCGAGGAGACGGGAGAAGAGCCCGCGTCCGGGCCCGAAAGCCGCCCCGGCGCGCCCAAAAAGCGGGCCCCCGGCTCCATCGCCTTTGTGCCCTCGGCGGCCGGGCTGGTTCTGGCCGGGGAGGTCATCCGGGAGCTGAGCGGCATCAGCCAGAAGTGAGGAAACCATGCAGTACAAATTACTTGCCAGCGATTACGACAACACCCTCGTCCCCTTTGGGGAAAAGCGGCCCCGTCCGGCGGTGGAGGCCGCCGTCCGCAAGATGCAGGCCGCCGGGGGCAAATTCGTCCTCAGCACCGGGCGGGCCTGGCCGGCCGTCAAGACCCCCGGCCAGCTGGGAAACATCCGCTTTGATTACGCCATCACCTGCAACGGGGCCTATGTGGTGGACCGCACCGGCGCGCCGGTCTACGAGTGCCCCCTCGTCCCGGAGGAGATGTACGCCCTGGTGGATTTCTGCGAGGACTACGACTATCTTTTGCAGTTCAACTTCCGGGACGCCTACTACGCCTACTGCGGCTATGAGGACCTCCGCCGCCGGTACGACCAGATGAAGAGCCCCGGCCTTGCCTGCCTGGACGGCGAGGACCAGGACCGCCACCTGATCGATATGCCCCACGCCGCCTTTATGATCTGCCCGCCTGCGGCGGTGCCGGCCTTCCGGGCAAAGTTCGGCCATCTCGGCCTGCACTTCATGCAGGTGGGCGGGAAGGACGCCGCCGGCTGGTGCTGCTACGACGTCGTCCGGCAGGGCATCGACAAGGGGGCGGGGCTGGCCGGCCTCTGCGAAGCGATGGGCCTTGAGCTGACCGAGACGGTGGCGGCCGGCGACTCGGCCAACGACATCGGGATGCTGCGCGCCGCGGGCCTCGGCTGCTGCATGGCCAACGGCAGCCCCGACGCCAAAGCCGCCGCGGCCCGCATCATCGGGGACGTGCGGGAGGACGGTCTGGCCGCCCTGATCGAAGAGGTATGGTTCGGCGGCCCCCGGGCCGAACCCTCGGGCTGGGACCTCGGCTCGGCCTGGGCAAAGGCGGGGCAGGTATGAGTTTTGCGCCGGTCTTTGGCCCCGGCAGCCGGGCCCTCATCCTGGGCAGCTGGCCCAGCCCCAAAAGCTGGGAGGCGGGGTTTTACTACGGCCACCCCCAAAACCGCTTCTGGCCGCTGCTGGCCGGCCTGACCGGGGAACCCGTCCCCGCCCGGGAGGACATCGAGGCCAAGCGCCGGCTGATCCTCCGCCACGGCCTCGCCCTCTGGGACGTGCTGGCCGGCTGCACCATCGAGGGCGCGTCCGACGCTTCCATCCGGGACGCCGTCCCGGAGGACATCGGGTATCTTTTGACCCGCGCTCCCATCGAGGCGGTGTTCTGCAACGGGGCGGCGGCCCACCGGCTCTATCAGCGCTATATGCAGCCGGTCAGCGGCATCGCGGCGGTGCGGCTGCCCAGCACCAGCCCCGCCAACGCCGCCTGGCAGATGGACCGGATGCGGGCGTCGTGGGGGCCGGCTCTGGCGCCCTATCTTGGACAGTGTGCGGGCAAATGATTTCCAAGCTGTAAAATCTTTGTTAGAACTCTTGCGTTTTTGGCAAAAGGCTTTATGATAGTAATAAAAAAGGAGATGCGACTATGAGCAAGATCGTCCGCACCGAAAAGCCCAGCGTCCTGCCCCTGTATGCGGCCGCCGCCGCGGGGCTGGCGCTGTGCGCTGTGCTGCCGGTGTATCAGATATGGGCCCTGGCTGCGGCCCTCGCGGGGACCGCGGCGGTCTTTTTCGCGGCCCGGCGGGTCTGCCCGCCCCAGGTGGTCGAGCGGGAGGTGCCCTTCCACACCGGAAGCGGGGATGTGGATGAGATGCTCACCGGCATCCAGAAACAGCTGGACACCCTGCGCGCCCTGAACGACGCCCTGCCCGACCCGCAGCTTTCGGCCGCCATGGACCGGATGGAAAAGGCCGGCCGCTCCATCATCGAGGTGGTGGAGCAGACCCCCGCCAAGGCAAAGCAGATCCGCCGCTTTGCCAACTATTACCTGCCCGACGCCGTCCATGTGCTGGAACAGTACGCGGCCATGGCCCGGCAGGGGGTGCGGGGGGAGAACGCCGCCGCCGTCCGCAGCGAGGTGGAAAAGAACGTCGGGATGATCGCCGCCGCCTTCGAGCATCAGCTGGACGCCCTCTACGCCGCCGAGAGCATGGACCTCTCGGCCGACCTGGCGGTGCTGGAAACGCTGATGAAAAACCAGGGTTTATGAAATGGTATTTGCTTTGAGAAAGGATGGATCCTGTTATGGCAGACAACAATCTGAACTTTGACTTTGAGATGCCCGCCGCCCCCAGCCTGACCCTTGACCCCGCGGCCGAACTGGCGGAGGAAAAGCCGGCCGAGCCGGAAAAGCCCGCGCAGCCTGCGCCGGAGGAGGTCCGCCTTTCCCCCGAAGAGCAGAAGATGGTGGACGACTTTGCCGAGAAAATCGACATCACCAACAGCCAGCAGGTGCTGCAGTACGGCGCGGCCAGCCAGAAAAAGATCGGCGACTTTTCGGAGGCCGCCCTGGCCAAGGTCTCGACCAAGGACCTGGGCGAAGTGGGGGAGATGATCACCGACCTGATCGGCGAGCTGAAAAACTTTGACGCCGCCGAGGAGGAAAAAGGGATCTTCGGCTTTTTCAAGAAAAAGCAGAACCAGCTGGATAACCTCAAGACCAAGTACAACAAGGCCGAGACCAACGTCGAAAACATCCAGGCCATGCTGGAAAACCACCAGGTCCAGCTGCTCAAGGACATCGCCATGCTGGATAAGATGTACCAGCTGAACATGGCCTACTTCAAGGAGCTGTCCATGTATATCCTAGCCGGCAAGAAAAAGCTGGCCGAGGTCCGCGCCGGCGAGCTGCAGCAGGCCATGGACAAGGCCAAGCGCAGCGGCCTGCCCGAGGACGCCCAGGCGGCCCGCGACCTGGCCGACCAGTGCGAGCGGTTTGAGAAAAAGCTCTACGACCTCGAGCTGACCCGCAACATCAGCCTGCAGATGGGCCCGCAGATCCGCCTTTTGCAGAACAACAACAGCATGATGGCCGAAAAGATCCAGTCCACCATCGTCAACACCATCCCGCTGTGGAAAAACCAGATGGTGCTGGCCCTGGGTCTGGCCCACAGCCAGCAGGCCATGGAGGCCGAGCGGGCCGTCACCAACATGACCAACGACCTGCTCAAGAAAAACGCCGAGGCCCTCAAGATGGGCACCCTCGAAACGGCCCGGGAGACCCAGCGCGGCGTGGTGGACATCGAGACGCTGCAGCAGACCAACAAGAGCCTGATCGAGACTCTGGACGAACTGAACAAGATCCAGTCCGAGGGCCGGGCCAAGCGCCAGGCCGCCGAGCAGGAGCTGACCCGCATCGAGGACGAGCTGAAACAGAAGATGATGGAGATCCGCGGCTGATATGGCAGATTTTGAACGCAGAAACCCGGGCGAACAGCAAAGCCCGCAGGGCTTCGATGAAACGAGCTACCGGGCATCCGGGCCCGCCGAAGAGGCCCGCGCCCTGACCCCTGTGCAGCAGAAGCTGGCGGGGCTGGAAAAAGCCCTGCCGAAGGCCCTGCGCAGCCGGGCAGCGGCCCTTTTGCTGGCGCTGCTGGTCCTTTTCGGGGGCGCGGTGGGGCTGGGCGGGGCAAAACTCCGCGCCCGGTACAACGAGGCGGCCGGGTGGTACACGGCGGGGGTCCCGGCCGACAACGGCTACACCCTCAGCGATGAGCTGAACGAGCGGGCCTACACCGCCGCCAACGTCATCACCACCGCCATCAACACCCCCGGCCTCGGGGCGGACGCCCCCGCCGTCACGGCGGCCCAGGTGGCCCTCGACGGTTTTACGGCCTGCCAGGAGGAGGTGGCCGAAGGCGGCGCCGGCATGAGCGAGATGTACCGGGCCGACGAGGCCCTTGACGCCGCCGTCAACCTGCTGTACGGCGAGATGCAGGCCCTGGCCGACGACCCGCTCAACATGGGCGCGGTGGGCCAGCAGTACGGCCGGTTCAACAGTGCGGGCACCATCCTGGGCAGCCTGCACTACAACGAGGCGGTGCTCGCCTATCAAAACGAGACCGGCGGGCCGTGGGCAAGTCTGCTCAAGGGCCTGTTCGGCATCAAGGAAGTCGAGGTGTTTGGATGAAAACGATCTTGAAGCGGCTTGCGGTGTGCCTCACGGCAGCCGCGGCGGCGGTGACGCTGGCCGTTCCGGCCTTTGCCGTCACCCTGCCCAGCCTGCCGGCGGACGAGTGCGTGGTGGATGACGCAGGCGTCCTCTCGGACGACACCGCCGCCTACATCGACCGCCTGAACGGCCAGCTGGAAGCCAGCTGCCGCGGCGCGCAGATCGGGGTGCTGACGGTGCAGTACACCGGCCAGGCCACCACCGAGGAATACGCCCGCGAGGCGTTCAACGCCTGGGGAATCGGCGACGCCGATGAGAACAACGGCATCCTGATCCTGCTGGTGATGGAGTCGCCCCTGTACGCCGACGGCGACTATTACCTGTCCTACGGGGACGGTTTCCGCAACACCACCATCGACCGGCAGGCCAGCACCCTGGCCCAGACCATGGAGCAGGACTTTGCCGCCCGCCGGTATGACAGCGCGGTCCGCACCTGCGCCGACGCCGTCGCGGACGCGGTGGCCGACATCTACGGCGTCAGCCTGAGCGCCGGGACCGGCGGCCAGCCCGCCCCCGAACCCTCCGGCGGCGGGTTCAACCTGGGCGTCTTTGTCCTGGTGGGGGCCCTGGCCGTCGTGATGGTCATTCTGGTCTTTGGCAATGTTTTGGGCCATGCCTTCCCCTTCTGCTTTGGCTGGTGCCTGGGCAGCAATTTCCGGGGCCCGCGCGGCCCCCGTCCGCCCTTTGGGCCCCGGCCCCCGCGCCGCGGTCCTCCGCCCCCGCGGCCTCCGCGTCCGCCCCGCGGCCCCCGCCCGCCCTACGGCGGCGGTTTTGGCGGTATGGGCGGCGGCAGCTTCGGCGGAGGCGGCTTCCGGGGCGGCGGTGGCTTTGGCGGAGGCGGTTTCGGCGGCATGGGCGGAGGCTCCAGCCATGGCGGAGGCGGCGGCCGGGGACGCTGAGTGGCTCTTTCCCCCTCAGTCAGCTGCGCTGACAGCGCCTCGCACTGGCCCCCTCAGTCGTGCTTCGCACGACAGCTCCCCCGCACGCGTGGGAGCTTAAGATGTAGAGATTTACAAAAGCACGCCAAAAGGCCCTGCCTTATTCCGTTTGTTCGGAGTAAGACAGGGCCTCTTTTCAAATTCATTCCTTATTGCCTCCCACGCGTGCGGGGGAGGTGGCCCGAAGGGCCGGAGGGGGAAATAACGCGGCAGCTTCACGCACGTGCGGACGCTTACTTGGTGCCGTAGATGCGGTCGCCGGCGTCGCCCAGGCCGGGGACGATGTAGCCCTTCTGGTCCAGGCACTCGTCCAGAGCGCCCAGATAGATCTGGACGTCAGGGTGGGCGGCGCGCAGGGCCTCGACGCCCTCGGGCGCGCCGATCAGGCCGATGAACTTGATGTGCTTGGCGCCGTGCTTTTTGATCATGGAGATGGCGTCGACGGCGCTGCCGCCGGTGGCCAGCATCGGGTCGAGGACCAGGACGTCCCGCTCGTCGATGTCAGAGGGCAGCTTGCAGAAGTATTCCACCGGCTGCAGGGTCTCCTCGTTGCGGTACAGGCCGATGAAGCCCACCTTGGCGGCGGGGATCAGGCTCAGCATACCGTCCAGCATTCCCATGCCGGCCCGCAGGATGGGGACAAGGGCCAGCTTGCGGCCGGCCAGGACCTTGGTCTTGGCCATGCAGATGGGGGTCTCGATCTGGACTTCTTCCAGGGGCAGGTCGCGGGTGGCCTCGTAGCACAGCAGGGTGGCGATCTCGCTGACCAGGTCGCGGAATTCCTTGGTGCCGGTCTGCTTGTTGCGCAGCAGGCTGATCTTGTGCTGCAGCAGGGGGTGCTCAACGATCATCGGGTTCATAACTACACGCTCCTTTGTGGGTTTTGGAATACGGGGTGAAGCTCAGCGGTTTTCCAGCGCCATCAGTTTTTCGATGCGGCGCTCGTGGCGGCCGCCCTCGAAGGGGGTGGCCAGGAACAGGTCGACCAGCTGACAGGCAAGGCCGGGGCCCACCACGCGGCCGCCCATGCACAGGGCGTTGGCGTTGTTGTGGCGGCGGGTATACTCGCAGCTGAAGCTGTCCGAGCAGCAGCAGGCGCGGATGCCCTTGATCTTGTTGGCGGCCATGCTGATGCCCACGCCGGTGCCGCAGAACAGCAGCGCCTTGTCGCACTGGCCCGCGACGACGGCGTCGCAGGCGGGCACGGCCATGTCGGGGTAGTCGACGCTGTCGGCGCTGTGGGCGCCAAAGTCGATGTAGGGGATGCCGGCCTGATCCAGATGGGCGCGGACGGCCTCTTTCAGTTCAAAGCCGCCATGGTCGGCGGCAAGCGCGATGGGTTTTGCCATGAAGATACCTCACTCATTCTTGTCCGTTTTGGGCGGCGGCCAGCCGGGCGGCACGCTCCCGCTCGGCCTGGCTCAGCCGGTGGTAGTCGGGCAGCAGGGCCTCGGGCGGGACGGTCAGCCCCGCTTCGGCCATCCGCTGGGCGGCCAGGGCCACCCCGACGGCCCGCCCGCCCCGCAGGGCAGGGGGCACCGGCAGGACGCCGTCCGCCTCACTGTAGATATTATAACACAGATAAGCCCCGTCACCAACAAAAAAGAGGGGCTTTTTGCAGCTTTTTACAAAATCCGCAAGGCTGGCGGCGGCGCGGGCGTCGTCGTCGAGCAGGCGGGCATGGGTGGCAAGGTCAAAGGCGGCGGAGTAGACCTGCCCCCGCCGGGCGTCCAAGGCGCAGAGGACCGTCCCCTCGCCCAGATGGCCGGCGGCCAGGGCCTCGAGGGTGGAGACCGGCGCGCAGGGGGTATGGCGGGGGAAAGCCAGCCCCTTGACGGCCGCCAGCCCGATCCGCAGCCCGGTAAAGCTGCCCGGCCCGGCGTTGACGCCGAACAGATCGATGTCGGCACAGGTCAGCCCGCACAGCTTGAGGCAGCTGTCGATGAGGGGCAGCAGGGTCTCGCTGTGGGTCAGCCCGCCGTCAAAATAGACCTCGTACACCAGCCGCCCGTCCCGCAGCAGGGCGACGCCGGCGGTCTTGCCCGCGGTGTCCACGGCCAGGATGTTCATAGCTCCACCCCCTCGATGGTGATCCGGCGGGTGTCCGCGTCCAAAATCTGGATGTCCACCCGGATGGGTTCCTCTTGCGCAAGGAGGGCGGCAAAGTTCTCGCTCCACTCGGCGGCCACCACCGCCCCCTGGTCGAGGTAGTCGTAGAAGCCGGCGGCGGCCAGGTCCGCCTCGGTGTGGATACGGTAGAGGTCGAAGTGGGCCATCGGACGCGGCCCGCGGTAATAGTTGACGATGGCGAAGGTGGGGCTGCTGACCGGGTCGGTGCAGCCCAGCCCCTCGGCCAGCCCCCGGCAGAAGGCGGTCTTGCCGGCCCCCAGCCCGCCGGTAAAGGCGATGAGCGCCCCGCCCGGCAGCGCGGCGGCCAGGCGGCGGCCCAGCGCGGCGGTCTCCCCGGGGGAGCGGGTGATGAATGCAGCCATGGATGATACCTCAAAACAACACAAAAATGCGGCCGGGAACGCCCCTGCCGCATTAAGTATAGTATAAATTGGGGAAAAGTGCAAT
>DXHQ01000018.1 GCA_019113345.1 Candidatus Faecalibacterium intestinigallinarum
CAGGTGCCGTCCTGCGAGTTCTTCCCGATGGAGGCCGTCCGCACCAACATCGCCGGCACCGACAATGTGCTGCACGCCGCCATCGACGCGGGAGTGGAGCGCGTCGTCTGCCTCTCGACCGACAAGGCGGCCTACCCCATCAACGCCATGGGCATTTCCAAGGCCATGATGGAGCACGTCATCTACGCCAACGCCCGCATCGCGGCCGAGCGGGGCGGCACGACCATCTGCTGCACCCGCTATGGCAACGTCATGTGCAGCCGCGGCAGCGTGATCCCGCTGTTCATCGACCAGATCAAGGCAGGCAATCCCATCACCATCACCGACCCCAACATGACCCGCTTTCTGATGAACCTGGACGAGGCCGTCGATCTGGTGATGTTCGCGTTCCAGCACGCCAACCCCGGCGACCTGTTCATCCAGAAGGCGGACGCCTCCACCATCGGCGACCTGGCCAAGGCGGTGCAGAAGCTGTTTGGCGACACCGGCACCCAGATCATCGGCACCCGCCACGGCGAGAAGCTCTACGAGACCCTCATGACCCGCGAGGAGCGCCTGCGCAGCGAGGACATGGGCCATTATTTCCGCGTCGCGGCGGATAACCGCGACTTGAACTACGATAAATTCGTGGTCAAGGGCGAGGTACATACCATGGCCGACGAGGCCTACACCAGCCACAACACCCACCGGCTGGACGTGGACGGGACGGTCCAGAAGATCCTGACCACCGACTACGTACAGGAAGCGCTGAAAAACTGGGAGGAGCAGCGGAAATGAACATCCTCGTCACCGGCGCAAAGGGCTTTGTGGGCAAGAACCTTGTCTGCAACCTGCGCAACATTCAGGAAGGCAAAAACCGGACCCGCCCGGGCCTGTCCATCGGCGAGATCTACGAGTACGACCTGGGCACCGACCCTGTCCTGCTCGACGCTTACTGCGCAAAGGCGGACTTTGTGTTCAATCTGGCCGGCGTCAACCGCCCGAAGGAGCAGAGCGAGTTCATGCAGGGCAACTTCGGCTTTGCCTCGGCGCTGCTGGATACCCTGAAAAAGCACGTCAATACGTGCACCGTCATGCTGTCCAGCTCCATCCAGGCGACCCTCATCGGCCGCTATGGGCAGAGCGATTACGGCAAGAGCAAGCTGGCCGGGGAGGAGCTGTTTTTCGCTTACGGCAAAGAGACCGGCGCGCCGGTGCTGGTGTACCGCTTCCCGAACCTGTTCGGCAAGTGGTGCCGCCCCAATTACAACAGCGCGGTGGCGACCTTCTGCAACAATTTTGCAAACGACCTGCCCATCCAGGTGAACGACCCCGCCACCGAGCTGGAGCTGGTCTACATCGACGACCTGGTGGAGGAGATGCTGGACGCGCTGGAAGGCCGGGCGCACCGCTGCGAATTCTCCGGGCTGGACGCCGTCCCGCAGGCGGACGGGCGCTATTGCTATGTCCCGGCCTCGCATAAGGCTACGCTGGGGGAGATCGTGGCGCTGCTGGAGCGCTTCAAGACCCAGCCGCAGACCCTGCTGCTGCCGGAGATGCCGGCCGGCAGCTTCGCCAAAAAGCTGTACAGCACCTACCTGTCCTACCTGCCGAAGGAAAAGGTTGCCTTCCCGCTCGACATGAAGGTGGACGCGCGCGGCAGCTTCACCGAGCTGCTGAAAACCGCGAACTGCGGCCAGATGTCGGTCAATATCTCCAAACCCGGCGTCACCAAGGGGCAGCACTGGCACAACTCCAAGTGGGAGTTCTTCGTGGTGGTCAGCGGCCGCGCCCTGATCCAGGAGCGCAAGATCGGTACCGGCGAAGTGCTCGAGTTCGAGGTCAGCGGCGACAGGATCGAGGCCGTCCATATGCTGCCGGGCTACACCCACAATATTATCAATTTGAGTGATACCGAAAACCTCGTGACGGTCATGTGGGCGAATGAAGCCTTCGACCCGCAGCGCCCGGACACATTTTTTGAGAAGGTGAAGGAATGAAGCGTCTCGTGATCCTCGGCGCGGGCGGCTATGGGCGGACGGTGGCCGACCTCGCGGCCCAGTCGGGGCAGTTTGCGCCGATCGTCTTTCTGGACGATAACAGCGCCGCGGCGGACGTCGCGGGCAAGTGCGCGGACTATTTGGAATATCTGAACGCAGATACGGTGTTTTACCCGGCGTTCGGGGACAACAAGGCCCGCCTGGATTGGCTGCGCCGGCTGGCGGAGCAGGGCTGCGCGCTGCTGACCCTGATCCACCCGACGGCCTACGTCAGCCCGACGGCGGCGATAGGGCAGGGGACGGCCGTCTTGCCGCACGCGGTGGTCAACACCGGCGTGAAGGTCGGCAAAGGCTGCATCGTCAACTGCGGCGCGATCGTCGATCACGGCTGCGTCATCGAGGACGGCGTGCATCTTTGCCTGGGGGCCGTCGTCAAGGCGGAGAACCGCATCGCGGCGCTGCGAAAAATCGAGGCAGGGGAAGTGGTCGCGGCGCGCGCCTTCCCCGTGGGAGGAAAAGTATGAGTGATTACAGCGGCATTTCGTTCAAAAACAACGGCAAACTCAAGCTGCTCATCATCGTGGGCACCCGGCCCGAGATCATCCGGCTGTCGGCGGTGATCAACAAGGCGCGGCGGTATTTCGACGTGATCCTGGCCCACACCGGCCAGAACTACGACTACAACCTGAACGGCATCTTCTTCCGCGACCTGGAGCTGGCCGACCCGGAGGTCTACCTCAACGCCGTGGGCGCGGACCTCGGCGAGACGATGGGCAACATCATCGCGGAGAGCTACAAGCTGATGGCTGCCACGCAGCCCGACGCGGTACTGGTGCTGGGGGATACCAACAGCTGCCTGTCGGTCATTGGCGCGAAGCGGTTGCACATTCCCATCTTCCACATGGAGGCGGGCAACCGCTGCAAGGACGAGTGCCTGCCCGAGGAGACCAACCGCCGCATCGTGGACATCATCTCGGACGTGAACATGGCCTACTCCGAGCACGCCCGGCGCTACCTGGCGGACACCGGCCTGCCCAAAGAGCGCACCTACGTCACCGGCTCGCCCATGGCGGAAGTGCTGCACAAAAACCTCGCCAAGATCGAGGCGTCGGACATCCACGCGCGGCTGGGCCTCGAGAAGGGGCGGTACATTCTGCTCTCCGCCCACCGCGAGGAAAACATCGATACGGAAAAGAATTTCACATCGCTGTTCACCGCCATCAACAAAATGGCAGAAAAATACGATATGCCGGTCCTCTACTCCTGCCACCCGCGCAGCCGCAAGCGGCTGGAGGCCAGCGGCTTCCGGCTCGATAAGCGTGTCATTCAGCACGAGCCGCTGGGCTTCCACGACTACAACTGCCTGCAAATGCACGCCTTCTGCGTGGTGTCGGACTCGGGCACCCTGCCGGAGGAGAGCAGCTTTTTCACCAGCGTAGGGCACCCCTTCCCGGCCGTCTGCATCCGCACCAGCACCGAGCGCCCCGAGGCGCTGGACAAGGGCTGCTTCATCCTGGCCGGCATCGACACTGCCAGCCTGCTGCAGGCCGTGGACGTGGCGGTGGAGATGAACCGCAGCGGCGACCTCGGCATCCCCGTGCCGGACTATACCGACGAGAACGTGTCGGATAAGGTGGTGAAGATCATCCAGAG
>DXHQ01000004.1 GCA_019113345.1 Candidatus Faecalibacterium intestinigallinarum
AAATGAGCGATTTGCTGAAATATACAAAAAAGAATGCGTAAATTCTATGCAAAATGTGTTGCGAAAAAGGGCGAAAGAGTTTATAATGTGAACAGTCAGACTTTTCCAAAGTCAACTGCCTGTTGACAGAAAGTGAGGAATCTCATGAAAGAGCGAATGATTTCCCGGCGTACCTTTATGCGCGCGGCCGGCGTGGCGGCGGCAACGGCGGCTGTAGTGGGCACCGCGCCCGCGGCATCGGCTGCCTCGTTCTGGCCCTTCACCATGGACCTGCAGATCCTGGCCACCAGCGACACCCACGGCAAGTTTGATCCCTGGGACTACGCGGCCAACAAGGCGGACGCCAGCGGCAGCGTGGCCCAGCAGGCTACCGCCATCAAGCAGCTGCGCACCGCCGACACCCTGGTGGTGGACGCGGGCGACACCATCCAGGGCAACTCGTCCCAGCTCTTCCTCGAAGACGACGTCCACCCCATGATGGCCGCCATGAACGCCATCGGCTACGATGTGTGGGTGACCGGCAACCATGAGTACAACTACGGCATGGACACCCTGCAGCACATCATCGGCCAGCAGAACGCCAAGGTCCTGACCGGCAACGTCTACGCCCCCGACGGCACCCCCCTGGCCGACGGCTACACCATCGTCAAGAAGAAGGACGTCAAGATCGGCCTGATCGGCATGGTTACCCCCAACATCACCCGGTGGGACGCCGTCAACCTGACCGGCTGGACCGTCACCAACCCCGTGGACGAGTGCCGCAAGATCATCGACCAGATCAAGGATCAGGTCGACGTCCTGATCGGCGTCATGCACATGGACACCGAGAACGAGTACGGCGTCTACGGCTCGGGCGTCACCGACCTGGCCAACGCCTGCCCCGAGTTTGACGTCATCGTCGCGGCCCACGGCCACAAGGAGATCCCCGGCCAGGAGATCAACGGCGTGCTGGTGATCGAGAACAAGAACGCCGGCGCCACCATGTCGGAGATCCACGTCCAGCTGCAGCGCCAGTGGAACGGCAAGTGGAAGGTGGTCGGCCGCAGCTCCGAGAGCATCCAGATCGCCGACTATGAGGCCGACCCCGAGCTGGTGGCCCTGCTGGCCTCCTACGACGAGCGGGCCAAGGCCGACGCCGTCATCCCCATCGGCGAGCTGCGCGGCGGCAACATGGCCCCCGACAACGAGATCGAGAACATCCCCAGCCCCATGGTGCAGGACACCGCCCTGCTCGACTTTATCAACGAGGCGCAGCTGTACTACACCGGCGCGCAGGTCTCGGCCACCGCCATGACCTCGATGACCGGCCAGATGCGGGAGGGCACCATCCGCAAGTGCGACCTGACCAGCATCTACACCTACGAGAACACCCTCTACAAGCTGCAGATGAACGGCGCGCAGCTGCGCGACTACATGGAGTGGTCGGCCGCCTTCTTCAAGACCTGGCAGCCGGGCGATCTGACCATCGCCTTCGACCCCTCGACCCGCTATTACCTCTACGATGCCTTTGAGGGCGTCAACTACGACATCGACATCTCGCAGGAGCCGGGCAACCGCATCCAGAACCTGTCCTGGCCCGACGGCACCCCCGTCGCCGACACCGACAGCTTTACCATCGCGGTGAACAACTACCGCGCCACCACCCAGCTGCTGATCGCGGCGGACATCTTCGCCCCCGGCGAGCCGCTGCCGACCCTGCTGGAGATGGACGTCCGCGGCGACGTGGGCGGCATCCGCGAGCTGCTGGGCGAGTACATCCAGACCGTCAAGGGCGGCGTCATTGAGCCGGTGGTCAACAACAACTGGAAGATCATCGGCAACAACTGGGATTCCGCCAAACACGACGAGGCCGTCGCCCGCCTGCGGGACGGCAGCCTCACGCTGGCCGAGAACTTCGACAGCCGCACTCTGCCCTCCGTCGCCATCACCGAGGCCGACCTGGGCTGAAACGTCTCCCCTTAACCCAATCAGGAAAAGCGCCCGGCGCCTGCCGGGCGCTTTTCCGTTGCGCCGGGGGCCGGGGCGCGGTATAATAGCCTTGCAAACAGATCGTTTCTGCCAAAAAGGAGGCGCCCCTTATGTTTGAGTTGGTTGAGATCCCCGTCACTTCCCTTGCCAACGTCCGGATCGGTCAGGCCGAGGACACCGCCGCCGCGACCGGCTGCACCGTCCTGCTCTGCCCGGCGGGCGCGGCGGCCGGCCTCGATGTCCGGGGCGGCGGCCCGGCCTCGCGGGAGTCGGAGCTGCTGCGCCCCACCGCCGCGGCGGACAGGATCCACGCGGTGCTGCTCAGCGGGGGCAGCGCCTTTGGGCTGGACGCGGCCGGCGGCGTCATGCGCTGGCTGGAAGAGCGCGGCATCGGCTTTGACACCGGCGCGGCCAGGGTGCCGCTGGTCTGCGCCTCCTGCCTGTACGATCTGACGGTGGGGTCCAGCACCGTCCGCCCCGGGCCCGAGATGGGCTACGCCGCCTGCGAAAACGCCGGCAACTACCGGGACGGCTGCCATGGCGCGGGGACCGGCGCGTCGGTGGGCAAGTTCCGCGGGATGGGCCAGGCCATGAAGACCGGCATCGGCAGTTACGCGGTCCGGCTGGGCCGGCTGGAGGTGGGGGCGGTCGTGGCCCTCAACGCCCTCGGCGACGTCTTTGACTGGCGGACCGGCCGCGAGGCGGCGGGGATGCTCACCCCCGGGCGGGACGGCTTCCTCTCCACCGAGGGAGAGATGTACCGCAGCGGCAAAGTGGTCAAAAACAAATTTGTGGGCAACACCACCATCGGCGCGGTGGTGACCAACGCCCGCTTTGACAAGACGGCCATGAACAAGATCGCCGCCATGGCCCAGAACGGGATGGTACGGGCCATCCGCCCGGTCAACACCACCGCCGACGGCGACAGCCTCTACGCCCTCTCGGTGGGGGATGTGGAAGCCGACCTCGACCTGGTGGGCACTCTGGCCGCGCAGGTGGTGGCCGAAGCCATCCTGCGGGCGGCGGACAGCGCCGCCGGCGGCTACGGTCTGCCCGCCCGCCGCGACCTGCCCTGGGCGCAGGACTGAAACGGACGCAAAAACGCCCCTCCGGCCGCAAGACGGGAGGGGCGTTTGGCGTGTTTAGAGGGTGACTTTGGGCGCGTCCTCCAGCTGGGAGGTGCAGTGGGGGCAGCGGGTGGCCGCGAGGGGAATATCGCTGAGGCAGTAGGGGCACTTTTTGGTGGTGGGCGCGGCGGGGGCGGCCGGCTTGCGGCCGATGGCCAGCAGCTTGTTCACCGTCTTCATCAGGCAGAAGAGGATCAGCGCCTGGATCAGGAAGTTGACCACCGAGGCGGCAAAGCTGGAGCCGAAGGTGGCCACGTCCTGCAGAGTGTACCGGGCCGCACCGGTCAGCAGGCTGATGATGGGGTTGATGAAGTTGTCGGTCAGGGAGGTGACGATGCCCGAAAAGGCGCTGCCGATCATGACGCCGACCGCCATGTCCATCACGTTGCCCCGCAGGGCGAAGGCTTTGAATTCCTGGATGAATTTGCGCATATGATTTCTCCTTTTTGCATCTGTGCGTTTTTCTTTATCATAACAAAAACAATGGCCGGGCACAAGCCCCAGCCCCAGCCTCTGGTATTTCGGCCCGCAGGATGCTATAATGGCATCAAACACAGCGCCGGGGCAGCCCGGCGCGGAAAGAATGGAACGACGGAAAGGATGAGAACCATGAGTACCAGCAAACACGCGCCCCTTGGCTTTGGCCTGATGCGTCTGCCGCAGGCCGGGGAGGGGATCGACGTAGAGCAGACCGCCCGGATGGTGGACGCCTTTTTGGCGGCGGGCTTTACCTATTTTGACACCGCCTATGTCTACAACGGCAGCGAGGAGGCTGCCCGCAAGGCCCTGGTCGAGCGGCACCCGCGCGAAAGCTACACCCTGGCCACCAAGCTGAACGCCCGGGTGGCCAAAGACGCGGCCGACGCCCGCAGCCAGCTGGACCAGAGCCTTGCGCGGACCGGCGCGGGCTATTTCGATTACTACCTGCTGCACGCTTTGCAGGACTCCAACGTCAGATCCTACGACGCGTGGGGGCTGTGGGACTTTGTCAAAGAGCAGAAGGCCGCCGGCCGCATCCGGCACTACGGCTTTTCCTTCCACGGCACGCCGGCGCTGCTCGACCGCCTGCTGACCGAGCACCCCGACGTCGACTTTGTCCAGCTGCAGATCAACTACGCCGACTGGGAGAACCCCGAGGTCACCTCGGGCGAGAACTACGCAGTCGCCCGCCGCCACGGCAAGCAGGTGGTCATCATGGAGCCGGTCAAGGGCGGCTCCCTCGCCGACCCGCCCCAGGCGGTCAAGGAGCTGTTCGACGCCGCCCGTCCCGGCGCGTCCTATGCGTCCTGGGCGCTGCGGTTCGCCGCCAGTCTGGACGGGGTGCTGGCCGTCCTGTCCGGGATGTCCAACACCGCCCAGATGGAGGACAACCTGGCCACCTTTACCGGCTTTGCCCCGATGGACGAGGCCGACCGGGCCGTGATCGCCCGGGCGCAGCAGGTGCTGGCCCGCTCGGCGGCCATCCCCTGCACCGGCTGCGGCTACTGCGTCGAGGGCTGCCCGCAGCAGATCTTTATCCCCAAGGTGTTTGCGGCGGCCAACAGGCAGCTGGCCCAAAACGACCCCGAAAAGGCAAAGAAAGCCTACGCCGAAGCCACCGACGGCCGGGGCAGAGCCAGCGACTGCATCGGCTGCGGCCAGTGCGAGGGCGCCTGCCCGCAGCATCTGCCGGTCATCGAATGGCTGCGCAAGTGCGCCGAAATTCTGGAGTGATAGATTGCGGGAGCGCCCTCGTTTGGGGGGCGCTTCTGTCTTTGAGGGAGTGAACCTGTATGCTCGACTTTTTGGAACAGGAAGAACAGATCAGCCCCGCCCTGCTGCGGGAGGTGCGGGCTTTCCGGGCGGCGCAGCCTCTGCCCGACCCCCTGCAGGCCCGGGTGCCCCGGCCGCGCTACCACTACTATGGCCGCGCCATCTGGGAGCAGGCCATCGCGGCTTTGCTCTGCGGCAAAAACCTGCTGCTGGCCGGCGGCAAGGCCACCGGCAAAAACGTCCTGGCCGAAAACCTGGCCGCCGCCTTCGGCCGCCCGGCCTGGAACGTCTCCTTCCACGTCAATATGGACGCCGCCAGCCTGATCGGGATGGACACCTTCGAGGGCGGGGCGGTCAAGTTCCGTCCCGGGCCCATCTACCAGTGCGCCCGATACGGCGGGTTTGGCATCCTGGACGAGATCAACATGGCCAAAAACGAGGCGCTGGCCGTCCTCCACGCCGCCCTCGACTTCCGCCGGGCCATCGACGTGCCCGGCTACGAGCGGGTCGAGATGGACGGGGCCGCCCGCTTCATCGCCACCATGAACTACGGCTACGCCGGCACCCGTGAGCTGAACGAGGCGCTGACCTCCCGCTTTGCGGTCATCCAGATGCCCACCATCTCGCCCGAAAACCTCGACCGGCTGCTGGCCCGCCAGTTCCCGGCTCTGAAAAAGAAATACCGCAGCCAGTTCGCGCAGCTCTTCTTCGAGCTGCAAAAGAAGTGCGAGAGCGCCGAGATCTCGACCAAGGCCCTCGACCTGCGGGGCCTTTTGGACGCCCTGGACCTGATGGGCAAGGGGGTGCCGGTGGCGGCGGCCCTCGACATGGGCATCACCAACAAGGCGTTCGACAGCTACGAACAGGGCCTCATCCGGGACGTCATCGCGGCCCGCGTCCCCGCCCGGCTGGACAGCGCCGCCCTGTTTGAGGGGTGACGGCCATGCTGACCCAGCACACCAGCGCCCAGCAGCGCCGCGCCCTGAATCAGATCTGGAACGCCGCGGGGGAGTACGGCTTTGACCCGCTCTTTCTGGCCCAGACGGCCGGCGGCGCGCCCGACCTCTACATGAACACCATTGTGGGCTGTGTCCGCCGGTGGTACGGGGCCGAGATGCCCCGCGCCCTCTTTGGGGCCTGGGCGGAGGACCGCCGGCAGGCCATGCTGGACGACTTGGCCTGGCTGGCCCTGGAACACGCCGTCTTTGAGCGGGAGGCGGCGGTCCGCCCGGCCCTGGCCGAACTGCGCCTTACCCACGCGCGGGACTTTTTTGCGCAGGAATACAAGCTCTCCCGCCAGGAATGGATGGCGAAAAACCAGCTGGTCTACACCATGCAGGCCGCCCGGTGGCGCAGCGTCCTGGGACAGCGGCCGCCGGTCATGACCCCCTATGAAAAGCGGCTGTCCGACGCCCTTGCCTGCAGCGGGGCGCTGGATGGGGACGCCCTGGCCGCGGCCGTCCGGGATGCCTTTGCCCGCTTTTATCTCTTTGACGGGACGGCCCGTGCCCGCGCGCCGCTGCGGCTCCACTTCGACGGAAAGTGGGCCTCGGCCATGACCAAATTCATGCCCACCGAGATCGTCCACACCGACGTGCTGACAGCGGGCCACCACGCCAGCGGCAGCGGCGGGGGCGGGGAGAAACTGGACATCCGGAGGGCCCGCTTCAAGCTGAACGAGAACGCCGAGACCGACCGCGCGTACATCGAGAGCTGCTTTGGCCGCTCCCTCTACCCGCCCGAGGAGCTGGCCGCCATCGAGCAGCAGCTCTGCACCGGGGTGCACGCCGGGTGCCATCTGTGGTTCACGGCGGGGGCGCCCGACCCGGCCCGCGCCCGCAGCGGGGAGAGCCAGCGGCTGACCGGCGAGGCCGCCCTGCAGGCCGAGCGCAACCGCGCCGCCTATGCCAAAGACAGCACCCTCTACCAGAACGCCATCCTCCGGCTGGCCGAGCAGATCCGCAACTGCATCCAGGTGCACAGCCAGGTGGAGACCGAGACCGCCCGCAGCGGACGGCTGGACAGCCCGCGGGTCTGGCGGGCGGCGGTGGTGGAGGACGGCCGGGTCTTTCTGCGGGAGGCCAGCGACGACCGGCCCGGCTTCTCGGTCGACCTGCTGCTGGACGCCTCCTCCTCCCGGATGCACTGCCAGGAGGAAATCGCGGCGCAGGGGTATATCCTGGCCGAGAGCCTGCGGCAGTGCGGGGTGCCGGTGCGGGTGACGAGCTTCTGCAGCCTGCGGGGGTACACCGTTCTGCGGGTGCTCAAGGGCTTTGCCGACAAAAACGGCAGCCGCAAGATCTTCGGCTACTTTGCCTCGGGGTGGAACCGGGACGGCCTGGTCCTGCGGGCGGCGGGGGAGCTTGTCAAGAGCGCGCCCCTCGAGCGACGCCTGGTGCTGCTTTTGACCGACGCTTCCCCCAACGACAGCCACCGCATCCCGCCCGGCGGGGCCTACCCCTTCGGCCATGACTACGCCGACCGCGCCGGCGTCGAGGACGCCGCCCGGGAGGTGCGCGCGCTGCGGCAGAAAAACGTCCGGGTGGCGGCCGTCTTTACCGGCGAGGACCGCAGCGCCGGGGACGCGGCTGAGATCTATGGGCGCAGCTGCGCGAGAATCCGCAGCATGGACCAGCTGGCCGGCGCGGCGGGGGCGCTGATCCGGGGCGAGATCGGGGGGCTGGCAGACTGAGCCTTTGGGCACAGAACCCGCCCTGAAACGGCCCGGTTATGTAAACAAGTGCAGTTTATATGTCTGAATTATGAACAGTGAATGAAAAATTTTAAGAAAACCTCTTGCAATTTTGCCAAAAAGTACTAAAATAGAGATGGACGGCCGGACTGCGGCAAACTACGGCCCGGCCCAGAAAAATACTTGGAGGAGGTTCTAGTATGATTAGTTTTCTGATCTGTTTGGCTCTCCTTGTTATTGGCTACTTGACCTATGGTAAAGTGGTCGACAACACCTTCGGGCCGGATGACCGGGAAACCCCTGCGATCCGCATCAACGACGGCGTTGACTACGTCGTGATGCCGCAGTGGAAACTGTTCCTGGTTCAGCTGCTGAACATTGCAGGTCTGGGCCCCATCTTCGGCGCCATGCAGGGCGCTCTGTGGGGGCCTGTGGTGTTCCTGTGGATCACCTTCGGCACCATCTTCGCCGGCGGCGTCCACGACTATTTCTCGGGTATGCTGTCCGAGCGTAACGACGGCGCTTCCATCTCGGAGGTCTGCGGCATCTACCTCGGCAACGGCATGAAGAACGTCATGCGCGTATTCAGCGTCGTGCTGCTGGTCATGGTCGGCACCGTCTTTGCAGTCGGTCCCGCCGGCCTGATCGTCACCCTGTTCCAGAACGGCGGCTTCTCCGGCGTTGTCACCAGCACCGAGTTCTGGCTGTGGATCGTTCTGGCCTACTACTTCATCGCCACCTTCCTGTCCATCGACAAGATCATCGGCAAAATTTACCCCATCTTCGGCATCTGCCTGATCATCATGGCGGTGGGCGTCGGCTTCGGCATCATGACCAACCCCAACTACGTCATCCCCGAGCTGTGGACCCACTTCTACAACATGGAGCCCACCGGCAAGCCCATCTGGAGTTTCATGTTCATCACGGTGGCCTGCGGCGCTATCTCGGGCTTCCACGCCACCCAGTCGCCTCTGATGGCCCGCTGCATGAAGTCGGAGCGTCAGGGCCATATGGTCTTCTACGGAGCCATGGTCTGTGAGGGCGTCATCGCCCTGATCTGGGCCGCCGCCGGCTGCTCCATCTACGAAGTCACCAACGGCCTGAACACCGGCCTGCAGGCGATCCTGGCCAACGGCCAGTCCGCCGCCATCTACGACGTCTGCTCCAAGACCATGGGCGGCGTGGGCGTTGCCCTCGCCATGCTGGGCGTCATCGCCTGCCCCATCACCTCGGGCGACACCGCCTTCCGCTCTGCCCGTCTGACCCTGGCCGACTGGTTCAAGATCGACCAGGAGGACTTCAAGAAGCGTCTGGCGCTCTGCGTGCCGCTGCTTCTGGTGGGCGCTTTCGTCGGCCATCTGGATTACTCGGTCGTCTGGCGTTACTTCAGCTGGACCAACCAGACCCTGGCCATGATCGTCCTGTGGACGGCCAGCATGTACCTCTACCAGCAGAAGAAGAACTACTGGATCACCGCGGTGCCCGCTACCTTCATGAGCGCCGTCTCCGCCACCTACTTCCTGCTGGGCGACGAGTGCCTGGGCCAGCTCATCAACTCGAAGGACGCTTCGGGCGCGACCATCTACAACACGACGGTGGCTTACCCGGTGGGCATCCTGTTTGCCGTGCTGCTGCTGGCGATCTTCATCCACGCCACCCGCAAGCAGCCTGTGAATAAGAAGTAATTTTCCACCCGGCCGGCCTGGCCCCGTGTGAAAACACAACGGCCTGCCAGCCGCTGCCCTTGGAACAGCGGTTGGCGGGCCTTTTCATTCCCCCGCGCATATTTTTCCGGAAAGAGGTCGCAAGCCTATGATCTTCAAACCTGCCCGTCTGGGTGGCGGGACCCTTGACCCCGACACCCTCGCCGCCGACAAGAAAAACTGCAAAAAGTTCGGCCCCTGCGGCGTCGGCGAGAAGGCGCTGTATCTCAACAGCTTCTACATCGACCGCCGCTATTACATCACCTACCCCGCCGTCACCCGGGTATTCAAGCGGGTGGCCATGAGCCAGGGCGGCTTTTCCCAAAAGGGGATCTTCGCCTCCATCCCCTATCTGGTGGTGGAGTACGACGGCGGCAAACAGAAGCAGTGCAACTTCAAGTATGAGGAGCAGGTGGACCAGATGCTGGACTGCATCGGCCGGGCCCACCCCGAGATCAAGCTGGTCAGCGCCGCCGCCGAGGCCCGCCTGGCCCAGCGGGAGGCCGAGCTGGCCGCCCGCAAAAAGCCGGAGCTGTCCCACGAGGCGCAGCGCGCCATCCGCACCCTGCAGGATGCCGCCGCCTATCTGGACCAGAAGCCCGCCCTCACCGACGAGCTGAGCAAGGCCGCCCGCCGCAAGCGCGCCTACCTGTGCAGCAAGCCCAGCTACCGCTGGGTGGCGCTGGCCATCACGGTGCTGGGCCTGCTCTCGCTGCTGTACGGCATCGTCACCCTGGTGCAGGGCACCGGCAGTTTCGGCATCTACTTTGCGCTGTTTGGCATCGCGGCCATCTTTATGTTCTCGGGCGTCAGCGTCCTGCCCACCGCCCGCAACAACAAAAACGCCATCATGGCCCGGGCCGACAGGGCCAAGGAGGAGATGGCCGGCTACCTGAAGGGCTACCGGGGCGAGTTCCCGCTGCCCGCCCGGTACGCCCACCCCATCGTCCTCCGGCGGATGGTGCGGGTCATCGAGGAGGGCCGCGCCGCCCGCGTACCCGACGCGCTGGAAGCGGTCAAGCAGGACCTGAAGGCCCTGAACTCCGGCGTTGAGGTGGACCAGCAGGAATACGACGAGGTGGTGGCCATCAAGGCCATGTTCCTCAACGAGGACTACCAGTAA
>DXHQ01000129.1 GCA_019113345.1 Candidatus Faecalibacterium intestinigallinarum
GGCTGCTTCTTCCGCGCCGACACCATCGAGGAGCTGGCCGATAAGCTGGGCTTCACCGGCGAGGACAAGGACACCTTCCTGGCCACCGTCGAGCGGTACAACGAGCTGTACGACGCCCAGGAGGACACCGACTTCGGCAAGCCTGCCTACCGTCTGAGCGCCATCCGCAAGGCCCCCTTCTACGGCTGCTGGCTGGGCGCTTCGCTGCTGACCACCGAGCAGGGCATCGCCATCAACGAAAAGACCCAGGCTCTGGACACCAACAACGAGCCCATCCCCGGCCTGTACGTCACCGGCGATATGTCGGGCAGCTTCTTTGCCAACAACTACCCCTGCCTGATGGCAGGCGTGGCCATGGGCCGCACCCTGACCTTTGCCATCAAGGCCGTCAAGCAGATGGCCGGCCTGGAGGAAGCCTGAATTTCCCCCGCGCCATAAAAGCATAAATAAAAGGGCCGTGGAGTTTGCCGCTCCACGGCTTTTAGCATGTCGCTTTGCGACACGCTCCAGGGGGGACCAATTTCTGCGCGCAGTCGCGCGTCAGAAATTCTTTCCCCCTGGTATCCCCCTTTTAGACAAAATTTGGCACAGAACCGCGCACTCGCCGCAAAGCGGCTTGCACACTCTCTGCGCCAAATTTTCCTGTATGTGTCCCGGCCGTACGCGCATGTCGTCCGGCCGGGACTTTTGATTGTAAAAAGACCCCGGCAGGGGGCGCTTTGGGCGGGTGCCTACCTTATTATAATAGGGACTGCATTACACGCGGATCTGACCGTCGCCCCGGATGATGTACTTGTAGGTGCACAGCTCGGCCAGGCCCATGGGGCCGCGGGCGTGCAGCTTCTGGGTCGAGATGCCCATCTCGCACCCGAGGCCGAACTCGCCGCCGTCGGTGAAGCGGGTGGAGCAGTTGACGTAGACCGCCGCGCTGTCCACCGCCGCGGTGAACAGGTCGATGTTGGCCTGGGTCTGGCTGAGGATGGCGTCGCTGTGGCCGGTCGAGTGGGCGGCGATGTGGGCGATGGCGTCCTCGGCGCTGTCCACCACCCCCACCGCCAGGATGTAGTCGAGGAACTCAGTGTCGAAGTCGGCGGGGCCGGCGGGGGTGCCGGGGATGAGGGCTGCGGCGCGCGCATCCAGCCGCAGCTCCACCGGGTGGAGGCCGCGGGCCGCGCGGTCGGGGCCGAGACGCTGGGCCAGCTTGGGCAGGAATTCCGCCGCGATGTCCTTGTGGACCAGGCAGACCTCCTCGGCGTTGCAGACGCTGGGGCGGCTGGCCTTGGCGTTCTCGATGATGGCCAGGGCCTTGTCCTGGTCGGCGGTGTCGTCCACGTAGATGTGGCAGATGCCGGTGCCGGTCTGGATGCAGGGCACCTTGGCGTTTTCGACGCAGGCCCGGATCAGCCCCGCGCCGCCCCGGGGGATCAGCAGGTCGACGTAGCCGACCGCCTCCATCAGGGCGTAGGAGGAGGCGCGGGTGGTGTCCTCGATAAGGTTGACCGCGGCGGCGGGCAGGCCGGCCGCCGCCACCCTCTGGCGCAGGGCGTCGACGATGGCCTTGCTGGTCCGCCAGGCTTCCTTGCCGCAGCGCAGTACGCAGACATTGCCGCTCTTGAGGGCCAGGGCCGCCGCGTCGCTGGTGACGTTGGGGCGGCTCTCGTAGATGATGGCGATGACCCCCATCGGGACGGCCGTCTTTTCGATGACCAGGCCGTTGGGCCGCTCGATCCGGCGCAGCACCGCCCCCACCGGGTCGGGCAGGGCGGCCACCTCCCGGATGCCCTGGGCCATCCCGTCCAGCCGCTTGTCGTTGAGGGCGAGGCGGTCCAGCATCACCTCCGAGATATGGCCGCGGGCGGCGTCCAGGTCGGCGGCGTTGGCCTGCAGGATGGCCGCCCGGTTGGCGGCGTCGTCCAGCGCATCGGCCATCCCCGCAAGGGCGCGGTTGCGCTGTGCGGTGCCGGAGACGCCGAGGGCGCGTTTCGCGCTGCGGGCGGCGGTCAGGATCTCCTGTGTGGTCATGGGGCGGCCTCCTTTCATTGGGACCGGGGGCGGGCCGCAAACCGGGTGCCTGCGGCTTCGCCCTCGGCGATCTTGTACAGCAGTTCGGGGTGGGCGCCGTTGGCGATGACCATGTCGACGCCGTCGGCCGTCACCATCTGGGCGGCCCGCAGCTTGGTGGCCATACCGCCGGTGCCGAGGGCCGAGCCCGCGCCGTCCGACATCCCGAGAATGTCGGGGGTGACCTCCTCCACCAGAGGGATCAGCTTGGCGTCGGGGTGGGTGCGGGGGTTGGCGGTGTACAGCCCGTCGATGTCGCTGAGCAGGACCAGCAGGTCGGCCTGGGCGCAGCAGGCGACGATGGCGGCCAGGGTGTCGTTGTCGCCGATGGAGGCGATCTCCATGGTGGACACCGTGTCGTTTTCGTTGATGATGGGCAGGGCGCCCAGCTCCAAAAGGCGGTAGAGAGTGTTTTCAAAGTTCTGCCGGCGCTCGGTATGCTCGACGTCCACGCCGGTGAGCAGAATCTGCGCGACGGTGTGGTTGTAATCGGCAAAGAGGCGGTCGTAGGTATACATCAGCTCGCACTGGCCGACGGCGGCGCAGGCCTGCTTGCCGGCCATATCGGCGGGGCGCTGGGGCAGCGACAGCTTGCCCACCCCCATCCCGATGGCGCCCGACGAGACCAGGATCACCTGGTGGCCGGCGTTTTTCAGGTCGCTGAGGACCTTGACCAGCTCTTCGGTGCGGCGGATGTTCAGCCGGCCGGTGGGGTAGGTGAGGGTCGAAGTGCCGACCTTGACGACGATGCGCATCGGTTCACCCCTCCCGCAGCTTGCAGGTCTTGTCGTAGGCGGCAATCACGGCGTCCATCGCCGCGCCGCGCAGGCCCCGCTCTTCCAGCACCCGCACCCCCTGAATGGTGGTGCCGCCGGGGCTGCAGACCGCGTCCTTGAAGGCGCCGGGGTGCATCCCGCTTTCCAGCAGCATTTTGGCGGTGCCCAGCACCATCTGGGCTGCGTACTGCTGGGCCTTGGCCCGGGGCAGGCCGCAGGCCACCCCGCCGTCGGCCAGCGCCTCGATGAACTGGCAGGCCCAGGCCGGCCCGCAGCCCGACACGCAGCTGGCCGCGTCGATCAGGTTTTCGGCGATGGGGTCGACCCGGCCGGCCCCGGCCATCAGGCGGCAGAAGTCGGCCTCCTCCTGGGCGGAGGCGTCAAGGGTGCAGTAGGGGACCATCCCCTCGCCGCAGGCGGAAGGGATGTTGGGGTTGATGCGGATGACGGGGTAGGCCCCGCCGGCCATCTGCTGAATCTGCGCCATGGTCAGCCCGGCCGCCATGGTGCAGAGGACGAACCGCTCGCCCTGCGCCGCACGCCGGGCAAAGACCGGCTGCAGCGGGGCCAGCATCCCGGCCATCATCTGGGGCTTGACGCCCAGAAAGACCAGGTCGCAGCCGGCGGCGTCCTCGTTGGAACCGGCGCGGCAGCCCAGTTCGGCGGCCAGCGCCTCGGCTTTGGCCGGGGTGCGGTTTGCCAGAACCACGTCCGCCGGCGCAGCCACCCGGCAGACTGCCCGGGCCATCGCGCCGCCCATGTTGCCGCAGCCAATAAAGCCTATCGTTTTCATTTCCCATTCCTCCTTGATAAACTATAGCACTATATTACATTGAATTGCCGGCAAAATCAAGAGGAAATTGCCCGCTCCGTCCCAGTCTGCTGTGCACCGGGGGAGGCGAGATACGCCTGCGGGCGCCGGGTCTGAGGCACGCGGCCTGACGCTTCCATGACCAAGAGGGAAATAAAGTTTCCGAAAGATGTGTGAAGGTTGACAAAACCGGTCCGTTCGGTGTACAATAGAATCGACAATGGGCCGGTGCGACGATACGGCCGGGAAGGGGGTGCGCGCGTTGCGCAAAATCAAGAAACAGCTGGCTCTGCTCGCGGCGGGGCTGGCGCTGGCGGTCATGACGACCGGCTGCAGCAGCGGCGCTGCGCAGCCCAAGCAGATCGGGACGCGGAACATGGCCTCGACCGCCAGCCTCATCAGCAGCATGGCGGGGGAAGAGGAGGTCAACGCCGCCGACACCCAGCTGGGCGCGGGCACCGCGGCGGCCGCCACCTATCTGATTAAGGAGCGCTGCTCGCCCAGCCTGACCAACCAGGAGGATACCGGCGAGCTGTCCAACAGGATGCGGGAAGAGTCCAACACCCAGAAGTACAACCGCTACAGCGCGCCGACCAGCCCGGGCCTGACCCGGATGGCAAGGCTGTTCCTCTATCCCGGCGACTGGCCGGAGGACGAGGTCGCCCGCGCCGCCCTGATTACCATTCAGGAGATGGAAGCGGAGCTTTCGCAGCGGTCCCGGCAGGTGGTCATCGACAGCTACTACACCTATACATACGACTATTCGATCAGCGTACAGCAGGTGTACGGCGACCAGAATACCGCGTGGGTGGTGGGCATCGGCATCAATCAGACCACCAAAGAGGAGCACAAGACCTGACGCAACAAAAAATTTACAAGAAAAAGGCGTGAAAATTTTTCTGGAAAGCCTCAAAAAGGCCCCAAAAAAACGCCGCAAAAGCCCGATTTTCTTTGGAAACGAAAGGAAAAACGCCCAAGCGCGCTCCTGCCGAAAGGCAAGAGCGCGTATTTTTGAAGAAATTAAATGTTGTGAGGGAATCTGCAAGTGAAAAATGGTGTGATTGACAAATCGAGGAATTTGTACTATCATATGACTAGACGGGGTAGGGGCCGTCCTTACCCCGCAAGGTCCAAGACTCGAAACAGGTAACCCCAGGCAAATTTATCTTCTAAAGGAGGTAAACAAGGTCCAATGAAACTCAAACGCATTCTTTCCCTGGCGCTGTCCGGCGTCCTGGCAGTCAG
>DXHQ01000019.1 GCA_019113345.1 Candidatus Faecalibacterium intestinigallinarum
GTCTCGGGCTCCTCATCCAGCAGGGCAAAGATGCGGTGGGCGCCGGCCAGGCCCATGACCACCATGTTGACCTGGTTGGACACCTGGCCGATGGCGCCGGCAAACTGCTTGGTCATGTTCAGGAAGGGCACCACGATGCTGATGCTCAGGGCCATGCCCGACAGGCTCAGGTTGGGCGCGCCGTTCAGCAGCAGGGCGCCGCCCGCCAGGGCCACGATGACGTAGGTCACGTTGCCCATGTTGCCCAGCAGGGGCATCAGGATGTTGGCGTAGCGGTTGGCCTTCTCGCTGTTCTCGAACAGCGCGTCGTTCACCTTGTCAAAGTCGGCCTTGGCACCCTCCTCGTGGCAGAAGACCTTGATGACCTTCTGGCCGCTCATCATCTCTTCCATGAAGCCCTCGGTCTTGGCGATGGTGATCTGCTGCTGCAGGAAGTACTTGGAAGAGTGGCCGCTGACATAGCGGGCGGTGAAGAACATCACGATGACGCCGCACAGCACCACCAGAGCCAGCCAGATGCTGTAGTAGATCATGATGCAGAAAACGCTCAGCAGGGTGATGCCCGAGATCATCAGCTGGGGCAGGCTCTGGCTGATGAGCTGGCGCAGGGTGTCGATATCATTGGTGTAGAAGCTCATGATATCGCCGTGGCTGTGGGTGTCGAAGTAGCGGATGGGCAGGTCCTGCATATGGTCGAACATCTTTTCGCGCAGCTTGGCCAGGGTGCCCTGGGTGATGATGGCCATCAGCTGGTTGAAGGCCGCGCCGGCCGCCAGGCTGATGACGTACAGGGTGACCAGGATGGTCAGCAGACGGAAGATGGTGGGCGCTGCGGCGGCCCAGTCGCCGGTCTTGTAGGTGGCTTCCACCGCCGCGATGGCGTTCTGCATGAAGACGGACGGCATCGAGCTGACGATGGCGTTGATCAAGATGCAGCAGATGGTCACCGGCAGCAGGACCGGATAAAAGGAAAAGACGGTGCGGATCAGACGGGGCATGACCCCCTTGGGGGCCCGCTTGCCCCGCGCGGTGCTTGCATTATTCGGCATCCTTGCCACCTCCTGCCTGGTTGGATTTGCGGTTCTGGGTGTTGTACAGTTCGCGGTAGACGGCGTTGCGGGCCATCAGCTCGTCGTGGCTGCCCACGTCGGTGATCCGGCCGCCCTCCATCATGAGGATGCGGTCGGCGTCCTGGACGCTGGCCACACGCTGCGCGATGATGATCTTGGTGGTCTCGGGGATGAACTCCCGGAAGCCCTGCCGGATCAGCGCGTCGGTGCGGGTGTCGACGGCCGAGGTCGAGTCGTCGAGGATCAGGATCTTGGGCTTTTTCAGCAGGGCGCGCGCGATGCACAGACGCTGCTTCTGGCCGCCCGAAACGTTGGAGCCGCCCTGCTCGATCCAGGTGTCGTACTTGTCGGGGAACTGCTGGATGAACTCGTCGGCCTGCGCCAGGCGGCAGGCTTCCTCCATCTCGGCGTCGGTGGCGTTGGGGTTGCCCCAGCGCAGGTTGTCCTTGATGGTGCCCGAGAAGAGGACGTTCTTCTGCAGAACGACCGCCACCTGGTTGCGCAGGGTCTCCAGGTCGTATTTGCGGACGTCCTCGCCGCCCACCTTGACGCAGCCCTCGGTCACGTCGTACAGGCGGGGGATGAGCTGGATCAGGCTGGACTTGGCCGAGCCGGTGCCGCCCAGAATGCCGATCACCTCGCCCGACTTGATGTGCAGGTCGATGTCGGACAGGGCGGTCCGCTCGGCCTTGCGGGAGTACTTGAAGCTGACGTGGTCAAAATCGACGCTGCCGTCCTTGACCTCGGTCAGGGCGTTCGGGGGGCTGGTGAGGGAGCTCTCCTCGCTGAGGACCTCGACGATACGCTCGGCCGACTCCTGCGACATGGTGATCATGGTAAAGACCATGGACAGCATCATCAGGCTCATCAGGATCTGGAAGCTGTAGGTCAGCATGGAGGACATCTGGCCCACATTCAGGTCCAGACCCATGCTGGTGATGACGGTGTAGGAGCCGTAGGACATGACAAAGACCATGCCGGCGTAGACGCAGAACTGCATCATGGGGCCGTTCAGGGCCATGATCCGCTCGGCCTTGGTAAAGTCGCGCTGGACGTTCTCGGCCGCGGCGGCGAACTTCTTTTTCTCGTAGTCCTCACGGACGTAGCTCTTGACCACCCGCATGGCCTGGACGTTCTCCTGCACCGAGTCGTTCAGGGCGTCGTACTTGCGGAACACCTTGCGGAACAGCGGGGTGGCCGCCCGGATGACCAGGAACAGCCCGATCAGCAGCAGCGGGATGGTGAACAGGAAGATCATGGCCAGACGCCCGCCCATGATAAAGCCCATGGCAAAGGAAAAGACCAGCATCAGCGGGCAGCGCACCGCGACCCGGATCAGCATCATGTAGGCCATCTGGACGTTGCTGATATCGGTGGTCAGACGGGTGACCAGGCTGGAGACCGAGAACTTGTCGATGTTCTCAAAGGAGTAGTCCTGGATCTTGTAGAACATATCCTTGCGCAGGTTGCGGGCAAAGCCGGCGGAAGCGTTGGCGCAGGTGGCGCCGGCCGCGCCGCCGAAGATCAGCGAGATGACGGCCATCACCAGCAGCACCGCGCCGTACTGGGCGATGACGCTCATCGAGCAGCCGGCCTGCATCTGGTTGACCAGATTGGCGATCACAAAGGGGATCGCGCACTCCATGACGACCTCCACTGTGACAAGCAGCGGGGTCAGGATCGAGGTTTTCTTGTACTCGCGCACACTGCGGGCCAAGGTCTTTACGATCGAATTCATGCCTCGTGTATTCCTCCGTATGTTGTTCTTTTGCGAACAGATTGATTGCGAACTTTCGGGGCCCGGTCAGGGACTGCCGGCCTCGGCCGCGTCGAGGTTTGCGGCCATGGCGGCCAGCGTTTCCCGAAACAGCTGCACCTGCCCGTCCGATAAGCCGCGGGTCAGCAGCGTTTCGGTCTGGCGCAGGCAGGCGCGCACCTCGGCGTCCAGCTCGGCGGCCCGCGGCATGGGCACAAGGCTCTTCAGCCTTGCGTCGCTGGGGACGCTCTCCCGCCGCAGCAGGGCTTTTTCTTCCAGCTGCTGCAGGATGCCGGTGGCGGTGGAACGGCTCAGGCTGAACGCCCGCTCGACGTCCCGCTGAAACACCGGCCCCTGCCGGCTGTGCTCCATGATGTAGAACATCACCCGGCTCTGGATGGCGGTGATGCCAAGGTCCTGCAGAGTGGCGTTCAGCCGCCGCTTGAGCATCCGCGACAGCAGGTTGATCTGTGCGCCGCAGTCTTTTTCCAACCCATTCCACCTCCTTTGGGCCGGGGCAGGCCCCGCTTTATAGTTCGTGTACGAACAATAGATTACAGATTTTTCATGGTATTGTCAAGGATGTGTTTTTGAAATTTCACACTTTTTTCACCTGCCCGAATGCACAAAAATGTTTGTTAAAAATTGTGCAAATTGCAAAGGGCGGCCCGGCCCCCTGTCCGACGCTTCTTCTCGACAAACGGGCGGCGAGATTGTATAATAGGGAGGAACAAAAGCCGGACCGGAATCAAAGCAAAGGAGGGGATCGCAGATGAAACACTTCATCGAGCCGGAACTGCGTGCCGCGTTCATCGACAGAGCCATCCGCTTCGACTGGATCCTGGCCAGGATCATCGCGGTGTTTGCCGTGGGGATCGAACTGTTCAACCTCATCCGGGTGACCTTCTACTCCCCGTCGGGGCTGACCACCCCCAACAACTGGACCTACTTCGGCTTTTACCTCACCTTTCTGACGGGGGCGGCGGCCTTTCTGGTCATCGACCGCCTGAAAGGCAGCGGCCTGCGCCGGCAGACCCGCTACCGCATCCTGCTGGCGGCGGGCAGCTTCTTTGTGCTGTGGCAGGTGCTGTTCGCCGTCTTTGACCTCAGCAGCTCCCTCTCGATCGGCAAGATCAGCGGCGCGGTCGCCCTGGTCTCCTTTGCCGCCCTGTTTGTGATGAAACCGCTCTACGCCATGGTCAACCTGCTGGGCGGGTATTTCATCCTGCTCACCTACATCGCCACCCTCAACGATTTCGGGACGCTGCTCAACTACGTCCTGATCGGCATCATGAGCCTGGTCATCTATTTCGCCCGCCTCTACGGCATCCTCAACGAGCTCAAGCAGGCGGACGAGCTCCGGTCGATGGACCGGGCGCTGGAAGAGAGCGAAGCGCGCTTCCGCCTGAGCAACGAGCAGTACGAGACCCTGCTGGACCAGAGCCACCTGATCACCTTCCAGTGGAACCTGCGCAGAGACGTCGTTCATTTCTCCTCCGCCTGGGAGGAGATCTTCGCCCTGCCCCGGGAGATCCACCATGTGGAGGAGGCCATCCGGACGGGCGACTACCTGACCCGGGCGCAGAAGGACGCCCTGCTGCGCTGCGTCCGTGCGACCCGCGCAGGGGAGGACTTCCAGAAGGAAGAGCTGCTGCTGCCGGTCAAAGGGGGCGGGCAGCGCTGGTTCGAGGTCCATATGATGTGCCAGAAGGACCGGCACGGCCGTCCGGCGCTGGGCATCGGCCTGCTGGTGGACATCATGGACCAGAAAAACCGCATTCTGGAGCTGGAAAAGGAAGCCTCGATGGACGCCTTTACCCGGACCCTGAACAAGGCCGCCTTTGAGAGCTATGGCGCACGCCGGCTGGCCGGGCTTGCCCCCGGGGAAGAGCTGGCCCTGCTGATCCTGGACATGGACGACTTCAAAGGGGTCAACGACACCTACGGCCATCAGGCCGGCGACCACGTTCTGGTCTGCCTAAGCGGGCAGATGAAAGCTCTGGCCCCGTCCCGCTGCCAGATCGGGCGGATGGGCGGCGACGAGTTCGCCGTCCTGTTTGATCCGCCCGGCGCCGGGCAGGCTGCCGGCGACTACGCCGCCCGGCTGATCGACGCCGTCCGCGCCATCGAGTGGGAGGGCCGGCCCCTGTCGGTGGGGTGCAGCATCGGCATCGCCCTCGGCGGCGCCGGCGCCTCCTATGAGGACCTCTACGCCGCCGCCGACAGGGCCCTGTACGAGGCCAAGCGGCAGGGGAAAGACTGCTGGCAGATGGCCGCCGCTGCCCCGTAAAAACCAAAAGCGCCTCCGCCGCCCCGGACAAAGGGCAGCGGAGGCGCTTTTTTGCGCAGATCAGAACTTTTTCCAGGTCTCGGGGACAAACAGGAGCAGAAGCGGGAACAGCTCCAGCCGGCCGGCCAGCATATCGAAGGTCAGCACCAGCTTGGAAAAGCCGGAGTAGAGCCCGAAGTTGGTCATGGGGCCGACCCCCTCGAGGCCGGGGCCGATGTTGTTGAAGGTGGCCGCCACCGCCGTAAAGTTGGTGACCAGGCTCTGGCCGTCCAGACTGACCAGCAGCACCGACACCGCAAAGATGATGAGGTAGGCCGCCATAAAGACGTTGGTGGAGCGGATGGTCTCCTGATCCACCGGCTTGCCGTCCACCCGGATGGGGGTGACCACGCTGGGGTGCAGGGTCTGGGCGATCTCCTTGCGGATGCTCTTGGCCAGCAGGATCAGGCGGCTGATCTTCATGCCGCCGCCGGTGCTGCCGGCGCAGGCGCCGATGAACATCAGCAGCACCAGCACGCTCTTGGCAAAGGAGGGCCACTGGTCAAAGTCGCAGGTGGAAAAGCCGGTGGTGGTGATGATGGAGCCCACCTGGAAGGCCGCCTGCTGGATGGCCGCCAGCAGGCTGGGGAACATCCCCCGGATGTTCCAGCTGATGAGGGCGATGGCCGCCAGAATGACCCCGAAGTACCACCGCACCTCTTCGATCAGCACCTTGCGGAACTTGCCCTGGATCAGATAGAAGTAGGCGCTGAAGTTGACGCCGAACAGGATCATCGAGATGGTGGTGACCACCTGGATGTAAGTCGAATAGCTGGCCATGCTGTCGTTTTTGATGCCGAAGCCGCCGGTGCCCGCCGAGCCGAAGGTGATCAGCAGGCTGTCCATCAGCGGGCAGCCGCCCGCCAGCATAAAGACGATCTGGATGAGGGTCATCCCCAGGTAGATGGTGTAGAGGATGGCGGCGGTCTGCCGGACGGTGGGAACCATCTTTTCCACCTGCGGGCCGGGGCTCTCGGCCTTCATCAGGTTGACATGGCTGCCGCCGGTCAGGGGCAGCACCGCCAGCAGAAAGACCAGGATGCCCATGCCGCCGATCCAGTGGGTAAAGCTGCGCCAGAACAGGATGCCCATGGGCAGTCTTTCGACGTCGGCCAGAACCGACGCGCCGGTGGTGGTAAAGCCGGACACCGTCTCGAACAGGGCCTCGATGGGGTCGGGGATGGCGCCCGACAGAACAAAGGGCACCGCCCCCATCACACTGATCAGCACCCAGGTCAGGGCGGCGGTGACGCAGCCCTCCCGCATATAGAAGATCCTGCTGCGGGGCTTGATGCGGGTCAGCGCGCCGCCGATGAGGCAGCACAGCGCGATGGTGAACAGGAACACCCACAGCACCTCCCACTCGCCGTAGAGGATGCTGACCAGGGCGGGCAGCCCCATCAGGCCGCCTTCGCACAGCAGGATGTACCCCAGCAGCCGGAATACAACGGCGTAATTCATCGGCGCGCGCCTCCCTGCCCGGCCACGATGTCGCGCAGGTCATGCAGACCGTGCTGCAGGGTGACGACGATGACGGTATCCCCCAGCTGGATGGTGTCGCCGCCGCGGGGGATGATGATCCGGTCCCCTCGGGTGATGCAGCAGAGCAGCAGGTTGGGTTTGAGGTGCAGCTCGCTCAGGGGCACGCCGGTGGCGGCGCTGACTTCGTGGACGGTGAACTCCAGCGCCTCGACCCGGTCGTCCAGAATGCGGTAGAGGGTCTTGATGTTGCTGCCCGCCTCGTTTTGCAGCGCGCGGACGTACTGGACGATGAAGTCGCAGGTCATATACTTGGGGTAGATGACGCTGCCCAGGTCAAAGCTGTTCAGGATATCGTCGAACTCCAGCCGGTTGATCTTGGTCACCCGCTTGGCGTCCGAGTGGTTGCTGGCAAAGAGGGACAGCAGGATGTTCTCCTCGTCCATGTTGGTCAGGGCCACAAAGGCTTCGGCCGAAGCCAGCCCCTCGCTGAGCAGGAAGCTGCGGTTGGAGCCGTCCTCGCAGAGGATCTGTGCCGCCGGCAGCTCTTCGGCCAGATAGTCGCAGCGGGCGAGGTCCCGCTCGATGATCCGCACCTTGATCTTGTTTTCCAGCAGGTACTGGCTGAGATAGAAGGCGATGGCGCCGCCGCCCACGATCATGGCGTTTTTGACCGGGGCGGTGGGGATGCCCAGCCTGGTAAAGAACTGCTGGGCCTTGTCCGGGGTGGCCAGGAAGGTGACCAGGTCCCCGCTGCGCAGCACAAAGCTGCCGTCGGGGATGGTGACCGTCTTGCCGCGCTCGACCGCGCAGACCAGGATATCGCAGCCCATCCGGGCGGGGATGTCGCGGATGGGCATCCCGTCCAGGCCGTGGGCCTGGGTCAGCGCAAACTTGATCAGCTGCACCCGCCCGCCGGCAAAGGTGTCGATCTTGAACGCGCCGGGGAAGCGCAGCAGCCGCGAAATCTCGGTCGCGGCGGTCATCTCGGGGTTGATGATGGCCGAGATGCCGGTCTGCTGGCGGATGAAATCCAGCTCGTGGCTGTAGGACGGGTTGCGCACCCGGGCGATGGTGTGGCGGCTGCCCGCCTTTTTGGCAAACATGCAGCACAGCAGGTTCAGCTCGTCCGAGCCGGTGATGGCGATGAACACGTCGGTGTCCTCGATGCCGGCTTCGGACAGGGTGGCGATGGAAGTGCCGTTGCCCACCACGCCCAGCACATCGTAGCTCTGGACGATCTGCTCGACCCGGGCCTTGTTGGTGTCGATGACGGTGACGCTGTGGCCTTCCTCGCTGAGCTGGCGGGCCAGGGCTGTGCCCACCTTGCCGCCGCCCACAAGTATGATCTTCATAGCTTAAACGATTCCTTTCTCTCATAAAGCGCCGGACCGCGGCCCGGAAGCTGTCTGTATTCTAGCACACTTTGCGGCAAAGGTCTACAGCAAAAAAGTCCCGACCGGACGACATGTGCGTACGGTCGGGACACAGCCAGGGAAATTTTGCCCGGGGAGTGTGCGAGCACAGCGAGTGCATGGCTCCGGGCAAAATTTTGTCCCCAGGGGGATACCAGGGGGAAAGAATTTCTGTCGCGCGACTGCGCGCAGAAATGGGTTCCCCCTGGAGCGTGTCGCTTTTGCGACACGCTAAACCCCCGTCCGCCGGACGGAGGCGCGATTGTTTATCAGAACGGCCGGTAGAAGAACCACCGGTTGCCGCAGCAGCAGT
>DXHQ01000130.1 GCA_019113345.1 Candidatus Faecalibacterium intestinigallinarum
ATTGCTCCAGTTGTCGTTGTCGATGGTGTCGCCGACGTAGATGGTTGCACCACTCTTCCAAGCGACGGTGATGGAGTCAACTTTGGGCGTAACCGATTCAAACTTAACGGTAATGGTGATATCGCTCTTGACGTTTGGAACGGTCACGGTGTAGATATCTCCAGCAGAGGTAAATGTGGCCTCGTCTGCGCTACCATCAACTACTATGCCACTGACCTTCTGGCTGTTATCAGTCTTCTTGAACCGGAAGGTATAAGTGCCGCCATCCTTTACAGTTGTAAAAGGAACACCACTACCCTCAAAGCTTAGAGTGGCGTACTTGGAGAAATCACCAGTTCTATCTATGGTAACTTGATGCTCTTTTTTGGCAACCGTAACGGTGATACTGCCGGTGAGATCATTCCACGCAACAGTTACCTCACAGTTACCAGCTTTGTCAAAGGTGCTGCCATCCGGTTTGGTAATCGTATAATCGACGATTTTATCACGGGATTCGCTGCCGAAAACATCCTTATAAACAGCGTAAACAGTCAGATCGTCTTTGGTGATCGAATCTTCGACATAGAAGGTCTTGTCCGGGTCGGCCAGAGACACTTCGAGACCCACAGCCACAGGAGCAACATAGGCGACCTTAATATCAACACGGCCGGTGCGGTTGACACCAAACTCGTCGGTATAGGAAACTTCAACGGTTACATAAGGATCGGTAAACTGACCGTCGGCGTTGATGTCGTCGCTGTCATAGGTAAAGATCTTGACTTCCTTTTCAACGTTCTTAATGCCGTCATCATAAACAGCAATAACAGTCAAAAGGTCTTCATCGAAAGAGTCGCCCAGAGAGGGTTCGCCACTATAGGTGACTCTGGTTTTAACAAATTCGACACCGGTCACCGTCACAGAAGTGGTGGCATCGTTGTAAGCGATCTTGACCTCGTTGTCACCGACATTGGAGAAGGGGCCCTTATCGACGGTGTACTCGCTGGGGGCGAGCACACGCCAGGAGCCGTCGTCAAAGTAAGCGGTGACTTCCATGCCGGCGGGGTCAAAGTACTCTTCATCGACGAGATAGCGCGTCTTGGTGGGGGCCTTGGTCACTTCGATGGATGTGACCTCGGGGGCAGACACGTTCACTGTAACATAGGCGTACAGTTCTTTGCCGGTCTCCTGGTCATAGTAGATAATGGTGACTTTCTGTTCGCCGGTCTCCGAGAAAGCCTCTTTAACAATGGTATATTCGGTGCTGTTAAGCACGCGATCACCCTGATTGGTGTGGAGGGTGATTTCCATACCGGTGGGATCGAAATAATCGTTCAGGAAATAATTGAGTTTTTCGGGGTCCTTGGTTACTTCGATGCTCTGTGCAACAGGCCCGTTTTCTTCTTCGTCGTCATCGTCACCGGTGCCGGGCTTGTTGGGGTCGTCGGGGTCGGTGCCGCCGCCGGGATTACCGCCCGGATGGTCGCCATCGCCAGAGCCGGACCCGCCGCCAGCGCCGCCGCCGGAACCAGAGCCGCCGTTGCCGTAGGTCAGCACAGCCACATAGTAGTAGCCGTTGCCGTCATGCAGCACCATAGCGATCTTGCCCTCGGCCTTTTTGCCGGACACGATACTGAGAATGTACTTCTCGGCGATGGCCTTCGCCGCCGCTTCGGCGTCCTCGCCCTGTTCGGCAACGACGTCAAGGTCCCAGCCGGAAGTCAGCAGGGACTTGAGGTTTTCGTCCGCTTCCATGGCGTCCTTGATGTCATCCAGCTGGGTGAAGTTCTCCAGGGCGTCCTGCAGGGACTTGGAAAGCTTCGCATCCGTCGCGAAAACGACGGTGCTCTGCGCTGCGTTGGCCGCATCGGCGGCTTTGTCGGAATAGTTCTTATTCCCACCGCCGCCGAAACAGCCTGCCAGCATACTGACGGCCATGGCAGCCGACAGAAGCGTGGACAGTAGCTTTTTTGCGTTCATACGTTATCCTCCTTGCAAAATGTTGAACTTTTGCCCGGCTTCCGGAAAGGTATACAATTCTGGACGGAGATTTTTGGATGATAGATGGAAAATTTTGCATTGTATATGTGACGAAATTGTGTTATAATTCAAGACAGAGAATTTCTGTTTGGCTTCATCCGGGAATGTATACCTTTCCAGATTTATTTTTCCGGTTTTTGGCCGACCACTTTGCCGGAAAGGATAAAAATGAAAAAGCTCCCTCTTCCGCAGCGGATGGCGGAAGAGGGAGCTTTTTTCTTTAGAGTCGTACTTTTTATAAGAGGGCCGCCCTTTACAGCACCCCGGCGCGGCACTGCTCGATGAACTGGCGGGCGGCGCGGGGGCTGCGGCCGCCGGCGCGGATGGCGAAGGCTTCGCCCCGGGTAATCAGCTGGTCGGAGGGGATGGGCAGCTGGTACTGTTTGGCCAGCTCGAGTAGGATCTGGCTGTACAGCGCCTTGTCGGGCCGCTGGAAGGTGACGATCAGGCCGAAGCGGGCCGACAGGCTCATCAGCTCCTGGCGGGTGTCGGCCTCGTGCAGGTCGTCGCCGGCGCGGTCGGAGAGGGTCTCCTTGACCAGGTGGCGGCGGTTGGAGGTGGCGTAGACCGCGATGTTGTCGGCGCGGCCGCCGGCGCTGCCCTCCAAAATGGCCTTGAGGGCGGCAAAGTTGTCGTCGTTGGCCGCAAAGCTGAGGTCGTCGATGAAAAGGATGAACTTGAGGGGGTTGGCGGCCAGCTTGTCCATCAGATCGGGCAGGAGGTAGAGCTGGTTCTTTTTCACCTCCACCAGCCGCAGCCCCTCGGGGGCGTATTCGTTGACGATGGCCTTGACCGCGCTGGATTTGCCGGTGCCGGCGTCGCCGTACAGCAGCACGTTGTTGGTCGGCAGGCCGGCCAGCAGGGCCTTGGTGTTGGCGATGATCTTTTCCCGCTCCCGCTCGTAGCCGGGCAGGTCGGCCAGACGCTGCCCGTCGGGGTGGCGGACGGGAGTCAGGCGGCCCTCGTCGCTGAGCATAAAGACGTGGTGCCGGGCAAACATCCCGTAGCCCAGCTGCCCCATCTCGGACAGCCGCGCCTCGTAGGCGGCGGCCAGGCCGGTGGGATGGGCGGTCCACCGCGGCAGAAAGGCCAGCTTCCCGCCGTCGCGGCCGGCGGCGGCCAGCAGCTCGTCCAGGCCCAGGGCCGAAAGCTCTTCCAGAAACTGCAGCTCGCTGTGCAGCGCCTTTTCCAGCGCCGGGGACAGCGCCCCCCGCGCGGCCCGCCGGGCGCAGATGTTCTCGCATTCCAGCACCGCCGAGGCGATGTAGTCGCTCAGGTCGTCGGTGTCGGCGGCAAACAGCACCGCCTCAAACGTTCCCGCCGCCTCGCAGACGGCCAGCCGGCCCGCCCCTTCGGCCAGGGCGCGGATGAGCGCGCTGTAGGCCGCCAGGACCGGGTCCTCCAGCAGCCCGCGAAAGACCGCCAGCCCTGCCAGGCGGGCGCTGATCTCTTCGATTTTCATGGGGTATCCCTCGTTTCTTGTCGTTTGTCGTACTATATAAATATAGCGCAGCCGGCCCGCCGCCGCAAGAGCGGGCAGGGCGTGGTGAATTCTTTTCATCTTATGGATGCAGCGCGTTGCAAAATATATTGATTGACAATCCGCGCATTTTCTAGTATAGTAAATTGCAACACACATCAAAATGCACTGATGGGAACAAGTAGCGCGCAGGGCCCCGCCCTTCAGAGAGCCGCCGGATGCTGCAAGGCGGCGGACGGCCTGCACGTCAAGTCCTCCCGGAGCAGCCCTGCCGAGCGGCCCTGCGGCCCCGTAGGCAGCGCCGGCCGCACCCGTTACCGTGCAGGGCCGCAAGGCCCATGAGAGGGCGCGGGCAAAACCGCGTCAACGAGAGTGGTACCGCAGAGAACTTTGCGTTTGCAACAAAGTCTTTGTCTCTTGGTCAACAGGGGGCGAGGGCTTTTTTCTTTCGCTGCCCGCCTGCGTTTGTTTAGGAGAAAAGGAAAAGAAAGAGGAGGGAAACATATGCTGCTCAACGGTTCTCAGATCTTCGTCGAGGTCCTCTGCGAGCAGGGCGTCGACACCATCTTCGGCTATCCCGGCGGCTCGGTCCTCAATTTGTACGATGAACTGTACAAAAATTCCGACCGCATCACCCATGTCCTGACCGCCCACGAGCAGGGCGCGGCCCACGCCGCCGACGGCTACGCCCGCGCCACCGGCCGCACCGGCGTGGTGCTGGCCACCAGCGGCCCGGGCGCCACCAACCTTGTCACCGGCATCGCCACCGCCTATATGGACAGCGTCCCGATGGTGGCCTTTACCGGCAACGTGGCCACCGACCTTTTGGGCCGCGACAGCTTCCAGGAGGCGTATATCGAGGGCATCACCATGCCCATCACCAAGCACAACTTCACCGTCCGCCGGGTCGAGGACCTGGCCGACACCATGCGGGCGGCCTTCCGCATCGCCCAGAGCGGCCGCAAGGGCCCCGTCCTGGTCGATATCCCCAAGGACGTCACCGCCAATAAGTGCGAGTTCACCCACCGCCAGCCCGAGCCCATCCGCACCGTCATCACCTTCAACGAGGAGGAGGTGGCCTGGGCGGCCGAGATCATCAACGGGGCCGAAAAGCCGCTGATCTACTTCGGCGGCGGCGTGCGCAGCGCGGCCAGCTGCCAGCCCCTGCGGGACCTGATCCACAAGGCGGGCATCCCCGCCACCTACACCCTGATGGGCGCGGGGGTCATCCCCTACGGCGACCCGCTCAGCCTCGGGATGATCGGGATGCACGGCTGCTACACCGCCAACCGGGCCGTCAGCGAGGCCGACGTGGTCATCGCCATCGGCACCCGCTTTTCCGACCGGGTGGCCCTCAAGCCCAGCACCTTTGCCAAAAAGGCCACCATCATCCAGATCGACATCGACCCCAGCGAGGTCAACAAGAACGTCGAGGTGGACCTGTCGGTGGTCGGCGACGCGGCCTATATCCTGCAGGCCATGCTGCCCATGATCGAGCCCAAGGAGCACCCCGAATGGATGGCTCAGATCCACGACTGGCAGGCCCACGACTACCACCCGGTGTCCGACGCCAGCCGGCTGATGCCCCACCAGGTCATCGGCGAGATCTGCAGCCAGTGCGGCCCCGACGCCGTCTACGTCACCGACGTGGGCCAGCACCAGATGTGGGCCGCCCAGTACCTGCGCCACACCAAGAGCCGCGGCTTTATCACCAGCGGGGGCCTGGGCACCATGGGTTTTGGCTACGGCGCGTCCATCGGCGCCCAGATGGCCCTCGGACGGGACCAGCGGGTGGTCATGCTGACCGGCGACGGCTCCTTCCACATGAACCTGAACGAAGCCTGCACCGCCGTCAGCTACGACCTGCCCATCATCACCGTCATCTTCAACAACCAGGTACTGGGCATGGTCCGCCAGTGGCAGACCGCCTTCTACGGCAAGCGCTATTCCCAGACCGACCCCCACCGCAAGACCAACTTTGTCAAGCTGGCCGAGGGCTTCGGCCTCAAGGGCTACCACTGCGAGAACCTGGCCGAGTTCCAGGCGGCCTTCGCCGAAGCCCTCAAGAATGACGGCCCCACCTGGATCGAGTGCATGATCGCAAAGGACGAAAAAGTCCTGCCCATGATCCCGGGCGGCGGCGATATCAACGATATCATGATGGAATAAGGAGGGTGTCCGCATGGGTATTTCTGAACAGCGCAAAGTGGTCAGCCTGCTGGTGGATAACCAGGCCGGCGTTTTGACCCGCATCTCCAGCCTTTTCACCCGCCGGGGCTTCAACATCGACAGTCTGACCGTCTCGGCCACCAACGATCCCTCCATCAGCCGCATCACCGTCACCGTCTTTGGCGACAGCCGCAAGCTGAACCAGCTGCTGCTGCAGACCGAGCGGCTGGAGGTCACCCACCAGGTCTTTGTCCTGGACGACAAGAACGCGCTGCAGCGGGAGCTGCTGCTGCTCAAGGTGGCGGCCAACGTCTCCAACCGGGCCGAACTGCAGGAGATCGCAAACATCTACAAGGCAAAGATCATCGACCTGTCCCCCGACAGCATGATCTTTGAGCTGACCGGCAAGCCCGAAAAGATCGACGCCTTCCTGCGGATGTTTGAGGATTACACCATCCTGGAACAGTGCCGCACCGGCGTCACAGCCCTCGAGCGCGGCGGTATGCACCAGCATATGCAGAAGCCGCCCCAGGAGGTAAGGGCCGCGCAGTTCCCTCTGCCGGGAACCTGCGTGAAGTAAATTCGTTTTTTCGCTCCTCGTGAGGGGGACGGAGAGATATCTGGCATCCTGAAATCAAAGAGTAAAAGGAGAAATGCTATTATGGCGATCAAGAAGTATTACGACAGCGACTGCAACCTGGGCGTGCTGGACGGCAAGACCGTCGCCGTCATCGGCTTTGGCAGCCAGGGCCATGCCCACTCGGAGAACCTGGCCGAGAGCGGCGTCAACGTGGTGGTCGGCCTGCGCAAGGGCTCGGGCCACTGGGTCAAAGCGGAAGAGTTCGCCGCCAATCACCCCAACTTCAAGGTGATGGAAGTGGAAGAGGCCGCCAAGGCCGGCGACGTGGTCATGATGCTGGTGCCCGACGAGCTGTGCGCCGACATCTACAACAAGCAGGTGGCCCCCTACATGACCGAGGGCAAGGCGCTGGCCTTTGCCCACGGCTTCAACATCCACTTCAAGACCATCACCGCGCCCAAGAACGTCGATGTCATCATGATCGCCCCCAAGGGCCCCGGCCACATCGTCCGCCGCCTGTACACCGAGGGCGAGGGCTGCCCCAGCCTGATCTGCGTCGAGCAGGACTACACCGGCAAGGCCAAGGATATCGCCCTGGCTTACGCTTCCGGCATCGGCGCGGGCCGCGCCGGCATCCTGGAGACCACCTTCCGTGAGGAGACCGAGACCGACCTGTTCGGCGAGCAGGCTGTCCTGTGCGGCGGCGTCTGCGAGCTGATCCACGCCGGTTTCGACACCCTGGTGGAGGCCGGCTACGCCCCCGAGATGGCCTACTTTGAGACCTGCCACGAGATGAAGCTGATCGTCGACCTGATCAACGAGGGCGGCTTCTCCAAGATGCGCTACTCCATCTCCAACACCGCCGAGTACGGCGACTACCGCACCGGCAAGCGCCTGATCACCGAGGAGACCCGCAAGGAGATGAAGCAGATCCTGACCGAGATCCAGGACGGCACCTTCGCCTCCGAGTTCCTGACCGAGATGAGCGACAAGGGCGGCCGCAAGGTCCACTTCCTGGCCCAGCGCCGCATGGAGGCCGAGCACCCCATCGAGAAGGTTGGCTCTGAGCTGCGCAGCATGATGAGCTGGCTGAAGAAGTAACAAACTCCCTCCGGCCCCGGCCGCTGCCGCCGGGACCGGATTTTGTATTTTGAGAGAAGGAGAACCCCCATGAGAAGCGACAATGTGAAAACGGGCTCGGAGCGCGCCCCCAACCGCAGCCTCTTCTACGCCCTGGGCTACACCCCCGAAGAGCTGGACCGCCCCCTGATCGGCGTCGTGTCGGCCTACAGCGAGATCGTGCCGGGGCACATGAACCTGGACAAGATTGCCGACGCGGTCAAGGCCGGCGTCGAGATGGCGGGCGGCACCCCCATCCTGATGCCCGCCATCGGCGTCTGCGACGGCATCGCCATGGGCCACGCCGGCATGAAGTACAGCCTGCCCAGCCGCGAGCTGATCTGCGACAGCGTCGAGACCATGTGCCAGGCCCACCAGCTGGACGGCCTGGTGCTGGTGCCCAACTGCGACAAGATCGTGCCCGGCATGGTGATGGCGGCCTGCCGGCTGGACGTGCCGGCGGTGGTCTGCTCGGGCGGGCCCATGCTGGCCGGCAGCTACGGCGGCGAGGAGGTCAGCCTGTCCAAGATGTTCGAGGCGGTGGGCGCCTACAAGGCCGGCATGATCGACGACGCCCAGCTGGAGGACTGCACCTGCAACTGCTGCCCCAGCTGCGGCAGCTGCTCGGGCATGTACACTGCCAACAGCATGAACTGCCTGTGCGAGGCGGTGGGCATCGCCCTGCCCGGCAACGGCACCATTCCGGCGGTGTACTCCAAGCGCCTGCAGCTGGCCAAGCACGCCGGCATGGCGGTGATGGAGCTGGTGCGCAAGAACATCACCGCCCGGCAGATCATCAACGAGCGCAGCCTGCGCAACGCCCTGACCTGCGATATGGCCCTGGGCTGCTCGACCAACACGGTGCTGCACCTGCTGGCCATCGCCCACGAGGCGGGGGTCCGGATCGACCTGGCCCTGTTCAACGAGATCTCGGCCCGCACCCCCAACCTCTGCCACCTGGCCCCCGCCGGCCCCACCCATATGCCCGACCTCTACGCCGCCGGCGGCATCCCGGCGGTGCAGGCCGAACTGGCCAAGAAGGGCCTGCTCGACCTCGACGTGCCCACCGTCACCGGCAGGACCCTGGGCGAGAACATCGCCGGCGCCCGCATCCTGAACGAGAACGCCATCCGCCCCATCGACCGCCCCTACAGCGAGACGGGCGGCCTGCAGATCCTCTGGGGCAACATCGCCCCCGACGGCTGCGTGGTCAAGCGCAGCGCCGTCGCCCCCGAGATGCAGCAGCACAGCGGCCCGGCCCGCGTCTTCAACAGTGAGGAAGAAGCCATCACCGCCATCTATGCCGGCAAGATCGTGCCCGGCGACGTGGTGGTCATCCGGTACGAGGGCCCCAAGGGCGGCCCCGGTATGCGGGAGATGCTCAACCCCACCTCGGCCCTGGCCGGCATGAAGTTGGACACCACCGTCGCCCTCATCACCGACGGGCGGTTCTCGGGCGCGAGCCGCGGCGCGTCCATCGGGCACGTCAGCCCCGAGGCAGCCTCGGGCGGGCCCATCGGCCTGGTCGAGGAGGGCGACACCATCTCGATCGACATCCCGAACGCCAAGATCACCCTGGAAGTCTCGGATGAGGAGCTGGCCGCCCGCCGCGCCCGCTACACTGCCCCGGAGCCCAACGTCCGCTCCGGCTGGCTCGCCCGCTACGCCCGGATGGTCACCAGCGCCAACTTCGGCGCGGTGCTCAAGTAAACGCACGGAAGCTGTAAACAGCAATCCCCCCTCCTGTTCGGGAAGGGGGATTTTTCTATAAGGTCAGGCTGCTTGACATTCCTGCCCGCCTGCTGTATACTAAACATAGAAAGGGTGCTGCCGGACAAACGGTAGTCCCCTCTGGTCTGGTTAAAGAAGTAACCGCGCGTTTGGGGAAACTGAACTGCCCCAGAATTGGTAGACATGAATAAAAAGACCCTCGTGTAGCGGGGATGTCAACAGGACTGGCGAAGCGCAAGCGGAGCCAGTCCTGTTTTCAATTGAATGCGCTCGTGGTTGTAGAAGTAAATGTAGTCGTCGATCATTTTATTGGCTTGATCAAAAGTCTCAGGCTTGTGTCTGTATATGCACTCAGTTTTCAGGATGCCGAAGAAATTTTCAGCCAATGCATTGTCATAGCAATTTCCGCGCCTTGACATAGACGGTGTAATGTTGTATTCTCTAGTCA
>DXHQ01000020.1 GCA_019113345.1 Candidatus Faecalibacterium intestinigallinarum
ACCTGATCCTCATTGACCCTAATTCCTTTTCGTGAGGAGAAAGCCCCTGACGGTGCGACGTTGGGGGCTTTTTGGTGGTCAAGCAAGGGGCCAAGGAACGAAGGTCCACGTTTCAAAGCCTGAAAAAAGAATCCGCCGTATGGGGAAACCTGTACGGCGGATTTTTGTTTGGGGCCCCGTTTTGGCCGCCCCGGCTGCTGATGTGCAGATCAGGATGAAATTCGTGCAATCCATTGCATTGTGCGCGCAAATGCCGTATAATGAAAGCAGAAAGGGGATGATGTTATGGCTGGCAATACCACCAATGTCAGCATCCGCATGGATGCGGACCTGAAAGCGCAGGCTGACGAGCTGTTTGCCGAGCTGGGGATGAGCCTGTCGACGGCGTTTAATATCTTTGTACGGCAGTCTCTGCGGGAGGGCGGTCTGCCCTTTGAGGTCAAGCTGGAACGGCCCAATCAGGAGACCGCCGCCGCCATGCGGGAAGCGGAGCGCATCGCCAGAGACCCGAAGGTGAAAGGCTACAGGAATACCGGGGAACTCTTTGCGGAGCTGGACAAATGAACGAGACGAAATACACCGTAAAATTCACGACGGTATTCCGAAAAGACTACAAAAAGGCAAAGAAGCGCCGGCTGCCGCTGGAAAAACTGAAAGAAGTGGTTGACCTGCTGGCGATGGGCCAGCCGCTGCCCGAAAGGAACAGGGACCACGCCCTGACCGGCGATTGGGTGGGGCACCGCGAATGCCACATCCAGCCGGACTGGCTGCTGATCTACCGGGTCGAAGAGGATGTGCTCGTCCTGACCATGACTCGCACCGGTACGCACAGCGAACTGTTTGGGTGACGTGCGCCGTATGGGGAAACCTGTACGGCGGATTTTTTGTTGGGGCTTGTTTTTTGCGCGTCTCTGTGTATAATAAAAGTAGGGAATTCATTGATTTCCATACTTCTTTGAAAGGCGGTGTGCCGTATGTTGGCAAATGCATTTGTAGATAACGCTAAGGTAATGGCAAAAGGCCAAATCACTATCCCGAAGGATGTCCGTGAGGTACTGGGTGTGTCGAGCGGCGACCGTGTGACCTTTGTCGTGGAGGGGAACACGGTGCGGATGGTTAATTCGGCGGTGTATGCCATGCAGCTGCTCCAACAGGAAATGGCGGGGGAGGCGCAGCGCGCTGGCCTGACCGGGGAGGAAGACGTCATGGCGCTGGTCAAAGAGCTGCGGGATGAGGACGAAAAACCATGAGAGTGCTGATCGATACCAATGTCCTGATTTCTGCGGCGCTGGGCGGCGGCACACCCTTTCAGGCATATGTAAAAGCGGCGTCCTATCCAAACCACGGGCTGATCTGCGAGCAGAATGTAGATGAGATGAAGCGCATCTTCAATAAAAAATTCCCAACCCGTTTGGACGCGCTGAACCGGTTCCTTGCAGCGGCGCTGCTGACGCTGGAGCTGGTGCCTGTGCCCACAGACGAGGAGGCCACCGAGGGAAAAATCCGTGATGTCAAGGACCGCCCCATTCTGCGGGCGGCCATTCGCGCCGGAGCGGATGTCCTTTTAACTGGGGACAAGGACTTTTTGGAGGCAGGGTTGGAAAAGCCTATTGTTCTGACCCCTGCCGAATTTCTGCAAATATGAGATTTGTGCGGGCGGCAAGGCGGCAGCTCACGTATAAACGGCTCTCTCAGTCTCGCTTCGCTCGTCCCCGCACGCGTGGGAGCCTCAGCGGTATGGATTTTGAAGGGAAACGGAAAAGTTACGTTTCAAATCCATTCCTTATAACCTCTCACGCGTGCGGGAGAGGTGGCACAGGACGCGCAGCGGACTGTGACGGAGAGGGCACATTACACAGAATCTTCACAAAAGACGAAAGTTAAGTATCGAAGCTTCGTTCTGTTTTGGAAAAATTTCTCTTTTTTTACACCTTTTGGCCAATCTGCCTTGACAAAGGAAAGTTGTTTGTGCTACACTATGCACAAGGAACGGGGATGGTGACCTGTTCCCCAAATGTTTTGGTGCGAGTTACAAACAACAACAAGGAGGAAATTTTTCAATGAAACTGAATAAGGTTTTGGCTCTGGCACTGTCCGGCGTGATGGCCGTCAGTATGCTGGCTGGCTGCTCTGGCGCTCCTGTGAATGGTGAACAGGAGGGCGAACAGGAGGGGCCTATTGCTGTTGAGGGCGACATTTCTGATGGTGTCGCTGGCAACATCGAAGAGGTGCCTAGCTACGTTAAGTTCGAGGCTGATTCTGCTCTGAGCAACAGCCTGAACTACGTTGTTGGTTTTGCCAATGTTTGGCAGATCAATGCTGCTTATCTGGAGAATGACCTGAAAGAAATTTCTGGTCGTTTTGATGATTTGCAGGATCGGTTGGAAAAGTCTGTTGGTATGACCAAATGGGATCCTAAGCCTTGGGATAAGAATGATACCACCCTTGATTTGACTATCAAGGAAATTGGTTCTAGCGAAGTTCTGAAGGCTGCAGAGTATCCTGATGATGTTGCGATTGATGATGCTAAGGCTGTTCAGCTGTATGCCGCTTCTGGTGTGATTGAAGAAGATGCTCTGAATACCCTGGTTGCCGAGGCTATTGAAGACATTATCAAGTCTTACAATCATGTGTGCCGTGCTGGTGGCAACAACGGTATCTATGATCATAGCTATACCGTCTCTGTCAGTACCGATGTTAAGAGTGATAATGGCATTACGGCTACCTTCGTGGCTGTTCAGGTCGTTCGTTCTTCTGTCCGCAGCTGATTGAATGTTTGAAAACAATTTGCCTACATAATCAATATGTATGCAGTCCGTGCGGGGTTGTGTGCTTGCCGTACCATTGCATAGCAGAAACCCCTGCGCCATATACGCGCTGTACGAAAGTATAGCATCCAAGGTTTATTACAAATTTACGTTTGTAGTTTGCCGCACCAAAAAGAACCAGCTGGGTGTGCAGACCCAGTTTACCGGGGCGGGCCGAAAGGCCCGCCCCTTTTGGCGCTCCCGGCCAGCCCCGCGGGGCGGCGCGGCGGAAAGGCAGGAACCATTTTTCGCCCGCCCGCTTATAGTAGCTTATACGATTGATTTTTTTGGCTGAACATGGTACACTTCCTCTGTAGAGAAAAGGATTATAAAATGGGAAACGAGGAAGCAAACATGGTTTCAATTCTCTTGTCTGTACTGGGCCAGCGCGGTGTGGATGCGCTGGCGCTTCTGCTGGCGTTTGTGCTCACGGCGCTGCTGACCAATCTCTTCCGCAGCCGGCTGCCGCAGGACCACGGCCGGGCCTTTGCGGTGGACGGCGCGCTGTCCAAGGGCAAAGCCCGCGGCGCGGGGCTGATCTTTGTCCTCTGCGTGGTGCTGGTGGCGCTGGCGTTTATGCCCTTCCACCTGGAAACGGTCATTTACATGGTGCTGCTCATTGCGTCGATGCTGTCGGGCTATCTGGACGACGCCTCCGACACCGCCTGGGACGAGTACAAAAAGGGCCTGATCGACCTGGTCATCGCGGTGGTGGCCGGCGTCACCTACCTGAATTTCAACGGCTGCGGGGTGCAGTTTTTGCAGTGGCATTTCCTGCTGCCCTACCCGGTCTACCTGCTGCTGATCGTGATTTTGATCTGGGCCAGCATCAATGTGGTCAACTGCACCGACGGCGTGGACGGCCTGTCCGCCAGCCTGGCGGTGGTCAGCATGGGCACCTTCGCGCTGCTCTACGGCGAACAGCTGGGCAGCTACGTCACCGCGACGGCGGTGTTCGTGGGCGCGCTGCTGGCCTACCTGTGGGTCAACGCCAAGCCTTCCACCGTCCTGATGGGGGACGCCGGCAGCCGCGCGATGGGCTTTTTCCTGGCCCTGCTGGCCCTCAAGTCGGGTCATCCCTTTGCCTTTCTGCTGGCGGCGGCGGTCTTTATCGTGGACGGCAGCCTGGGCATCCTCAAGATCAGCCTCAAGCGCTTTTTGAAGATCAGCATCCTGAAAAACACCCTCACCCCCCTCCACGACCACGCCCGCAAGCGGCTGGGCTGGAGCGACGAACAGGTGGTCCTCCGCTGGGTCATCCTGCAGGGGATCGCCTCGGCGCTCCTCGCGGCGATAGCCAGGTTTGGGATGTAAACAGCTTGCAGAGCCTCCGCTTCGGCGGGGGCTTTTTTGCGTCCCTGTGTTGACAAGCAAACTTGTCTGTGCTATACTTGATGCAAATAAAACTTGTCAAACAGGAGGTGCCTGCCATGAAAAAGGAAGAGATTCTGCAAAAAGCCCGCAGAGAGGGCAACGGCGAATATGAGGAGCGGGTGCAGGGCCGCATCATGACCCGCAGCGCCCTGGCGGTGGTGGCCCTGTGCGCCTTTTTCTGGCTGGCGCGGGTGTTCCAGGCCGACCGGCTGGGCCTGCCCGAAGTGGACGCCTGGGAGCTGCCTGCCATCGCCACCGGCTACGCCGCCTTTGTCCACCTGTGGATGTATGCACGGCTGAAGACCCGGGTCAATCTGGTGGGCGGCCTGTGCTGTCTGGTTGGGTTTCTGGCCTTTACGGCGCGGTTTTTGATGGGGCTGTGAGGAGGTGCTGCCATGAAGTCGGAGCTCGTGCTCAAAAACCGCCTGAAGGAGACGCGGGCCGCGGCGGGGCTGTCCCAGGCGCAGCTGGCCGCCATGGTGGGCGTCTCCCGCAACACCATCAGCTCGATCGAGACGGGGCAGTTCAACCCCACCGCCAAGCTGGCCCTCATCCTCTGCATCGCACTGGATAAAAAATTCGAGGAGCTGTTCTATTTTGATGACTGAAACGGAACTTTCGGCGGCCAAGGCGGTCCAGCGGCGGCAGGGCATCGCGGCGCGGCGGGCCCTCGATCCCGCGGCGCGGCGGGCGGCCGACGCAGCTCTCTGCGCCCGGGCGGCGTCCCTCGCCGAATGGCGGCAGGCGCGGCGGGTGCTGGCCTACGCGGCCTTTGGCGGCGAGCCGGACCTGGCCGCCCTGCTGGAAGGCTGCGGCAAACAGGTGGCCTACCCGGTCTGCGGGGAGGGCTTTGCCCTGACCGCGGCCCTGCCGGCCGCCGTGGACGGCTGGGAGACGGGAGCCTACGGCATCCGCACGCCGGTGCTGGCCCGGGCCGAGGTCCTGCCGCCCGAGACCCTCGACCTGGTCCTGGTGCCCTGCACCGCCTTCGACGAGGCGGGCCGCCGGGTGGGGATGGGCAAGGGCTATTACGACCGTTTTCTGCCGCGGTGCGCCCGGGCGGCGGTCTACGGCATCGCTTACGAGGCGCAGAAGGTGGACGCCGTAGCGGCCGGACCGCTGGACGTCCGTTTGGACGGGATCATCACCGAGAGGGGGATCTACAGATGGAAATGATGCACAAAACCTGCGAAACATTTTTGGCCGAATTGGCCTCCAAAGCGCCGGCGCCGGGGGGCGGCGGGGCGGCCGCGCTGGTCGGCGCGGTGGGCGTCGCCCTCGGCAACATGGTGGGCTGCCTGACCGCCGGCAAGCCCAAATACGCCGCCGTTGAGGCCGACATCCTGGCCCTGAACGAGCAGGCAGCCGCCCTGCGCGCCCGGCTGGAAGGGCTGGTGGAGGCGGACGCCGCCGCCTTCCTGCCGCTGTCCAAAGCCTACGGCATCCCCAGGGACGACCCCGCTCGCCCCGCCGTCCTGGCTGAGGCGCTGGACGCTGCCGCGGCGGTGCCCCTCGAGATCATGGCGGCCTGCGGCGAGGCCATCGCCCTGCTGGAGCAGTACGAGGCCAAGGGCAGCGTGCTGGCCATTTCGGACGCCGGGTGCGGGGCGCTGTTCTGCCGGGCCGCGCTGGAAGCCGCCGGCCTCAACGTGGCGGTCAACACCCGCCTGATGGCCGACCGCGCCCACGCGGCCGAACTGGACGAACGGGCCGCCGCGCTGCGGGCGGAGTACCTGCCGCGGGCCGAGGCGGTCTGCGCCCGGGTCAGCGCACGACTGGGAGGGAACTGACATGAGCGCACTGCTGTTGAAAGGCGGCCCCACGGCCGCCGCACTGAACGAAACGACCGCCGCCCGCGCCGCCGCCCTGACGGCGCAGGGGATCACCCCCACCCTGGCGGTGGTGCGGGTGGGCGCCCGCGAGGACGACCTGGCCTATGAGCGCGGGGTGCTGGCCCGCTGCGGCAAGCTGGGCATCGCGGTGCGGCCCTTCCTGCTGGACGCCGACGCCGAACAGTCCGAGCTGCTGGCCGTCCTGGACGAGGTCAACCGGGACCGCACCATCCACGGCTGCCTGCTCTTTCGGCCGCTGCCGGCCCAGATGGACGACCGCGCCGTCCGGGCGGCCCTCGCCCCCGAAAAGGACGTGGACGGCATCACCGACGCCTCCCTGGCCGGGGTGTTCACCGGCAGCGGGGTGGGCTACGCCCCCTGCACCGCCCAGGCCTGCGTCGAGATCCTGGACCACTACGGCATCCCCCTCGAGGGCAAACGGGTCACGGTGGTGGGCCGCAGCCTGGTGGTGGGTAAGCCGGCCGCCATGCTGCTGGACCGCAGAAACGCCACCGTCACCCTCTGCAACTCCCGCACCCGGGACCTGCCCGCCCTCTGCCGCCAGGCCGAGGTGCTGGTGGTGGCCATGGGCCGGCGGGAGGCCATCGGGGCCGGCTGCTTCGCCCCGGGGCAGGTGGTGGTGGATGTCGGCATCCACACCGGCGCAGACGGCAAGCTCTGCGGCGACGTCCGCTTTGCCGAAGCCGAGCCGGCAGTGGCCGCCATCACCCCCGTGCCCGGCGGCGTCGGCGCCATGACCACCTCGGTGCTGGCCGCCCATGTGGTGGAGGCCGCTGAAAAAACACGCTGAAAATCGAAGGCCCGCCTGCCGAACGGCGGGCCTTTTTTCGTTTTGGATGCAAAAATCGTGCGAAAAAGGACGCGCTTTCCTCCGGCAGCCGCCGGCGCTATACTGGCGGCGTGGAATTTTCAAGGCCAGAAGGGAATAAAAAATGGTCTACGGCTACATTCGGGTCAGTACCCGCGAACAAAATGAGGACCGTCAGCGGATCGCGCTGCGGCGGGCCGGCGTCCCGGACAAAAACATCTACATGGATAAGCAGTCGGGCAAGGACTTCGACCGGCCCCGCTACAAAGTCATGGTCCGACGCCTGAGACGGGACGACCTGCTCTATATCAAGAGCATCGACCGCCTCGGGCGCGACTACGAAGAAGTGCTGGAGCAATGGCGCTATCTGACCAAGGAAAAGAACGTCGACATCGTGGTGCTGGATATGCCGCTGCTGGACACCCGCCGCGGCCGGGACCTGATGGGGGCTTTTCTGGCCGATATCGTACTGCAGGTGCTGTCCTTTGTGGCCGAGAACGAGCGGGCCAACATCCGGCAGCGCCAGGCCGAGGGCATCGCGGCGGCCAAAGCCCGCGGCGTCCATTTTGGCCGCGACGCCCTGCCCCTGCCCGATAACTTTTATGAGGTGTACGGGGAGTGGAAGGCCAAGCGGATGACCATCCAGCAGGCCGCCGAAGCCTGCGGACTGCCCCGCAGCACCTTCTACGACAAGGTGCAGAAGCACGAGATGATGCTGCGCATCCAGCGGGAAGAGCACGAAAAGGCCCTGCACGAGCTGCGCCTGCAGCGCGAGCGCGAACTTGCCGAACAGCAGGCCGAAGAGGAGCAAAAACAGGAAGAAGAGAAAAAACAAAAAGAATAACACGTTAAACAATAAACCCGCCGCAGTTTTTCTGCGGCGGGTTTGCTGTGTTCTGTTCGCCCATGACCACTTTTTCGGACAAAATGGCGCAAAAATAGGGCTGCTGCTCAACTTTCGTTTTGCAGCAGCCCTATTATGATGTCTTGATGTCGCCGCGCACTGCTCAACGGGAAGCAGGGGCCTTCCTGTCTGTTTTAGAACCGCTGCACGCCGTCCTCTGTCACGATGGCGTAGATCAGGGGCAGCTCTGCGGGCTTTTCGGGCCCGATGACCAGCCCGGCGCGGTAGCAGGCTGCGGCGGCGGCAAAGCGCTCGGGCGCGCCGCAGAAGGTGGCCAGGGCTTCACCGCGGCGGACGAAGTCGCCCCGCTTTTTGTGCAGGATGATGCCGGCGGCGTAGTCGATGGGGTCGCCCTTCTTTTCGCGGCCGGCCCCCAGCAGGACGCTGGCGGTGCCGATCTTTTCGGCGTCGTTGGCGGTGATGTAGCCGTCGGCTTCGGCCAGCAGCTCATAGCGGGCGGCCGGCTGGGCAAACAGGCTGTAGTCGTCCAGGACGCGGACGTCGCCGCCCTGCGCCGCAAACATCTCCTTGCACTTGGCAAAGGCGCTGCCGTCGGCGATGGCCTGCCGGGCCAGCGCGCGGCACTCGTCGGGGCTGCCCTTGCCGGCCAGCACCAGCATATAGGCGGCCAGCTCGATGCAGACGGCGGTCAGGTCGGCGGGGCCGCGGCCTTTCAGCACCTCCATGCTCTCGATCACTTCCAGGCTGTTGCCGATGTTGTGGCCCAGGGGAGTGTCCATATCGGTGATCATGGCGGCCACCTTGCGGCCGTGGTGCGCCCCGATGGCCACCATTAGCCGGGCCAGCTGGATGCTCTCCTCCACCGTTTTCATAAAGGCGCCGGTGCCGGTGGTGACGTCCAGCAGGATGGCGTCCGAGCCCGAGGCCAGCTTTTTGGACATGATGCTGGACGCGATCAGCGGGATGCAGCTGACGGTGGCGGTCACGTCCCGCAGCGCGTACATCTTTTTGTCGGCGACGGCGATGTTCTCGCTCTGGCCGATGACGGCGATACCGGTGCGGTTGACCTGCGCGAAGAACTCCTCCTGGCTGAGGGCGGTGCGGGTGCCGGGTACGCTCTCCATTTTGTCGATGGTGCCGCCGGTGTGCCCGAGGCCCCGGCCACTCATTTTGGCGATCTTAACCCCGCAGGCCGCCGCGATGGGGGCGATGACCAGGGTGGTCTTGTCGCCGACGCCGCCGGTGGAATGCTTGTCCACCTTGACCCCCGCGATGGGCGAAAGGTCCACCATCTCGCCGCTGTGGGCCATGATGTCGGTGAGGGCGGCGGTCTCCTCGTCGGTCATCCCGCGCAGGTAGACCGCCATCATCCAGGCGGCCATCTGGTAGTCGGGCACATCGCCCGCCACATAGCCGTTGATGAGGGTTTCGAGCTCGGCGCGGGTGTGGACGCCGCCGTCCCGCTTCTTTGCAATGAGGTCGTAGATACGCATAAGATCACTCCAATCCCGGGTGGTTTCGTTGCTTTCAGTATAGTATGACTTTTGCGCGATGGCAAGGGGCCGGGCGGAAAATTGCCAAAAAGTTCACGGTTTTTCCATCACAAAATTTTCCAGCAGCTGCCCCCGCCGTTCGACCAGCTGCGCCCGCAGAAGGCGGTAGCCCCGCCTGGCAAAAAAGCCGCGCGCCGTGCGGGACGCATGGGTGGTGACAGGCCGGACCGGGCAGGCCCGTTCCAGCACGTCGCAGAGGGCGGACGCCGCCCCGTGCCGCTGAAAGTCCCGGCCCACATACAGCCGGTCGAGGCAGCCGGACGCCGGGTCGATGTCCCCGAAACCGGCAATCCTCCCGCCGATCTCGGCGATCCAGGTGCAGTGTGCCTGGAAACTTGCGTCCCACGCCGCGAGGTCGGGCCCCTCGGGCGGGGCCCAGGCGTCCAGCTCGGCGGGGGTGTAGTCGGCGGCACAGACGGTGTGGACCGTCTCGGTAAAGAGCTTTGCCAGCGCGGGGCAGTCCGCCGGCCGGTAGGGGCGGAGGGTGACGCCGGCGCGCAGCCATTTGAGCCAGGCATCCGCTTCGGCCCGGCTGTGGAAAGTGACGACGTCCCGTTCGGCGCGGCAGTGGTCCAGCAGGCGGAGCATCCGGGGGCACTGGTCCCGCCCAAAGTCGAGGATGTACTGGCGAAATTCGGGGTCCCATTCGGTTTCGACCCAGGGCATATCCTCCCGCGCCTGGCCGATGCGTCCCTCCACCCCGGCCAGACAGACGTTCAGCGGATAGTCGAGGAAAAAGACGGTGTCGCAGACAGCCAGCCGGGTGGGCAGGGTGCGGCTGTAGTTGCCGTCGATGATCCAGGCCGGCCGGGCCAGCCACGCGGCCAGGGCACGGTCGAAGGCTTCCGGCGTGACGTTGGTGCGGTCGGGCTTGTGCCAGAGCATATCGAGATAGCAGAGCGGCAGGCCGGTGGCGTCCCGCAGGGCCCGCGCAAAGGTGCTCTTGCCCGCGCCCGGACAGCCGATGACCAGAACTTTCTGCATGAGAAAGACCTCCTTTGAGAAAAAATCCCGTCCGGCCGACATGCGCGGACGGACGGGACAGAGAACTTTTCCGGCGAGAGCGCCGCGGAGCAGCGCTCAGCGGGAGCCCTTGTCGTAGGGGATGCCCTCGGCTTTGGGGGCCATGCTGTTCTTGGAGGTGAAGGCCAGAATAATCATGGACGCGATGAAGGGCATCATGTTGTAGATGTTGCTGGACCAGCCGAGGTTGGCCAGGAAGGTGGAGTCGGCGATGTTGGCCAGGCTCTTGAAGACGGCAAAGAACATGGCCGCCCCAAAGATGTGGAAGGGCTTCCACTGGCCAAAGATCATGACCGCCAGCGCCAGGAAGCCGGCGCCGGCCACGCCGACCTCAAAGTTCCAGGTCTGGACCGGCGGCACGATGTAGGCCATGCCGCCGATGGCGCCCAGCGCGCCCGAGATCAGAACGCCGGTGTAGCGCATCTTGTAGACGTTGATACCCACCGAGGCGGCCGCCTGCGGGTGCTCGCCGCAGGCCCGCAGCCGCAGGCCGAGGCGGGTCTTGTACATCACCACAAAGCTGATGACGAGCAGCACCAGGCCCAGCGGGACAAAGACGCTCAGCTCCAGCCCGCCGATGTTGAACAGGAAGGGCCGGTTGGAGTAGTTCAGCTTGGCGCTGCCGCTCTCGCTGAAATACTTGGAGAGGACCACCGCCACCGCGGTGGCCAGCAGGTTCAGGGCGGTGCCGCCGATGGTCTGGTCGGCCTTCAGGTTGATGGAGGCGAAGGCCAGCAGCAGGGAATAGACCATGCCGGCCACCGCCGCCGCCAGAATGGACACCACCACGATCATCCAGGCCGGCATACTGGCCGGCAGCAGCGTCAGGGCCAGAACGCCGGCCACGCCGCCGATGACCATGATGCCTTCCAGCGCGATGTTGATGATGCCGGAATGCTCGCTGAACATACCGCCCAGCGCCACCAGCATCAGGACGATGCCGTACAGCAGGGTATATTTGATGAGTAACAGCATATTAGCCCTCCTTTTCGCCGGACTTGTCCGCCCGTTTGCCGCCGCTGAGGAGCTTTGCGATCTTGCCGCGGAACAGCATCGAGAAGGCGCACAGGTAGATGATGATGCCGCTGATAAGGTCGGCCACCTCGGTGGGGTAGTACCGGGTAGAGAGGAACGAGCCGCCCACCGTGATGTGGGAGATGAACAGGGCCGAGAAGATGGTGCCGATGGGGTTGGAGCTGGCCAGCAGGGCCACCGAAATACCGTTGAAGCCCATGGCCGGCAGGGTGGTGGAGTTCAGAGGGTTCCACTCCGAGACGCCGGACAGGTAATACAGTCCCGCGCCGAAGCCGGCCAGCGCGCCGGCGATGACCATCGAGAGGACCAGGTTCTTCTTCTCGTTGATGCCGGCGTAGCGGGCGGCGTGCTTGTTCAGGCCGACGGCCTTCAGCTCGTAGCCGAAGGTGGTCTTGTCCAGGATCACCCAGATCAGGATGGCCACCACGATGGACAGGAAGATGGCGATGGTGGTGCTGTTGGTCTGGAACATATCGTTCAGGCCAAAGTCGGGGATGGTGACCCCTTCGGCGCCCTCCATCCGGCGCAGGTTCCAGGTGCGGGTGTTGCGGGAGTCGTACATGACGCCGGTGCCATTGCCGTAGATGATCTCATTGACCAGGTACAGGCCGATCCAGTTGAACATGATGGAGGTGATGACCTCGTTGATGTTCAGATAGGCCTTGAACAGGCCGGGGATGGCGCCCCACAGTCCGCCCAGGACGGCCGAGGCGATCAGCCCCACATACCAGGGCAGGTGCAGCACGATGGCGCAGTAGAGCGCGCCGTAGGCGCCCAGGGTGTACTGGCCCGCCGCGCCGATGTTGAACAGGCCGGTCTTGAAGGCAAAGGCCACCGAAAGGCCGGTCATGACCAGGGGGGCGGCGTTGGCCAGGGTGCGGCCGACGCCATAGGGGGCGTCGTAGAAGCCGCCCTTGAGGATGCGGACAAAGCCGTCCGCCCATGCGTGCTCGGCGTTGATGGCCAGCAGCACCAGATAGCCGCAGACCAGGCCGATCAGGATGCACAGCAGAGCCGCCAGCACGCTGACAAAGGCCGACCGGCCTGTGCCGCTGCGGGAAAGCATTTTCTTTTTATCCATAGAGCCGCTCATTCTCCTTTCCCCTGCTTGCGGGCGCCGGCCATGTACAGGCCCAGCTCCTGAACGGTGGTGGTCTTGGGATCGAACTCGCCGACCACCTCGCCCTCGTACATGACGAGGATGCGGTCAGACAGGTTCATGACCTCGTCCAGCTCGAGGCTGACCAGCAGCACCGCCTTGCCGGCGTCCCGCTGGGCCACGATCTGGTGGTGGATATACTCGATGGCGCCCACGTCCAGGCCGCGGGTGGGCTGGACCGCCACCAGCAGCTTGGGGTCGCGGTCGATCTCGCGGGCGATGATGGCCTTCTGCTGGTTGCCGCCCGACATGCTGCGGGCGATGGTCACGCTGCCCTGGCCGCTGCGCACGTCGTACTGTTCGATCAGACGGTCGGAGTACTCCCGCACCTTGTCCTTGCGGATGAAGCCGTGGTTCTGGAACTCGCTCTGCCAGTACCGCTGCAGGACCATGTTGTTTTCGAGGGAGTAGTCCAGGATCAAACCGTGCTTGTGCCGGTCCTCGGGGATGTGGCTCATCCCGTCCTTGGAGCGCTGGCGGATGGAGGTGTGGGTGATGTCCTGGCCGCAGAAGGTGATCTTGCCGGCCGAGACCTTTTCCAGGCCGGTCAGGCCATAGACGAACTCGGTCTGGCCGTTGCCCTCGATGCCGGCCAGACAGACGATCTCGCCGGCGCGGACCTGGAAGGAGACGTCCCGGACGGCGTCCTTCTTGTGGTTGGAGCCGGGGACGGTCACGCCCTGCACGTCCAGAATGACCTCGCCGGGCTTGGCGGGGGCCTTTTCGACCTGCAGCTGCACGTCGCGGCCCACCATCAGGCGGGACAGCTCTTCCTTGGTGGTGTGGGCGATGTCCACCACGCCGGCGTATTTGCCCTTGCGCAGGACGGTGCAGCGGTCGGCGACCGCCATGATCTCGTTCAGCTTGTGGGTGATAAAGAGGATGCTCTTGCCCTCTTTCTTGAAGCCCCGCATGATCTCCATCAGCTCGTCGATCTCCTGCGGGGTCAAAACGGCGGTGGGCTCGTCAAAGATCAGGATCTCGTTGTCGCGGTAGAGCATCTTGAGGATCTCCACCCGCTGCTGCATACCCACCGAGATGTCGCTGACCAGGGCGTCGGGGTCGACCCGCAGACCGTACTTTTCGCTCAGAGCCATCACCTTTTTGCGGGCTTCGGCCTTCTGCAAAAAGCCCAGCTTGTTGGGCTCCACCCCTAGGATGATGTTGTCCAGCACCGAAAAGCACTCCACCAGTTTGAAGTGCTGATGGACCATGCCGATGCCCAGCGCGTTGGCGTCGTTGGGGTCGCGGATCTGGACCTCTTTGCCGTTTTTGCGGATGGTGCCCTGCTCGGGCTGATACAGGCCGAACAGAACGCTCATCAGGGTGCTTTTGCCCGCGCCGTTCTCACCCAGCAGGGCGTGCACCTCGCCTCTGCGCAGTTGGAGGGTAATATCATCGTTTGCCTTGATCCCAGGGAATTCCTTGGTGATGTGGAGCATCTCGATCACATAATCCTCGGCCAATCTGCTCACTCTCCTTTCACACAATGGTGACGCATGATTCTCACTTTATTCATTATAACGTATTTCGCCGATACTTTGCAAGGAAAAAAGGAATAAAAATCCAGCATTTTGTAAAAAAGAAGGGGGTTTTCACATATCGCGCCGGTGGGAAAATCAAAATGGTCGAAATACACAAAAAAGCAGAGCGCCTTTTGGGCGCTCTGCCAATAAAATTTTGATCCATCCAGACCGGACGACAAGTGCGTACGGTCTGGATACAGCCAGGGAAATTTTCTGCCGGGAGTGTGCGAGCCGTCAGGCGAGTGCGCGGTTCGGCAGAAAATTTTGTCCCCAGGGGGATACCAGGGGGAAGGAATTTCTGTCCTGCGTATGCAGGCAGAAATGGGGTCCCCCTGGAAGTGCGAAGCACTTGTTACTGCACGTAGTTGACGGTGACCAGCTCGCTGGTGACGGGCTTGACGCTGTCCTCGCTGGAGTTGTCGATGACGATCTCGCCGGAAGCGACCTTCTCCTTGACGGCCTCGTACTCCTCCACGGTGAAGGTGCGGAAGTTCCAGCTGCCCTCGGCGGTGGGCAGGCCGACGTAGTCGCCCTCCTGCAGGCCGAAGTTGCCGTTGGTGGCGGCGATGGTCTCCCACTCGCCCTCGTCGATGTCGCCCAGGGCGGACTCAACGGCGAAGGTCAGCTCCTTCATAGCGGAGGTGATGAACGGGTTGTACTCGTAGGTGCCGTCGGCCACGCCGTTGGCGCCGATGTAGTTCTGGTCGACGTCGACGCCGATGATGTAGCCGTTGGACTTGATGGCAGCCTCCAGAGCGGAGGTGTAGATGCCGCCGCCGCAGGCAAAGACGACCTCGGTGCCGTTGGTGTACCAGCCCTCCATACGGGAGGTGATGTTGGCGTCGCCGTAGAACTGGCCGCCGTAGAAGTAGTTGATGTCGACGGCGTTGCCGGTCTCCTGAGCAGCGGCGTCAACGCCCTGCACGAAGCCGTAGCCGTAACGGATGACGGCGGGCACAGCCATGCCGCCCAGGAAGCCCAGGTGGGTGAAGCCGTCCTTGGCGATGGCGTAGCCGGCCAGGTAGCCAGCCTGCTCTTCCTTAAAGGTGATGCAGTAGCAGTTGGCAGGGATGGCGTCGGTGCCGATGTCGGCCTGGGTCACGTCGATGGCGATGAAGCGGATGTCGGGGTACTGCTCGGCAGCCCATGCCAGCGAAGCGCCGTACAGGTAGCCGACGCAGACGACGGTGTCGGCGCCGTCGTTGACAGCCTGACGGATCATGGTCTCGCGGTCCTCATCGGAAGCGTCGGCCTCGGGGATGTAGTACTGGCAGTTGTCGCCCATGTAGTTCTGGACAGCGGTCCAGCAGGCCTGGTTGAAGCTCTCGTCGTCGATGGTGCCGGTATCGCAGCACAGAGCGACGTAGGAGACAACGCTCTCGGCGGCAGCCTCAGAAGAGGCGGCGGAGGAAGCGGTGCTGGAAGCAGCGGAAGAGGCGGTGCTGGAAGCAGTGCTCGAAGAGGAGCTGCCGCAGGCAGCCAGAACAGAAACGGCAGCGGCTGCGCCAGCCACGGCCATGAACTTACGGCGCGAAATCATATTCATAAGAAATTCTCTCCTTTTTTACAGTTGTTTGCAACCATTTTTGGACAGACAAGAATGCGCGGGCATAGCGGCGCATTCTCTATACTCCAGTATAGCCGCAAAATGTGTCAGGCGCAAGCCGGATAACATTACAAATTCTTTACAATATTTCCGTCAACTTGTCAAAAACCGACACAAAGCGTCCACTCCGTGCCGGCTTTTTGGCTTTATTCAATGTTCGCGGGGCCAAAACCGTAGGGGAGCAGCTCTCCCAAACTGGCCTCGATGAAGTCCTCTTCGCTTTTGGCCATGATGACGTTGAGGCTCGGCCCGCAGAACTCATACAGCGCCTGCCGGCAGACCCCGCAGGGGGAGGTGACAAGGGTGTTCACCTCGCCCATCTTGGCCCCCACCACCGCGATGTCGGTAAAGCGGGTGACCCCCTGGCTGACCGCCGAAAAGAGGGCGGTGCGCTCGGCGCAGCTGGTGGGGGTGAGGGCGGCGTTCTCGATGTTGCAGCCGGTAAAGACCCGGCCGTCGGCGCTGCGCAGGGCAGCCCCCACCGCAAAGTGGCTGTAGGGGGCAACGGCGTGGGTGCGCGCCTCGAAAGCGGCCCGGATGAGGGCCTGCTTTTCCTCCCGGGTAAGCTCAGACATGGCGGGCCTCCCTCAGTACGCGGCGCCCAGGGCCACCTTCATCATGTCGGTGAAGCTCTTCTGGCGCTGCTCGGCGGTGGTGATCTCGGGGGAGACAAAGCTGTCCGAAATGGTCAGCAGGCAGGCAGCCTGCTTGCCCAGCACCTGGGCGTTGGCAAAGAGGGCGAAGCTCTCCATCTCGACGCACAGGCAGCCCTGCTCGTCCCGCAGCTTTTCCCAGTAGGTGGGCTTGGCGTCGGAGGGCTGGCGGTAGAACACGTCGGAGGAGTGGATGTTGCCCTCGATCAGCCGGATGCCCAGCTTTTCGGCCGAGGCGCGCAGCTTTTCGTTCAGCTCCCGGCTGGGGAAGGTGATGTGGCCTTCAAAGCCGCTCTGGGTCCTGGCGTAGCTGGATTCGCTCACCGCGCCGGCGGCCAGCACCACGTCAAAGAGCCTGGCCTTGTCGGTGTAGCTGCCCGCCGAGCCGATGCGGACGATGTTCTCGACGCCGTAGAACTTGTACAGCTCGTAGGAGTAGATGCCGATGGAGGGCATACCCATGCCGCTGCCCATCACGCTGATGGGCCGGCCCTCATAGGTGCCGGTGAAGCCCAGCATCCCGCGGACGCTTGTCACCTGGCGGACATCCTGCAGAAAGGTCTCGGCGATGAACTGGGCGCGCAGGGGGTCGCCCGGCATCAGGACGGTCTTGGCGAAATCGCCCATTTCGGCGGCAATGTGGGGAGTAGACATACGGAAAACCTCCTTTTACTTATTGAAATAATTTTGCGGCGGCAGATAGCGGCCGTTGAGACGGATCTCGAAATGGCAGTGGTTGCCGGTGGAGCGCCCGGTCGAGCCGACGTAACCGATCAGCTGGCCCTGGCTGACGGCCTGTCCGGCGCTGACGGTCAGGGACAGGCAGTGGCTGTACAGGGTGCTGTAGCCGTTGCCGTGGTCGATGATGAGGGAGTTGCCGTAGCCGGTGCCGGCGCCGCCCCGTTCATAACCCGCCTTGGTGACCACGCCGCTGGCCGAGGCGTAGATGGGGGTGCCGGCCGGCGCGCGGATGTCGACGCCCTTGTGGGTGCTGGAGTACCAGCGGGAGCAGCCGGTATACTGGGGCACCGGCCAGATGAAGGTGCCGTTGCCCACCTGGGCCACGCTGCCGCTGGGCAGCTTGGTGCCCACCACGATCTCCCGTTCGACCGGCTCTTTGGTCACCTCGCTGCTGACGATGGTCTGGTTGAGCAGGGTGCCGTCGGTGGCGTAGAGGTTCTGGGCGGTGATGGTCCGCACGCCGTTTTCGCCCTCCTGCACGGTGCGGGTGGTGCCGAAGGAGTAGTCGCTGGACTGGGTCTGCTTGGTCGAGAAGGGGATCTCCTCGGTCCAGGTGACGGTGCGGGTGATCTGCACCTCCAGCATGGCCTCCTCCCGGGTGACGACCAGTTCGTCCCCGGGGAAGATGGCGGTCTCGGTGGTGATGCCGTTCAGCTCGCACAGCTCGGCGGTGGTCAGGTTGTTCTTGGTGGCGATCAGGCTGATGCTGTCGCCGGCCACCACGGTGTAGACCCGCTCGGCCTGCCGCACGCCGGACAGCAGGGACACCACGTCGGCGTAGTCCATAAAGCTGTCGGTGAAGTAGAGGCCCTGTTCCACCTGCACGTCCCGGTTGAAGCTGACCGAGACGTTGGGGTCCTCGGGGTCCTCGTAGGGCTCGAGCAGGCCGCTGAGGTAGAGCTGGAGCTGGTCGCCTTCGGCGCAGACCGCCGTCAGCTCACCGTCTAAGTAGAGGGCGGTGCCCTCGCTGATCTCGTCGCTGACCGCCGAGAGGATGGCATCGGCCATCTGGCTCTCGTCCATCACGTCGCTGGTGATGGCAAGGCGGTAGGTGGGCTCGATGGTCAATTCGGTGCCGGCGGTGGTGCCGGCGTAGTTGACGCGCTGCAGCACGTCCTCGCGGGCGGCGTCAAACACCGTCTCGTTGGCCACGTTGCCGACGGTGGAGCCGTTGACCTCCACCGCCAGGGTATAGGGGCGGCCCACCATCATCTGGACCACCGCAACCAGAACGGCCAGGGAGGCAAGGGGCAGAAGGTAGACCACCATCCGGGGCAAAAGCCCGGCATAGCGCACCGCGCCCCGGCCAAGGTACTGCAGGTCGGCCGCGATGCCGGCCCAGAAGCCGTGCGCCCGCCGCACCTCGGTGCCGTGCACCCAGATGTTGCGCAGGCCGCGGCAGAAGACGTAGACCGGGCCGAACAGCTCCCGCAGGACGGTGCGCGCCCCGGGGAAGGCGATCTCCATCACATTGTTCCATCCCCGGAGGAAGGCGGCCGCCAGCCAGAGAGCGGCGGCGCGGATGGTCCGCCCGGCCCGGATGAGGGTGTACTCGCCGGTAAAGCCGAGGGTATACAGCCAGTCGCCCAGCTGCCCGGCAAGGGGCAGAGCGCAGACCAGGGCGCCCAGGGTCTCGGCGTGGAGGCGGGTGCGGGTCTGGATGCGGTGGCTGCGCAGCAGGCTGCTGCACTGGAAACGGGCCCAGGCGGCCCGCAGTTTATCTCGTGTGGTCAGGGGAGGCGGGGCGGCTGGCGGGCCGCCCGGCTGCTCATTGATCTGTTCGATCTTTTCGTCAATCAAAAGAGAGTTTCTCCTTCCGGTGGTTTTCAAACAAAGCAAAGCGCGCAGAGCGCGCGGAACGCAAAAAGACAGCCTGGCCGGCGCGGCGGCCGGACAAGCATGGACTTACTCTCAATTATACACCCCGGCGGCGCTGAGGCAAGGTTTTGCACAGGATTTGGACACAGCTTTCACCGACTTTTCACCAAAACAACGCGGCCATGTCGGCGGGCAGCGGGCTTTCCACCGTGACGGGGACAAGGCGCAGCGGCGTCTCAAAACAAAAGCCGTCCGGCACGGACCGTCCCGCCGGGACGAGAAAGCGCTGCCGGCCGCAGTGGAGGGCCTGCCGGCCGATCCGGTCCCGGCGGCCGCCGTAGAGGTCGTCCCCGGCCAGGGGGCAGCCGATGGAGGCAAAGTGCACCCGGATCTGATGGGTCCGCCCGGTGACCGGGACGCAGGCGGCCAGGCTCAGGCCGTCCCGCACCTTGAGGACGGTGTATTCGGTCCGGCTGGGCTTGCCGTCCGGGGTGACGCACCGCCCGATGATGCTGTCCCCCCGGCGGCCGATGGGCGTGTCGATGACGCCGGGCCCGAGGGGCAGTTCCCCTTCGGCGACGGCGTAGTAGAGCTTTTCGACGTTTTGAGCCAGCAGCGGCGCGGCGTAGGCGTTCTGGGCCGCAAGCACCAGGCCGCTGGTGTCCTTGTCGATCCGGTTGACCGGGCGAAAGACGGCGCTGCGCCCCCCGGCCTGCCGCCAGGCGGCGTAGCCGTTGGCCAAAGTGCCGCCGGGATAGTTGAGGGTGGGGTGGACCGCGAGGCCGGCGGGCTTATCCAGCACCAGGGCGAAAAAGTCCTGATAGACCGCCCGCACCGGGATGGAGGGGTCGGGCAGGCAGCCTTCGCCCTCCTCTTCGGGCAGGGCGAAGGAGACGGTCTGCCCCGGAAAGACCCGCTGATTGGCCAGGATGGGCGCACCGTCCGCCGCAAAGCCGCCGCCGCGGAATTTGACCGCCCGCAGAAGGTCGGTGGAAAGGCGGCACTCCCGCAGAAAACTGCGCAGCAGCACCCCCTCGGGCCCGGCCGACGCCGGCACCGGAAAGTAAAGACGCATCCCTTCCACCTCGCTTTGCAAAGATGGCTTCAGTATATCAGAAAACGGGACGGCTTGCAAATCGGCATAAATTATGGTATCATGAAACGCGGAAAACGAGTGGAACATACGGCGGCGGGGCGGCCTGGACCGCTCTGAGGAAAGTCCGGGCTTCACAGAGCACGGTAACTGCTAACGGCAGCCGGGGGTGACCCCAGGGAAAGTGCAACAGAAAGCAAACCGCCGCGCTTTCGGCGCGGTAAGGATGAAAGGGCGAGGTAAGAGCTCACCAGCGGATGGGTGACCATCCGGCTTTGTAAACCCTACCGGAAGCAACGCCTAGATGGGACGTACAGCGCTGCTCGCGTGTCCCGAGGGCGGCACGAGCCCGTCAGCAATGGCGGGCCTAGACAGATCGTCGTTTAATACAGAACCCGGCTTACGGTCTATCTCGTTTTCCCTTTATCGGCTGAAACGGGCCTGCTTTGCAGAAGCGGGCCCGTGAGCGTGTCGAAAAACGACACGCTTTAGGGGGGACCCATTTCTGCGCGCATATGCGCGACAGAAATTCCTCCCCCCTAATATTCCCCCGGGGACAAAATTCAGCGCAGAACCGCGCACTCGCCGCAAGGCGGCTCGCACACTCTCTGCGCTGAATTTCCCTGTATGTGTCCCACCCGTCCGCACATGTCGGTCGGGTGGGACTTTTTTGACAGTCTGACGGGTCTGCTTTGTAGAAGGCGGGCCCGTTTTTCTGCGTTTTTTACAAATTGTTTCTTTTCGTTTTGGGCAGAATGTGCTATACTAAAGCCGTTGTAAGCGCGAACGAGCGCGGAATATGGTTTGAATTGGACAGGATGTGTCTTGTATGAAGGATGGTTTTCTGAAAGCGGCGGCCCTCTCGCCCGCGCTGCGGGTGGCGGACTGCGCCTATAACGCCGGGCAGATCGCCGAACAGATGGCGCAGTGTGCCGCCCGCGGGGTCAAGCTGGCGGTTTTCCCCGAGCTGGCGCTGACCGGCTACACCTGCGGGGACCTGTTTTTCCAGCAGGCGCTGCAGCAGGCGGCCCTCGACGGGCTGGCCGGTATTCTCAGGGCCAGCCAGGGGCTGGACCTCGTCGCGCTGGTGGGGCTGCCTGTGGCGGTAAACGGCAAGCTGTACAACTGCGCCGCCGCGGTCTGCGGGGGACGGCTGCTGGGCCTTGTGCCCAAGACCTGCCTGCCCAACTACGGCGAATTTTACGAAAAGCGGCACTTCACCCCCGGCGAAAAGCGGCTGCGCACCGTGACCGTCTGCGGACAGGAGGCGCCGTTCGGCACCCGGCTGCTCTTCCGGTGCCGGCAGATGCCGGCGTTTGTCCTCGGCGTCGAGCTGTGCGAGGACCTGTGGAGCGCCCTGCCGCCCTCCACCTTCCACGCGCTGGCGGGGGCCACCGTCATCGCCAACCTCTCGGCCAGCGACGAGACGGTGGGCAAGGCCGAGTACCGCCGCGCCCTGGTGGCCAACCAGTCGGCCCGGCTGCTCTGCGGCTACCTCTATGCCTCGGCCGGCCACGGCGAGAGCACCCAGGACATGGTCTTTGCCGGCCACGACCTGATCGCCGAAAACGGGACGGTCCTGGCCGAGACCGAGCCCTTCCGGGGCGGCAGCGCCGAGAGCGAGCTGGACTGCGCCCGGATGCTGTCCGAGCGGGCCCGCAACACCAGCTTTGTCCCGGACGACGAGGGCTACCAGACGGTGGAGTTCGACCTGGCCGTCACCGAGACGGCCCTGACCCGCCGGGTGGACCCCGCCCCCTTTGTCCCCGGCGACCGTCGCCGCCGCGCCGAGCGGTGCGAGCTGATCCTGCGGATGCAGGCCGACGGTCTGGCCAAGCGGATCGAGCACACCCGCGCCAAAACGGCGGTGATCGGCATTTCGGGCGGGCTGGACAGCTGTCTGGCCCTGCTGGTGTCGGCCCGGGCCATGCGGCAGCTGGGCCGCCCCGCCGCCGACGTGCTGGCCGTCACCATGCCCTGCTTCGGCACCACCAAACGCACCCGCAGCAACGCCGAGATCCTCTGTCAGGAGCTGGGGGTCACCTTCCGGGAGGTGAACATCACCGACACCGTCCGCAGCCACTTTGCCGACATCGGCCACGACGGCCAGACCCCCGACGTCACCTTTGAAAACAGCCAGGCCCGGGTGCGCACCCTGGAGCTGATGGACATTGCAAATCTCCACGGCGGTTTTGTGGTGGGCACCGGCGACCTGTCCGAGCTGGCGCTGGGCTGGGCCACCTACAACGGCGACCACATGAGCATGTACGGCGTCAACGCCGGGGTGCCCAAGACGCTGGTCCGCCATCTGGTCCGCTGCGAGGCGGACACCGCCCCCACCGAGGCGCTGCGGCGGGTCCTGCTCGACATTCTGGACACCCCCGTCTCCCCCGAGCTGCTGCCCGCCAGGGACGGCGAGATCGCCCAGCGGACCGAGGAGCTGGTGGGCCCCTACGAGCTGCATGACTTTTACCTTTACTATGTGCTGCGGTTCGGCTTTGGGCCGCGCAAGATCTTCCGGCTGGCAAAGGCGGCCTTCGCCGGCCGGCCCGAGTATCCCGACGCGGTGCTGTACAAGTGGCTGCGCAGCTTCTACTGGCGGTTCTTCGCCCAGCAGTTCAAGCGCAGCTGCCTGCCCGACGGCCCCAAGGTGGGCAGCGTCACCCTTTCGCCCCGCGGGGACTGGCGGATGCCCAGCGACGCTTCGGCGGCGGCCTGGCTGGCCGAGCTGGAAGCGCTGCACATCCAGTGAGGAGCTTCGATGCGCCACAAAAAACTGTTTGTCAACCTCCTGTTTGCGGCGGCGATCCTGCTGGCGGCAGGGGTGCTGTTCGCGCTGCGGGGGGCCGGGCAGGACCCGGACGCGCCCCGCAAGGCCCAGCTGATCTACGGCGACGGGAATGCCACCCTCGATTTCCCCCTTGACACCGATGCCGTCTACGACGTGGACACCGGCTATCTGACCGTCCACATCGAGGTGAAGGACGGGGCGGCCCGCTTTGTCGATTCGCCCTGCCCCGACCACATCTGCGAGGGCTACGGCTGGCTGACCCTGGAGGACCAGACCGCCACCTGCCTGCCCGCCCGGGCGGTGCTGACCATCGCGCCGGCCCTATAAATAAGGAGTTTCCGCTATGGATTTTGATTTCGAGCCGGAGGAAAAGACCCCTTCCGGCGCAGGCAAGCCGCGCCAGCCCCACAGGATACGGCGCAGCGACGACGCCCCCGACACCGAGCCGGTCGCGGTGGACGGCGCGGATTTTTTCCGCCCCGCCCACCAGGATCCGCCCGCCCCTCCGGCGCCCTCCGCCCCCGAGACGGACGGAGGAACATCTCTTTTCACCCGAGGCTTTGCTATGCTGATCCTGTTTGTCCAGGCGGCGCTGAGCGCGGCGGCTCTTGTGCAGCTCTACCGCACCCGGATGCTGCCGGTCTACTATCTGGCCATTCTGGCCGCGCTGCTCGTCCTGCTCTGGCTGCTGGTCTTCAAGTGCCAGCGCTATAAGGTGCGGGGCGCGCTGACCCGCCTGTTTTCGCTGCTGCTCAGCGCCGGGATGGCGGTGGGCTGCGTCTGGGCCCAGCAGGGCCTGGACGCCCTCGACAAGGTCACCCTCGGCGAGGAGGAGCCCGACTACGAGGCGATGGCCGTCACCACCGAGCCCTTTGTGGTCTACCTCAGCGGGGTGGACAACCGCGGCGAGCTGACTGAAAACGCCCGCAGCGACGTGAATATCCTGGCCGTCGTCAACCCGGTGACCAAGCGGGTGGCCCTGGTCAACACCCCGCGGGACTATTACGTCGACCTGGCCGGCACCGACAGCAAGGACAAGCTGACCCACGCCGGGCTGTACGGGGTCGAGACCTCGATGGAGACCCTCGGCAGCCTCTACGGCATCGAGGTGGACGAGTACGTCCGCATCAACTTTGCCGGCTTCATCGACATTGTGGACGCGCTGGACGGGGTGGACGTCTACTCCGACTACACCTTCACCTCGGTGGGCAGCCCCGGCTACTACGACCCCACCGACTTTGTCGAGGGGTGGAACCATCTGGACGGCAAGGCGGCCCTCGCCTTCGCGCGGGAGCGCCACGCCTTTGCCACCGGCGACATCCAGCGCGGCATCAACCAGATGAAGGTGATCGACGCCATGCTGGAAAAGATCAAGAGCCCCACCCTTTTGACCAACTACAGCCGGCTGCTGGCCGCCGTGGCCGATAACTTTGTCACCAGCCTCAGCTCCAACCAGATTGCGGCGCTGGTGCGGATGCAGCTGTCCGACTTTGCCGCCTGGGAGATCGAAAACTGCAGTGTGACCGGCTCGAGCTCGTCGAGCACCCACTGCTACTCGGCCCAGGGGCAGAAGCTCTACGTCATGACCCCCGACGAGGCGTCGGTGGAAGCGGCCAAAGCGCTGATCCAGTCGGTGCTCAGCGGCGAGGAGGCGCCCGGCGCGGACGCTTCCAGCGCCGCCGCCTCGGATGAAGAAGCCGGCAGCGAAGCTGCCTGACACAGGCCATACCGGGCCGTACCTGCGGGGCCGGCCTGTTTTTTGTGCTATCTGCCAGTTTTGTGGCGGAAATCTTGTTGCATATTATAGAATTGACAGACCTGTCCCGCTGGCATAAACTATAATTAGATTCGTATACAAGGGGGCGGTCTGCCCGTCCCGTTGGCAATGAAGCAAATGAAAGCAAAGGTAAGGTGTTCACAATGTATCTGGATGAATACAAGCGCTGGATGGCGGCCGACCTGGAGGACGCCGATCTCAAACCCGAGCTGGCAAAGATCGAGGGGAACGATGCTGAGATCAAGGACCGCTTTGCTGTTGCACTGAAGTTCGGCACCGCCGGCCTGCGCGGCGTGCTGGGCGCCGGCACCAACCGCATGAATATCTACGTCGTCCGTCAGGCCACCCAGGGGCTGGCCAACTGGGTCAAGACCCAGGGCGGCAGCCAGACTGTCGCCATCAGCTACGACAGCCGCATCAAGAGCGACGTTTTTGCCAAGACGGCCGCCGGCGTCCTGGCTGCCAACGGCATCAAGGTCCGCATCTACGACGCCCTGATGCCGGTGCCGGCCCTGAGCTTCGCCACCCGGTACTACAACTGCAACGCGGGCATCATGGTCACCGCGTCCCACAACCCCGCCAAGTACAACGGCTACAAGGCCTACGGCCCCGACGGCTGCCAGATGACCGATGACGCCGCCGCCATCGTCTACAACGAGATCCAGAAGACCGACATCCTCACCGGCGCGAAGTATATCTCCTTCGCCGAGGGCGTCGAGCAGGGGCTGATCCGCTTTGTGGGCGACGACTGCAAGAACGCGCTCTACCAGGCCATCGAGGCCCGCCAGGTCCGTCCCGGCCTGTGCAAGACCGCCGGCCTCAAGCTGGTCTACAGCCCGCTGAACGGCTCCGGTCTGGTGCCCGTCACCCATGTGCTGAACGATATGGGCATCACCGACATCACCATCGTGCCCGAGCAGGAGTACCCCAACGGCTACTTCACCACCTGCTCCTACCCCAACCCCGAGATCTTCGAGGCCCTCAAGCTGGGTCTGGAACTGGCCGAAAAGTCGGGCGCCGACCTGATGCTGGCCACCGACCCCGACGCCGACCGCGTCGGCATCGCCATGAAGTGCCCGGACGGCAGCTATGAGCTGGTCACCGGCAACGAGATGGGCGCGCTGCTGCTGGACTACATCTGCGCCGGCCGCATCGAGAAGGGCACCATGCCCGCTAACCCGGTGGCGGTCAAGTCGATCGTCTCCACCCCGCTGGCCGACGCCATCGCCGCCCACTACGGCGTGGAGATGCGCAGCGTCCTGACCGGCTTCAAGTGGATCGGCGACCAGATCGCAGGTCTGGAAGCCGCCGGCGAAGTCGACCGCTTCATCTTTGGCTTTGAGGAGAGCTACGGCTATCTGGCCGGCCCGTATGTCCGCGATAAGGACGCCGTCATCGGCTCGATGCTGATCTGCGAGATGGCCGCCTATTACCGCAGCATCGGCTCCTCCATCAAGCAGCGCCTGGAAGAGATCTACCAGCAGTACGGCCGCTACCTGAACAAGGTGGACAGCTTTGAGTTCCCCGGCCTGACCGGCATGGACAAGATGGCCGGCATCATGAAGAACCTGCGCGACAACCCGCCCGCAGAGTTCGCCGGCCACAAGGTGGTCAAGGTCACCGACTATGAGAAACCCGAGGAGACCGGCCTACCCGCAGCCAACGTCCTGATCTACGCCCTCGAAGGCGGCGCGACCGTCGTGGTCCGCCCCTCCGGCACCGAGCCCAAGATCAAGACCTACTTCACCACCCTCGGCAAGGACCTGGCCGAGGCACAGGCCCAGAAGGACGCTCTGGCCGCGGCCCTCAAGCCGATGCTCGCGTAAGCGGCGGCAAGACGGCTGCCCCCGCCATCCAGCGCATCAAACAAAAGCAAAACAGCGCACGGACTTGCCCCCGGCAGCCCGTGCGCTGTTTTTGGTTATTCGTGCACTTTCAGGTTGTGAAGCATACGGATGAAAGCGGGGTCGTTGTGGTCGACGATCTCGCTGCGGCCAAGGTCGAGCGCTTCGATCTCGGCCATTTCCTCGTCGGTCAGGGCGAAATCCCAGACGTCGAAGTTCTGCTCGATCCGCTCCTTGTGCACCGATTTGGGAATGACCGCCACCCCGCGCTGGATGTTCCACCGCAGGGCCGCCTGGGCGGCGGTCTTGCCGTACTTCTGGCCGATGGCAGTCAGAACAGGGTGGGTGAAGATGCCGAACTTGCCCTCCGCGAAGGGGCCCCACGCCTCCGGGATGACCCCGTATTCCTGCATGACCTTGAGGGCTTCCTTCTGCTGGAAGAAGGGATGGATCTCGATCTGGTCGACAGCGGGGATGATGTCCACCGTCTCGCAGAAGTCGAGCAGGCGGGCGGCGTTGAAGTTGCAGACGCCGATGGCCCGCACCTTGCCGGCGCGGCAGGCCTCCTCCATGGCGCGGTAGGCGCCGATGTAGTCGCCCACCGGCTGATGGATCAGGTAGAGGTCAAGGTAGTCGAGGCCGAGGTTTTGCAGGGAGCGGTCCAGCGCCGTTTTGGCGGCCTCATAACTGGCGTCCTGCACCCACAGCTTGGTGGTGACGAACAGCTCTTCGCGGGGGACGCCGCACCTGGCGATGGCCGCGCCCACGGCCTGTTCGTTCATGTAGGCGGCGGCCGTGTCGATCAGCCGGTAACCGGCTGCGATGGCGTCCAGGACGGCCTGTTCGCACTGGGCCGGGTCGGGCACCTGAAAGACGCCGAAGCCCTCCAGGGGCATGACCACGCCGTTGTTCAAAGTGACAGATTCCATAAAAGCCTCCTATTTGCATCTGGTATAGTGTTTGCCTGCAAGGAGAGGATAGCACAAAAAAGAACGAATGTACAACATCTATTTTGCATAGATGTATGCGCCAAATGAATACTGACTTGCGCGGCGGGCGAAAAGAGGCTATCATAACAACAGAAGGGAGCGGTGGATATGATTGAAACGGAACAGCTTGTGCAGCTAGCGGCGTTTGCCAGGTACGGGACGCTGTCCAAAGCGGCCGAGGCGCTGCACATTTCGCAGCCCTCTCTCAGCCGGACCATGCAGGCGCTGGAAGGGGAACTGCAGGCCAGTCTATTTGTGCGCAGAAAAAACCGCCTGGCTCTCACCGAGGCGGGAGAGCTGGCGGTTCGCTATGCGGAAAAGATCACGGCCGAACTGGACGAAATGGGCCGGCAGGTGCGGGCGCTCGACCGGGCCAACCGGTGTGTCAGCATCGGGGTCTGCGCGCAGGTGCCCGGCCATGACATGACGGCGGCGTTTGCACAGGCGGACAGCGGCGCCGCCGTCGCCTGCCAGATGGAAAGCGACGATGCAGCCCTCTGGGAGGGGCTGCGGAAAGGGGAGTACCAGATCATCGTGGTGCACACCCGGCCGCCCGAGGACGAGGAACTGTTCTGGTTTGCCTACCGGGACGAAAAACTCAGCCTTCTGGTCCCGAAAGACCATCCGCTGGCCCATCGCACCGAGCTGACCCACGCCGACCTCGAGCATCAGAACCTTTTGCTCTATCGTGAGATCGGCTTCTGGTATGAGCTCAGCCGGCAGAACCTGCCCTCGGCTCACTTCCTCTACACCAACGAGTGGGACGCCTTCGGCGAGCTGGCGGGGCTGGGGGCTTTCCCGGTCTTTGTGACCAATGCGTTCGATGTTTATCCGTTGCCGGAGAGCAGCGAGCGCCGCCGGGGCGGGGTGATCCTGCCCATCCGGGACGAGGCGTTCTATGCCGTCTACTACTTTGTCTGCCGGGCGGCGGACAAGCCCCGCTTCCAAAAGCTGATCGCGGGGCTGCAGGCCGATTTTAGGGTGCAGGGATTTTGAACCCGCTCACTTCCCCTGTTCCTGCTGCATCAGGATGGCGAGGGCCTCGGCCGATTCGGTCATGCCGCGGCGGATCCACTCGCAGACCATGCCGTAGATGCCGTAGGCGATGAAGGCTTTGGCATAGGCGGCGATATTGGCATCCTCCTGAGCCGGCCCGGCGATCTTCAAAATGGTGTCCAGCAGGATGCCGCTGTCGTTTTTGTAGACCAGGGCGTAAAAGTCCTGGTTCTTTTTGTAGAACAGCAGCAGGCTGGCCATCAGGTTTTCGGGCTCGCGGCCGGCGGCTTTGGCCTGCACGGCTGCGGCGTCGTAGTCCTTCTGCCACTGGCGCAGCAGGGCTTCGTCCTTGCGCTGGAGCACCGCCTCCTTGCTCTCAAAGTTGCGGTAGAAGGAGGCGCGGCCCACCCCGGCGGCGGCGCACAGCTCGCTGATGGAGACCTCCCCGATGGGTTTTGTCCGCAAAAGGCCGGTCAGCGCCTCGGTGATCTGCTCGATGACATAGCTGTTGCGGGCCTCGTTGCTCATGGGTGAGACAGAAGGCGCGGTTTGTTTCATTTTCAGTTTTCTCCTTGACGATGTGAATTTTTGCTGATACAATAGCAACGTCGTTACAACTGTATGCGCGGCTTGGCACCATGATACACCGCCCGGGCCGCCTTGTCAAGAGAAAGGAGTTTTGCAGACCCATGACCATCGGCACAAAGCGGGCCGCCATACTGGCGGTACTGATGTTGGCGGGGCTGCAGGCCCGCCTCTACTACGAAAAGATCAACGAAAACCTCGAAACTTACCTGACATGACACAGGTCACTGCCGCAAGGTAAGGGAGCGCCGGTGCCCGCGGTTTTGCGCGGGCACTTTTTGTTGTGTGCATCCGGTGAAACGGTTGCAGTTTACAAGTCGATGCGTTATAATAATAATCGGGTTTTTATAAGATATACCGGGCCTTTGCATACGCGGGGCAGACAAGGACAGAGAGATGAAACAGACAGCTTCGGCCGTGATTTTGGCGGCAGGCTCTTCCACCCGGATGGGCTTTGATAAACTTGGGTATGACCTGGGGGACGGGACGGTGCTGGGCCGCAGCCTGCGGGCCTTTGACGCCTGCCCGCTGATCGGGGAGATCGTTCTGGTGACGGGGCAGGACACGGCGCTGGCCGGGCGGGAGGCCGCCCGCTGCCAAAAGCCGGTCCGGCTGGTGCCGGGCGGGGATACCCGGGCCGAAAGCGCCCGCAGAGGGGTGCAGGCGGCGTCCGGCGAGCTGGTCGCCATCCACGATGCGGCCCGGCCCTTTGTCAGCCAGGCGGTCATCGAGGCGGCGCTTGAGGGCGCGGCCGAATGGGGCGCGGCGGCCCCCGCCGTCCCGGTCAAGGACACCATCAAGCGGGGCACCCCCGGCGACGGCCGCACCGTGCCGGAACTCTGTCTGGTCGACTTTACCCCCGATCGGGCCAGCCTCTACGCGGTCCAGACGCCCCAGTGCTTCGACCGGGACACCTACCTGCGGGTCTGCGGGCAGCTGTCCGACGAGGCGGCCCGGAAGGTCACCGACGACGCCAGCCTCTTTGAGCTGGCGGGGCTGCCGGTCCGTCTGACCGCCGGCGATTACGCCAATGATAAGATCACCACCCGGGCCGACCTGCCCGGCTGTTCTGCACGAGGAGAGACTGCGATGCGCATCGGACACGGTTACGACGTCCACCGGCTGGTGGAGGGCCGCCCCCTCATCCTGGGCGGGGTGAAGGTCCCCTTTGAAAAGGGCCTGCTGGGCCATTCGGACGCCGACGTGCTGGCCCACGCCGTGATGGACGCGGTGCTGGGCGCGGCGGCGATGGGGGACATCGGGCAGCACTTCCCCGACAGCGACCCGGCCTACGCCGGGGCCGACAGCCTGGCGCTGGCCCGCCATGTGGCGGAGCTTCTCCGCGCGGCCGGCTGGCGGGTGGGCAACATCGACGCCACCATCCTCTGCCAGCGGCCCAAGCTTGCCCCCCACATCCCCGCCATGCGCGAAAACCTCGCCGCCGCCTTCGGGCTGCCGGCGGACGCGGTCAGCGTCAAAGCCACCACCGAGGAGCATCTCGGCTTCACCGGGGAGGGGCTGGGCATCGCGGCCCACGCCGTCGCCCTGATCCTGCCTCTGTAACAGGAGTGTATCGCCATGAACTGGAGTTCCATCATCGCCAATTTTCAAACCTTTAATCTGGCGGACCTGCTGGACGTCCTGGTGGTGACCTTTGTGATCTACCAGATCCTGGGCATCGTCAGCCGGACCCGCGCCGGGCAGCTGGCCCGCGGCGCGCTGGTGGTGGCCCTGATCTACGTCATCGCCACCACCGCCAATATGCGGACCGTGACCTGGATCATGGATTCGCTGCTGCAGGTCGGTCTGCTGACCCTGGTCGTGGTCTTTCAGCCCGAGATCCGCCGCGCGCTGGAGCGGATGGGCCAGACCGACCAGTGGTTTTTGAAGTTTTTCCGGGTCCGCCACGTCGATCCCGCCACCCGCGGCAGCTGGCGCAGCGCCATCATCGCCATCTGCGACGCGGCCGAGCGCTTTTCCGAGACCAAGACCGGCGCCCTGATCGTCCTGGAACGCCGGACCGACCTGTCCGAGATCGAGCGGACCGGTACCCCGGTGGACTGCGAGGTCAACCCCGAGGTGCTGGGCACCATCTTCTACGAGGGCACCCCCCTGCACGACGGCGCGGCCATCATCGAGGACGGCCGGGTCAAGGCGGCGGGCTGCGTGCTGCCCCTGTCCAACAACCTCGACCTCGGCAAGGATATGGGCACCCGGCACCGGGCCTGCCTGGGCATTGCCGAAAACTCGGACGCCATCGCCATTGTGGTCAGCGAGGAGACCGGCATCATCTCGATGGCCAAAAACGGCGTGCTGATCCGGCACTTTGACCGGCAAACCCTCTACACCCGGCTGGTGGACGAGATGATCCCCAAGGAGGCTGCGGCCGAAAAGAGCCGCGGTCTGGACACCATCCGGGGACAGGTGCTGTCCCTGATGGACTGGAGGAAGAAGGAGGGGGAGGAGAAATGAGCCCCATCAAAAAGCCCGCCCGCCCCGAGGGCGGACAGAACCGCTCGCCCCTCGAGGACCGGCGGATCCGGCTGGCCCTGGCTGCGCTGCTGGCCGTCTTTCTGTGGGTGGCGGTCACCACGGTGGTGCAGCCCGGCACCAACATCACGCTGCACAATGTGCCGGTGGACTACACCTATGAGTCCAGCGTTTATACCTCGCGGGGGCTTTCCATTGTGGACGCCCCCGAGCGGACCGTCAACCTGAACATCTCGGGCGACGGCTACACCATCGGCGAGCTGACCGGCGAGGACTTTGTGGTCTATCCCGACTGCTCCTCGGTGCGCTCGAGCGGGACCAAAAACCTGCAGCTGCGGGTCCGCTGCATCAACAGCGCCGTCGCGGGCAACATCTCGGTGGCCATTGCCGACGTCAACAGCACGGTGGATATCGTCTTTGACGTGGTGGAGGAAAAGACCCTCCCCATCCAGGTCAACACCCGCTACCTGACCATTGCGGACGGGTATATCCTGTACAGCACCGCCGCCTCGAACGAGACGGTGACCCTGACCGGGCCTTCCAGCGAGCTGGCGGGGGTGGCCTCCTGCACCGCCGAGGTCAGCTACAGCGGGATGCTGGACGACAGCGTGACGGTGGAGACCGACCTGCGCTTCTACAGCGCCACCGGGCAGGAGATCGACTTTGAATATGTCACGATGGACCACGGCGCGGTGGACGTCACCCTGACGGTCTACAAAACGGCGCAGCTGCCCATCAATGTGCGGTTTGTCAACACGCCGCCCAACTTTGACGACTCGGTGCTGATCTACTCCCTCAGCCAGACCGCCCTGCGGGTGGCCGGCCCGGCCGCCACGGTGGACAACCTGACCGAGCTGGCGGTGGGCACCATCGACCTGTCCACCTTTGCGCTGGACAAGGTGTATGAAATGCCCATCACCCTGCCCTCCGGCATCGTCTCGCTGGACAATGTGGACACGGTGACGGTCAGCTTCAACTGCAGCGCCATGGCCACCAAGACCCTGAACGTCCCGGCCGAAAACGTCGAGGTCATCAACCTGCCCTCGACCTATCAGCTGGCCGTCGAGAGCGACCGGCTGATGAACGTCACCCTCTGCGGCCCGGCCGCGGTGCTGGAAGGGCTGACCGCCGACCAGGTGGTGGCCCGGATCGACGCCGACGACTTTGCGGTGGCCCTGGGCCAGCAGAACATCGCCTGCAGCATCTATGTCCCGGCCGACGGGCGGGTCTTTGCGCTGGGCAGCTACACCATCCAGTGCGAGATATCGAGCGAATAAAAGCAGAAACGGAACGAGAAACCCATGATCCTGGTCAGAGATATCCGCCTGCCCCTCTCCCAGGGGGAGGAGCAGGCCAAGGCCCGGGCGCTGGCGATCCTGCGGCTGCCCGAGCACAAAGTCCGGCAGATGGGGGTGTCCCGCCTTTCGGTGGACGCCCGCCACGGCCGGCCCAAACTGGTTTATACCATCGCAGTAACGCTGAAAGATGAGGGTGAAGAACCTGCCTTTGCAGGGGCTTCGCCCTGCGTTGCTTTCCGTCAGGAGGCGCAGTTTGTCCTGACGCCGGGCACAGAGCGGCTGCACAGCCGCCCGGTGGTCTGCGGGCTGGGGCCGGCAGGGCTCTTTGCGGCGCTGGCGCTGGCGCAGCAGGGCTTTGCGCCTCTGGTGCTGGAGCGGGGCCCCGCCCTCGCGGAGCGGGTGTGGGCGGTGGAGCACTTTTCCGCTGCCGGCGAGCTGGACGAAAACGCCAACATCCAGTTTGGCGAGGGGGGCGCGGGCACCTTTTCGGACGGCAAGCTCACCACCCGCATCGGCGACCCCCTCTGCGATTATGTGACCCGCGTTTTTCTGGCCCACGGGGCCCCGGCCGAGATCGCCTGGCAGCAGAAGCCCCACGTCGGCACCGACCTGCTGCGGGGAGTCATCGCCTCCATCCGCAGGGAGATCGAAGCGCTGGGGGGCGAGGTGCGGTTTGGCACCGCCCTGACCGGCCTGCGCGCCCAAAACGGCGTTTTGACCGGCATTTCCACCACCGCCGGGGAGATCCCCTGCCAGGCGCTGGTCCTGGCGGTGGGCCACTCGGCCCGCGACACCTTCGGCGCGCTGATGGACGGGGGACTGGATTTTTGCTGCAAGCCGTTCAGCGTCGGGTTCCGGGCCGAACACTTGCAGAGCGAGATCGAAAAGAGCCTTTACCACGAGGCCGCCGGGCACCCGGCCCTGCCGAGAGGGGAGTATCAGCTTTCCCAGCACGTAAATGGGCGGGGCGTTTATACGTTCTGTATGTGTCCCGGCGGGCAGGTGGTGGCCGCGGCCAGCGAGGCGGGGCGGGTGGTCACCAACGGGATGAGCTACCACGCCCGGGCCGGCCAGAACGCCAACGCCGCCGTGGTGGTGGGGGTGGGCCCCGAGGATTTCGGCGGCGACCCCCGCCGGGCCATCGCCTTTCAGCGGGAGCTGGAAGCCCGCGCCTTTGCGGCCGGGCAGGCCGGCGGGCCCTACGCCGCCCCCGCCGAGAATGTGACCAGCTTTTTGGAGGGCCGGGGCGAGCTGAAGATCACCCGGGTCCAGCCCACCTACGACCGGGGCGTCGTCCCGGCCGATCTGGGCAGCCTGCTGCCGGCGGAGCTGGCCGGCGCGCTGCGGGCCGGGCTGCGGGCCTTTGACCGCAAACTGGCCGGCTACGCCGCGCCCGAGGCCGTTTTGACCGGACTGGAGACACGCACTTCCAGCCCGGTGCGGCTGGAACGGGGGGAAAACTATGTCTGCACCCAGCTGGCGGGGCTCTACCCCTGCGGCGAGGGGGCGGGCTATGCCGGCGGCATCATGAGCGCCGCGGTGGACGGCCTGCGGGTGGCCTCGGCCATTGTCAGCCGGTACAGCCCGGCGGGGATTTGAGGGAGTATCATGGATAAGGATAAGAAGGACAAAAAGAAGAGGGATGAGGCCGCCGTCCAGGAGGAGCTGGAACGGCAGCTGCGGGACCTGGGGGTCAGCGTGAACGGGCTGGGCGCCGCCGTCAACGACGTTTTCCGCCACGGCTTTGAGGGCCGCGGGGACGAGCTGGGCCGGCAGGCCGGCAACGTGGCCGACGACGTCACCGCCGTGCTGAACAGCGTGGTGGACGAGGTGGCCGGGGCCTTTCAGGAGGCGTTTGCCGACGAGAAGGAGCGGGCGGCTGCCCGCCGTGCGCGGGAACACCGCCGCTGGCAGCAGCGGGAGGCCCGCCGCGCCGCCCGTGCAGGCCGCCCGGAGGAGGGCGGCGCCTACGACTACGCCAGCCACTGGCAGACCGGGCCGGGCAGGGTCAGCTTTGGGCGCTGGCGCTCCGACCGGGACGACGCCTTTGCGCCCGCCGGCGAGGAGGGGTATATCCGCTCCATCCGGTGGAGCGCCCGCAAGCGGTTCGGCATCGGGCTGGCGCTGGCCATCACCTGCGGCATCCTGGCTTTCAGCTTTTTTGTGGGAGGCATTGCCTGCTTTGTCGGCACCGAGGCGGTGCTGGCCGACAGCGTGGCGGAAACCGCCCTGGCCTGGACCGGCATCGGCCTGATGGCGGGCGGCGGCCTGTGCACCGCCGGGGCCCTCTATGGCGGCGAACAGCTGGAAGCTTCCAAGCTGCTGACCCGCTGCGCCGCCGCTTTCAACGGGCTGGACCTTGCGGACGGCGTCGAGATGGACGACCTGGCCGGACTGCTGCAGATGAAAAAGCGCAAGCTGCGCAAACAGCTGCGGGAGTATATCGGCAAGGGCTGGCTGACCGGCTGGCTGGACGAAAAGGGGGACTGCCTCTATCTCAGCGCCGCCGACTACCGCGCGGCCCACAACCTGCCCCAGGCCCCCGAAAAGGAGCCGGAGCCCGCGCCCCAGCCCGCGCCGGCCCAGGAGCCGGCCGGGGAAGCGCCCAAGCCCCTCCACCTGGAAGCGGCCCGGCGGTTTGCCCATGTGCTGGCCGAGGAACGCCGCCTGATGGCCGACCCCGCCGCCGCCGAGGAGCTCAAAACCATGCAGACCACCACCGAGGCCATCTGCGCCTGGCTGGAAAGCCACCCCGAGAGCGCGCCCAAGGCCCGGCGGTTTGCCGAATATTATATCCCCACCACCCTCAAGCTGCTGCACACCTACAACGATGTGCAGGGCCAGCAGGGGGAGAACGCCGAGACCATCCGCCGGGACATCGGCGGCATCCTGCACACCCTGAACACGGCCTACGCCAACCTCTATGACACCCTTTTGAGCGATGCGGCGCTGGATGTTTCCAGCGAGATCGCGGCGCTGGAGGGGATGCTGGCCAGCGACGGGCTGACCGGCGGCTTTTCGGCCGGGGAGGGGTTACGATGACCGGCCGCCCGTGGGAGCTGCGCCCCCTGGACCGGGGGGCGGTGGCCGGATTGCAGGAGGCCATTGCCGAAGAGCGGGCCGACCAGCTGGAACAGGAGGCCGCCTACAACGGCGAGGAGTGGGACGACGCCAAACGCGCCGCCGTCCTGGCGGCCCAGATGAAGGAGGCCGCCCTGCTGGCCGGGCTGCTGGCCGCCCGCGGCCTGACCGAGCCGGAAGAGGCCCTCTCCTTTCTGGCGGGGGAGGACACCCTCAGCGACCCGCGCGAGATGCAGGACATGGACAAGGCGGTGGCCCGCATCCGGCAGGCGCTGGAAAGCGGCGAGACCATCGTCATCTACGGTGACTACGACGTGGACGGGGTGACCGCCACCTCCCTGCTCTACGAGCAGCTCAAGGGGCTGGGCGGCAGCGTCAAGTGCATGCTGCCCAGCCGGGAGGGGGATGGCTACGGCCTGTCCCGGCGGGCCATCGATAAGATCCACGAAAAGGGATACACCCTCATCGTCACGGTGGACAACGGCGTCTCGGCGGTGGAGGAGGCGGCTTATGCGGCCAGCCTCGGCATCGACCTGGTCATCACCGACCACCACCTGCCCCCCAGCACCCTGCCGGACGCGGTGGCGGTGGTGGACCCCCGCCGCGCCGACGACGAGAGCCCCTTCAAGGACCTGTGCGGCGCGGGGGTGGCGTTCAAGCTCTGCGCCGCCCTCGAGGACTGTATGCCCGAGGAGCTGCTGCCCTTTTGCAGCGACCTGGCCGCCATCGGCACGGTGGCCGACGTCATGCCCCTGACCGGGGAAAACCGCACCATCGTCAAGGCGGGCCTGCAGCATTTGCAGCACACCGAGCGCCCCGGCCTCGCGGCCCTGCTGGGCGAGGTGGGCCTGGCCGGCAAGCCGGTCACGGCCGACAACGTCAGCTTTGGCATCGCGCCGCGGCTCAACGCCGCCGGCCGGATGGACAGCGCCGCCGCCGCCTTGCAGCTGGTCCTCTGCGAGGACGAGGCCCGCGCCGCCGCGCTGGCCCACCGGCTGAACGAGATCAACGCCCTGCGCCAGGAGACGGAACAGAAGATCGAAAAGGCGGTGGAGGAAATGCTGGCCGCCGAGCCCGACCGCACCGAGGACCGGGTCATGCTGCTGTGGGGCCGCGGCTGGCATCAGGGCGTCATCGGGATCGTGGCCTCCCGCCTGGTGGAAAAGTACGGCCGCCCGGTCATGATCGTCTCCATCGCCGAAAACGGCGAGGCCAAGGGCAGCGGGCGGAGCGTCCCCGGCTTCAACCTGCACGGGTGCATCACCGCCTGCGCCGATCTGCTGCTCCGCTTCGGCGGGCACGCCATGGCGGCGGGCCTGCTGGTACGGGAAGAAAACCTGTCCGAACTCCGCCGCCGGATGAACGAGTGGGCCGCCAGAGAGTGCCCGGTCATCCACGCGCCCCCGCTGGTCTGCGACCTGTCTTTGCGGCTGGCCAGGGTGACGGTGGAGGAGGTGCGCGCCCTCGACCGGATGGCCCCCTTTGGGGCCGAGAACCCCGCCCCCGTCTTTCTGCTGGAAAAGGCCGCCGTCGAGGGGGTCTACCCCGTCTCGGAGGGCAGGCACAGCCGGCTGCGGCTGCAGCAGGGCGGCGCTTCGATCTATGCCGTCTGGTTCGGGATGAGCCCCGGGCAGGTGCCCTATCAGCCCGGCGACGCGGTGGACGCGGCCCTCAGCCTGTCGGTCTACGACGGGGCGCGGGGGGCGCAGATCTCGGGCCGGATCGTCGACATCCACCCGGCGGGGCAGGGCCCCGGGGCGGCCCGCGAGGCCGCGCTGGTGGACGCGCTGCGCCGGGGCGCGGTCCTCTCGGCGGAGGACCGGCGCCTTGTCACCCCCACCCGGGAGGAGGTGGCCGCCGTTTACCGCGAGCTCAAGGCCCGGCGCTGGCACGCCGGCGATCTGCAGCCTCTCTGCGCCAAAATGGGCAGCACCGGCAAGACCCTGGTGGCCCTGACCGCCCTGCGTCAGGTGGGGCTGGTGGAGACGGCCGAAGAGGACGGCGTCTCCTATTTGGAACTGGTGCGGGTCAGCGGCAAGAAAAACCTGGCCGATGCGCCCATCCTGAAGTGTTTGGAGGAGAAATTGGAGGAAAAGTAATATGCCAGAGGGAAAGAAAGCGCCTGCCCCCGTGCAGGATTCCTATACCGCCAAGACCCACCTGCAGCATCAGGTGCGGGAGATCGGCACGGTAGTGGCCACGGCCGCCCCGGCCGAGGCAGCCGACTATATGGTCCCCTCCGAGGCGCGGCCCGAGATCATCACCTACGAAAAGCTGACCGAGGCTATCCAGGCCAGCGGCCGGGCCTACAACACCGAGATGATCGAAAAGGCCTACCGCATGGCCAACGAGGCCCACAAGGACGCCCGCCGCCGCAGCGGCGAGCCCTATATCTGCCACCCGCTGGCGGTGGCCCGGCTGGTGCTGGACCTGGGGATGGACACCGAGAGCATCGCCGCCGCCCTGCTGCACGACGTGGTGGAGGATACCCCCATCACCATCGAGGAGGTCAAGTCGGCCTTTGGGGCCGAGGTGGCCCTGCTGGTGGACGGCGTCACCAAGCTGACCAAGATCCAGTTTTCCAGCATCGAGGAGCAGCAGGCCGAAAACCTGCGCAAGATGCTGCTGGCCATGAGCCAGGACGTGCGGGTCATGATCATCAAGCTCTGCGACCGGCTGCACAATATGCGGACCGGCGACGCCTGGCCCGAGCAGAAGCGCCGGGACAAGGCCCGCGAGACCATGGAGGTCTACGCCCCCATCGCCAACCGTCTGGGCATTTTGAACATCAAGGAGGAACTGGAGGACCGCAGCCTCCACTACCTCGACCCGGTGGGCTACGAGGAGATCAGCCGGCTTTTGAGCGAGCGTTCGGGCGAGGAATTCCTGGCCGGCGTCTCGGCCCTGATCGAAAAGCGGCTGGAGGAGAGCGGCATCCACGGCGCGACCATGAAGCGCCGGGTCAAGAGCATCTACGGCATCTACCGCAAGATGTTCGTGCAGAACAAGTCCTTTGACGAGATCTACGACGTCTACGCCGTCCGGATCATCCTGGACACCATCACCGAGTGCTACAGCGCGCTGGGCCTGATCCACGATATGTACCACCCGCTGCCCAACCGCTTCAAGGACTATATCTCCACCCCCAAACCCAACGGCTACCAGAGCCTGCACACCACCGTCATCGGGCACGAGGGCATCCCCTTCGAGGTGCAGATCCGCACCCGCCAGATGGACGAACAGGCCGAGTACGGCGTCGCCGCCCACTGGAAGTACAAGGAGGGCCTGGGCGGCCACGACAAGCTGGACGACCGGCTGGCCTGGGTGCGCCAGCTGCTGGAAAACCAGCGGGTCTCGGAGGATTCGGGCAACCTGCTGCACGACCTCAAGAGCGACCTTCTGCCCGAGGAAGTCTTTGCCTTTACCCCCAAGGGGGACGTCATCAACCTGCCGGCCGGGGCCACCTGCATCGACTTCGCCTATGCCATCCACTCGGCGGTGGGCAACCGGATGGTGGGCTGCAAGGTGAACAACCGGATGGTGCCCATCGACCATGTGGTGGCCACCGGCGAGATCATCGAGGTCATCCTGGGCCCGGCCGACAAGGGCCCCAGCCGGGACTGGCTCAAGATCGTCAAGACCAGCGAGGCCAAGAGCAAGATCCGTAACTGGTTCAAAAAGATGCGCCGCGACGAGAACATCGCGGAAGGCCGGGACGCCCTGGCCAGGGAACTGCGCCGGGAGGGCATCCTCATCCCCGACGACAAGCTGGACGAGTTTGTGGGCGGCTGCTGCCGCCGGATGCGCCAGAACAGCGCCGAGGACCTCTACGCAGCCATCGGCTACGGCGGCATCACCATCGCCAACTGTATGCCCAAGTTCAAGGAGGAGTACCAGAAGCTGAAAGCCGCCGAGGCGCCCGCCCCCGAGCTGCCCAAGGTAGACCTGCGCAAGGTCCACTCCACCGACGGGGTGGTGGTGGAAGGCTTTGACAACACCCCCATCAAGTTTGCCAAGTGCTGCAACCCCCTGCCCGGCGACCCCATCGTCGGGTTCATCACCCGGGGGTTCGGCGTTTCCATCCACAAGGCAAGCTGCACCAACGCGGTGTCCAGCATGAAGGACCCCGCCAACGCCCCCCGGTGGGTCAAAGCCTACTGGGCCGACAGCGTCAAGGAGAGCTACAAGGCGGGGCTGGAGATCCTGGCCCTCGACCGCAACGACCTGCTCAAGGACGTGCTGAACGCGCTGTCCGATATGCGGGTGCCCATCTACAACATGAACGCCCGCCAGGTGGAAAACTACGGCATCGTCAACCTGACCATCGGCATCAACAACACCGAACACGTCGACCGGGTGGTGGCAAGGCTGGGCAAGATCCGGGACGTTTTGAAAGTGACAAGGAGTTAAACATGAGAGCTGTGATCCAGGCCGTATCCTCGGCCAGCGTGCGGGTGGAGGGGGGCGAGCCCCGCGCCATCGGCCCCGGGCTGGTCATCCTGCTGGGGGTCAAGGATACCGACACCCTTGATATGGTGCCCCGCTTTGCCGAAAAGTGCGCCGGGCTGCGCATCTTCCACGACGAAAACGGCAAGCTGAACCGCAGCGCCCGCGACAACGGCTATTCGGCGCTGGTGGTCTCCCAGTTCACCCTCTACGGGGACACCAAAAAGGGGATGCGCCCCAGCTTTATCCGGGCCGCCAAGCCCCCGCTCTCGGTCGAGGCCTACGAGCTGTTTCTGGCCGAGATGGCAAAGCAGGGGCTGAAAGAGGTGCAGCACGGGGAGTTCGGGGCCTCGATGCAGGTCAGCCTCGTCAACGAGGGGCCCTGCACCATCGTGATGGACACCGACGAATGGAAGAAGGGAGAATGAGATGAAGGCATATCATGTGGTGGGCGAAGCCCCCATGTACACTAACACCTTTCTGCTGATCTCGGACAGCGGCAGCGCCGCCGTCATCGACCCGGCTGCCGCCGCGGAGGACTACAACGCGCTGCTGCAAAAAGAAAACGCCGTCCTCACCGATATCTTCTGCACCCACGGCCACTACGACCATGTGGGCAGCGCCGCCGCCCTGCAAAAGCAGTGGAAGGCCAGACTCTGGTGCGAAAAAGCCGACCTCGGCGGCGGGCAGTTCTTCCCCCTGCAATCGGCTGACCGCGGCTATGAGGAGGGGGGCGTGATCCGGGTGGGCGAGATGGAATTCACCGTCTGGCACACCCCCGGCCACACCCCCGGCAGCGTCTGTCTGCTCTGCGGCGGCTATCTTTTCACCGGGGACACCCTCTTTGCGGGCAGCATCGGCCGCACCGACCTGCCCGGCGGCAGCACCCGGCAGATGAACGATTCCCTGCGCAAGCTGGCCGCCCTGCCCATCCCCGGGGAGGCGCAGGTCCTGCCCGGGCACGGGGACCTTTCCACCTTTGGGGAAGAGCTGAAGCACAACTGGTATATCAAGAGCGCTTGCAAGCAACAGGATTGACGAAACCATGAAGATTTATATCACCGGGCTGCCCTCGGGCTACGATGTCGAGCATCTGGTCCGCCTCTTTTACCCGATGGCGCCCCTCACCCTGACCCCGCCCGCAGAGGGGGAGGACTGCCTCTGGGCCGCTTTTGACCCCGAAGGGCTGACCGTCACCGTGCGGGAGGGGGGACGCAGCAAAACCGTCGCCGCGCCCCCGCCCGCGGAGGAATCCCCCGAGTTTGCCCTGGCCAGCCTGACCTACGGCCTGCTGCGGGAGTGGACCGGGCTGCGCCCGCCCTGGGGCAAGATGACCGGCGTCCGGCCGGTCCGGCTCATCCACGACAAGCGGGCGGCCGGCTGGAGCGAAGAGGCCATCGACCGGCTCTTCCTCGAGCGGTTCGACTGCTCGCAGGAAAAATACCGGATGGCCAAGGCCATCGCCGACCTGCAGGAGCCCATCCTCCGGCGGGGGGCGGAGCCGAAGGCCTACAGCCTCTACATCGGCATCCCCTTCTGCCCGTCGCGGTGCAGCTACTGCAGCTTTGTCAGCTGCAACCTGGACCGGGACCGCAAGCTGGTCCAGCCCTATGTCGACTGCCTGTGCCGGGAGCTGGAGGCCATCCGCGCCGAGGCAGATGCCGCCGGGCTGCAGCTGCAGACTGTCTACATCGGCGGCGGCACCCCCACCAGCCTCTCGGCGGCCCAGCTGCGGCAGCTGATGGGGACGGTGCGGGACCTCTTCCCCCTCGAACGTCTGGACGAATACACCGTCGAGGCCGGTCGCCCCGACTGCACCGACGCCGAAAAGCTGGCCGTCCTCAAGGAGTACGGGGCCACCCGCATCTCCATCAACCCCCAGACCTTCTCGGACGAGGTGCTGGCCAATATCGGCCGCCGCCACTCGGCCCGGGACATCCTGGACTGCTACGCCGCCGCCCGGGCGGCCGGCCACACCGACATCAACATGGACCTGATCGCCGGGCTGCCGGGGGACACGGTGGAGGGCTTTGCGCGCAGCCTGCGCACCGCCATCGAGCTCGGCCCCGAGAACATCACCGTCCACACCCTGACCCTCAAGCGGGCCTCCCGCATCGTGATGGAAGACCAGGAGGGCAACGCCTACGCCGACGTGGCCGCCATGCTGGACAAGTGCAGCGGGCTGCCCGCCGCCGGCTACCGCCCCTATTACCTCTACCGGCAGAAGAACACCCTGCAGAACCTCGAAAACGTGGGCTGGAGCAAGCCGGGCAAGGAGGGCTATTACAACATCTATATCATGGAGGAAGTGCAGACCATCCTCTCGGCAGGGGCGGGCGGCAGCACCAAGCTGGTGGACGCCGCCGGACGCAGGATGCAGCGCATCTTCAACTTCAAGTATCCCAACGAATACATTCAGCGCTTTGACGAGGTCCTCGCGCGCAAAAAAGGAGTGGCTGCTTTCTATGATCACGATTTGGGTACCTAAGCGCCTGGTGGAGATCGACCTGTGCAACGTGGCGGCCCGCAGCGGCCCCGAGCTGGCCGCCGCCTGCGAGGACAGCTATGCCCGGCGGCTGCGCTACGCGGCCCAGAAGATCCGCCAGTCGGGGGCCAAGATCATCATGCTGACGGGGCCTTCGGCCAGTGGCAAGACCACCACCTCCCACAAGCTGGCCGCCGCCCTGCGGGGGATGGGCACCCCGGCGCAGGTCATCAGCCTGGACAACTTTTTCCGCGGGTCGGAGTATTACCCCAAAATGCCGGACGGCACCCTCGACTACGAGCACCCCGACACCCTGGATATGCCCCTGATCCGCCAGTGCCTGCAGGAGCTGAGCCAGACCGACCACACCGTCCTGCCCACCTACGACTTTGTCAAGGAGGAGCGGGCCGAAAAGACCGAGCCCATTGACCTGGGCGGCGGCGTCTGCATCGTGGAGGGCATCCACGCCCTCAACCCGGTGCTGACCAGCCTGGTGCCCTCGGGGCACGTCTACCGCATCTACGCCGGCCTGCGGGAGGAGTACTGCCAGGAGGGCCGCCGCCTGATCGGCACCCAGGACATCCGGCTGTGCCGCCGGGTGCTGCGGGACGCCGCCACCCGCGGCCGCAGCCCCGAAAAGACCCTTGCCATGTGGGAGCGGGTCCTGGACGGCGAGACGCGGTACATCAAGGGCTTCAAGAACACGGCCGACTTTTTGCTGGACACCGCCTTTACCTACGAGCTGGCCATCATCGCCGGGCTGCTGCCCGAGGTGGGCCGGGTGATGGACCCCGACAGCATCTACACCGAGATGTGGGACGAGACGGCCCGCCGCTTTGAGCACGTGGAGCCCCTGGGCCGCGAGCTGATCCCCGAGGGGGCCATGCTGCGGGAATTCTACCGCTGAGACTGGCAACCTGCAAAAATTTTGTTGCAAAAAAATCATGAAACTGTAAAAGCTGCGGCCAACTTGTTGCATCGCGCTGCAAAGTGCGGTATACTACTCTTATACCGGGGCGGGCCGCGGGCCCCTGCGCACCCGGCCGCGCCCGATACAACGGAGAAGCGAGGTGTCTTTGATGATGGATGCAGAAAAATGGAAGGATACCATTCTGGCCAAGAGCCGTGAATATGTGGAGATCGGCGTCAGCGTCGCCAGCGACCTGACCGAAAAGGGCAAGACCCAGGCCAAGATCCTCTCGAACCAGGCCAAGATCAGCAAGGCGCAGCGGCAGCTGGGCGCGCTGGTCTACAGCCTGGCCAAGGGCAGGGAAGAAAACCAGCCTCTGGTCGATAAATACATCGACATGATCGATTCGATCGAGCAGGAGAACCGTCAGCTGAAGGCAAAGCTGACCCCCGCCGAGGCCACCGAGGTGGAGCACGCCGCCGCCGAGACCGAGGCCGACTTTGCCGACGTCATGGCCGACCCCGTGCAGGACGAGGAAGCCCCCGCCGACGTGCCGGCCGATGCGCCGGACGCAGACGGGCCGGTCAAAAAGTACTGCCCGCAGTGCGGCGCGGAGGTTGCGCCCGACGCGCTGTTCTGCACCAAGTGCGGGGCACAGCTGTAACATGGCATCTTGGGGCGCCTCCATTGCGGGGGCGCCTTTTGCGGCTGCCGCACCGCAGTTTTTTTGAGAAAAACCGGCATAAACACTTGCAAAACGGCGGCGTATAGGGTAGAATAATTTCGGATTTGCGCCGGGGCTGCCGGCAGAAAGGGAGAGCGGCCGCATGATCGACTGGCCCGAAAAAGAGCACTATACCGCAGAGGACCTGGTGGAGATCATCCGCATCCTGCGGCGGCCGGACGGCTGCCCCTGGGACCGGGTGCAGACCCACCGGTCCATCCGCAAAAACTTTTTGGAGGAGACCTGCGAGGCCCTGGAAGCCATCGACGCCGATGACCCGCAGCTGCTGCGGGAAGAGCTGGGCGACGTGCTGATGCAGGTGGCCTTCCACGCCGTGCTGGAAGAAGAAGCCGGCCGCAGCACCTTTGCGGAGATCTGCCGGGAGGTGTGCGAAAAGCTGGTCTACCGGCATCCCCACGTCTTTGCCTCGGCGGCGGCGCAGAACGCCGGTATAAACGGATGGGATGCGCTCAAAAATAAGGAAAAGGGCCGCCGGACCCTGGCCGACGAGCTGGACAGCGTGCCGGCCACCCTGCCGGCTCTGATGCGGGCCCAGAAGCTGCAAAAGCGCGCCGCCGGCCACGGCATCGGCCCGTCCGATGCAACCGGGGCGTCCGCCGCCCTGGACCAGGCTGTCCGCAGCTGGCAGGCCGCCCGGTCTGCCGCCGGGGAGGAAGAAAAGGCCCGTGCGGCGGGACAGATGCTCTTTGCTGCGGTGGATGCCATCCGTCTGGCCGGCATCGATGCGGAAGAAGCCCTCACATTTGCATCCAAGGCGTTCTGCCGGGCGCTGGAAAGCGGCCGGGATGCCCATCAAACAGAACAATGATTTGGAGGTACCATTTATGACCAAGGCTGATCTGACCGCGCAGGTCGCGGCAAATACCGACATGACCAAAAAGGACGCCGACAAGGCGGTGAACGCTGTGTTCGAGGCCCTCAGCCGGGCGCTTGCCAACGGTGAAAAGGTCACCATCTCGGGCTTTGGCACCTTTGAAGTGCGGGAGCGGGCCGAGCGGCAGGGCATCAACCCCCGCACCCAGGAGCCCATCACCATCGCTGCTTCCCGCAGCATCGTCTTTAAGCAGGGAAAAGCCCTGAAGGACTCCCTGTAAATCCAGCCAGAACCACCCGCTGCCGGAAGGGTCCGCCCCGTGCGGACGGCCGGCAGTTTTTTGTGCAGCAAAGGAGAAAGCGCCATGCGTTTGGATAAGTATTTGAAGGTTTCCCGCCTCATCAAGCGGCGGACGGTGGCCAACGAGGTGGCCGACGCCGGCCGCATCCTCATCAACGGCAAGGTGGCCAAGGCTTCGGCCGCCGTCGCCCCCGGCGACGTCATCGAGATCACCTTCGGCAACCGGCCGGTCAAGGTGCGGGTCCTGTCGGACGCCGAGCCCCGCACCAAGGACGTGGCCCGGGAGATGTACGAGATCATCTCGGAGGGCGCGCCGGAATAAACCGCCCGCCCCGCCGCATAGTCTGTGGATAACGAGACTGCGGGGAGGCGAGCAGATGGAACCGAAGACAAGGGAGACCGCGCCCCACGACCTGATTTTGGAATCGCGCAGCCGCCTGACCGTCACCGGGGTGCGCCGGGTGATCCGGTGCGACCCCGACGGCGCGGCGCTGGAGCTGGCCGGCTGCGTCCTGGAACTGACCGGCGGGGAACTGAGCGTCACCGCCCTGGACCTGGAAAAGGGCGAAGCGAAACTGGCCGGCCGCATCGACGCGCTGGAGTACGCCGAGGCCCGCACCCCGGGCGGCTTTCTGCGCCGCCTGGTCCGCTGATGGCCCCGGTGCTGGCCCCCTGGCAGGCGGGGCGGGAGATGCTCTGCTGCCTCTACCTGGGGGCGCTGGTAGGGGCGCTGCGGGCCCTGGCCCCCGGCAGGGGACGGGGCGCCTTTCTGCCCGACGCGGCGCTGGTGGGGATGCTGCTGCTCTTTTTGCAGAGCTACGCCGCCGGCTACAGCGACGCGGGCAGCCTGCGGTGGTACATGGCGGCCGCCGGCTTTGCGGGGGCGCTGGCGGCCCACAGCCTGCTGGGGCCCTGGGCCGGGCGGGCATGGCGGCTGGTGCTGGGGCCGTGGCGCATATTGGCGCGGCGGTGCCTTGTCCCGGCGCGCGGCGCCCTGCGGGCGGCGCGGCAGGCCCGCCGGGCCCGAAAAGCGGCAAAAACGGCGGCAGAAAACCAAAAAAAGAGCTTGCAAAACCAGCCGCATCTGTTGTATAATTCAAACGTATAACGCATCGGTTGTACGCAGTCTGAACCATGGGAGGCGGGCGGAATGGCACGGACCCGGAAAAAGGCGAAAACGCTCTGGTGGGCGGTCAGCCGCCTGTTTTTTATCCTGCTGCTGCTGAGTATGCTGGCGGCTTATGTCTCGAACCAGGTGACCATCAGCTCCAAGCAGGCCGAGCTGGACGCGCTGAACGAGCAGATCGCGCAGCAGCAGTCCGAAAATGAGGAGCTGGAGCGGATCCTCAGCGGCGACCCCGACGAGATCGTCGAGTGGATCGCGCGGGATTCCTACGGCTATGCGGCCCCCAATGAGAGGATCATCGTGGACATCTCGGGCAACTGATGCAGTCCGTTTGCGGCGGGGCTCCGGCCCCGGGAACAGGGCCTTTTGGGCAGAAGAAAGGGTATGAGCTTTGATAGAGGTCGGTAATGTTTTGGAAGGCCGGGTCACCGGCATCAAGCCGTTCGGCGCGTTTGTGGCCCTCCCCGAGGGGAAGGTGGGCATGGTCCACATCTCGGAGGTGTCCAACGCCTATGTGCAGGATATCGCGGCGGTGCTCCACGAGGGGGAGACGGTCAAGGTAAAAGTCATCAATATCTCGCCCGAGGGCAAGATCGGGCTGTCCATCAAGCAGCTGCTGCCCCCGCCCGAGCGCCCCGCGCGGGAAGGCGGCCGCGGCGCTTCGCGGGAAAATCGCGGCGCGCCCCGGGGCGGCAGACGCTCCCCGCGGGAGGAGGGCCCCCGGGTCTGGCAGCCCAGACCCCAGGCCAAGAGCGACAACCTGTCCTTTGAGGACATGATGAGCCGCTTCAAGAGTCAGAGTGAATCGAAACTGGCAGACCTCGACCATGAGTCGGGCGGCCGGCGGGGCGGTTCCGCGTCCCGCGGGCGGCGCGGCGGGCGCTGAGCTGCCGGATGAGCATACAATGATGGGGCCTGCCCCGCAGCGGGAGAAGTGCAAGCCATTCTTGCGCGCCGCTTGCGGGGCGGGCCTGTTTTGACGTTGGAACAGAAAGGAAACGCCATGTCTGCAACCTATGAACTGATCGCCCCCTGCTTTTTTGGCTGCGAGTCGACCGCCGGCTTTGAGCTGCGGCGGCTGGGCGCCGAGGACCTGCGGGTCACCGACGGGCGGCTGACCTTCCGGGGCGGGGCGGAGATGATCGCCGCCGCCAACCTCAACCTGCGCACCGTCGAGCGGGTGCTGCTGCTGCTGGCCAGCTACAGGGCCGAGACCTTCGACGACCTGTTCGACGGGGTCTACGCCATCCCCTGGGAGGAGCTGCTGCCCGCCGACGCGGCCTTCCCGGTCAAGGGCTCGTCCCTGAACAGCAAGCTGTCCAGCGTGCCGGCCTGCCAGAGCATCATCAAAAAGGCCATCGTCAAGCGGCTGATGCGGGGCCACCGAACCTCGGTGCTGCCCGAGACCGGCAGCGAGTACCGGGTGCAGTTTTTGCTGCGCAAGGACCTGTGCGAGATCATGCTGGACACCAGCGGCGAGGGGCTGCACAAGCGCGGCTACCGCCGCAACGCCATGGAGGCCCCCCTGCGGGAGACCCTGGCCGCCGCCATCGCCGACCTGGGCCGGGTGCGCCGGGACAGCCGGGTGGAGGACCCCTTCTGCGGCAGCGGCACCCTCATCATCGAGGCGGCCCAGAAGGCGCTGAACATGGCCCCCGGCCTGCAGCGGCGGTTTGCGGCCGAGCGGTACAGCTTTGTCCCGCCGGCCGTCTGGGCCGAGCAGCGGCAGAAGGCCCTGGCCGAGATCAAGGCCGACGCCGCCTTCGAGGGCTTTGGGTACGACATCGACCCCGCCGCCATCGAGCTGGCCAAAGCCAACGCCCGGCTGGCCGGCGTCGACAAGCGCTGCCACTTCGAGGTGGCCGACGTCAAAGACTTTGCCCCGCGGCCCGAGGCCATCGTCCTGACCAACCCCCCTTACGGCGAGCGGATGAGCACCATCGAGGGGGCGGCCCGGCTGGCCCAGACGCTGGGCCGGCAGATGGAGGCCCACCCCTGCGCCGGGGCCTATGTCATCACCGCCGACATGGAGTTTGAGGCCCATTTTGGCCGCCGCGCCGCCAAGCGCCGCAAAATGTACAACGGGATGATCCCCTGCCAGGTCTATATGTACTACGATGCCCCCGCCGGGCGGGGCGCCAAGCCGATGCCGGCCCTCTCCAGGGACGGCTTTGACGGCCGGCGGGGCCATCCGCACCGTGAGAACGGTTTTGAAAAGGGCTCCAGAGGACCCCGGCGGGACAAATGAGGGAGAAATGACCCTTTCAAAACCGGAAAAATAGATCAGGAAATGGAGATAGGCAAGTTTGACGCTCGTACATGAAAAATCAGCCGTTCCGGACGGGACCGGGCGATTTTTGACGGGACAAACTGGAAGAGTTTTCAAATAGGAATTGCATCTTGGGCCAAAATAGATTATACTAGAGGCAGCGAGGCCCCGCGGGGCCCCGGCCGGGCGGCTGTCCGGCCGAAAAAACACGTTTTTTGCGCTTTTGCGCGGGCCTGCAGGGCGCGGGCCCGGCAAACTGGGAGGCATGGGCCATGATCACAGGCAGACTCCACCCCTATCTGCCGGAACTTTCGATCCGGGATTACAACATTTACCTGCGCTATATGCGGGGGGTCAAGTACCAGGTGTACCTCGACTACGGCATCATGCCTTATGGGGCGCTGGCCCACAAGGGGGGCGTGATGGCGCTGCTGGCCGACAGCCTGGCCGGCCGCCAGGCCACCTGCCAGGACATCCGGATGCCCGGCAGCCTGTCCAAGGTGCCGCTCATGTGCCAGACCAGGGGCATCCGTCTGGCCGCCCAGATCGAGGTGCTGATGAACTGGCACCGCTTACAGGACCGCCGCAACGAGGAACTGCCCTTCCGGCAGCAGATGGAGCGGATGAGCCAGAAGGTGACCCTGCAGAGCGCCTACCACAAGGCCGCGCAGGAAGAGCCGGCCCTGGAGCGCATCTTCTGCCAGCAGCAGGCCCAGGCCGCCGCCCAGCAGCAGCTGCGGGGCCAGAACTATGCGGTGGCCTCCGAGCCGATGAGCAACGTCTACGGGGCGCTGTTCTCGCTGCTGGCGCCCGACGACCCGGTCCAGCGCAAAAATATGCGGTACATCGGCAGCTGCATCGGCAAGGCCTTCTACCTGCTGGACAAAGCCGACCGCCACGAACGGGACCAGAAAGAGGACCGCTACAACGTCTTTCTGGCCAACGGCCTCAGCCGGGAGGCCGCCAAGGAGAATGCCCGCCGCCAGGCCATCGCCTCCATCAACGACCTGTCCCGGGTGTACACCCTGATGGACGTCAAGCTGAACCGCAGCCTGCTGGACAACATCATGATCCTGGGCCTGCGGGACGAGGTGGACCCCCTGGAACACGGCGGCTGGGAGCTGCAATGGGAGCTGCCCTCATGAAAAAGAGAGATCAACAGAGCTGGGCGGTCGCCCTGTGCGGGATGTCGGTGGCCGTGTCGGTGGTCCTGATGCTGCTGGGCGCCATCATCCCGGTCGCCATGTTCATTGCCCCCGCAGCCGGGGGCATTTTTATTGGCGCGGTGGCGCTGGAATGCGGCCGCCGCTGGGCCTGGACGGCCTATGCCGCCGCCGCCCTGCTGGGGCTGCTGCTGGTCCCGGACAAGGAGACGGCCCTGTTTTTTGCCGCCCTGCTGGGCTATTACCCGCTGGTCAAACCCCGGTTTGACCGCATCCGCCCCGCGCCGCTGCGGGTGGGGGCCAAGCTGCTGCTCTGCAACGGGTCGGTGCTGGTCTTGTACGGGCTGCTCTTTCTGCTCTTTCCGGCAGGGCAGGGGAGCGAGGCCTTGGAGCTGGCGGCCCTGGCGCTGGCGGGGGTCACCCTGGCCATTGGCAACGCGGCGTTTTTGCTCTTTGACCGGGCGCTGGCCAACCTGGCGCGGGTCTACAGGCTGCTGTGGCAGCCCCGCCTGCACAAGATGCTGGGCAAACGGTGAGATACAGACGGGAGATGGAGGGGGGATGTGTACGTTCAGTTGACAAAAAGCGCCGGGCCACGCGGGTGACAGCCGTGAGGGTGACGAGGGGAAGGATCATCGAAGGATTCGGCGGATGTCTTTCCGGCTGAGGGCTTTACCAGCCGATAGAGAAGGGCAAAAAACGGCAGCAATACCGCAACAGATCCCTTCAAAGCAAGCCATAAACAGCATACGAACCGGGCGGCTGTCCGCCGCCCCGAGAGGCTGGCAGAAGCGTTTCTGCCGGCCAGGGAGGTGTTTTGCTTATGTGTGGCATTGTAGGCTATGTGGGCGCCCGCTGCGCCCAGAACGTCCTGTTGGACGGGCTGACCAAGCTGGAATACCGCGGGTATGACTCGGCCGGGCTGGCCCTGGCTGTGAACGGCGGCATCCGGGTCATCAAGAGCAAGGGGCGGCTGACCGCCCTGCGCGCCAAATTGCAGGAGGCCACCGCCGCCGGCCTGTCCGCCGCCCACTGCGGCATCGGGCACACCCGCTGGGCCACCCACGGGGAGCCCAGCGACGTCAACAGCCACCCCCACTCCACCCCGTATGTCAGCATCGTCCACAACGGCATCATTGAAAACTACGGGGCCCTGAAGGCCATGCTGGAGACAAAGGGCTACACCTTTGTCAGCGAGACCGACACCGAGGTGCTGGTCAAGCTGATCGACAGCTGCTACCACGGCGAGCCCCTGCGGGCTTTGGCCGAGGCGCTGGCCCGGGTGCGGGGCAGCTATGCGCTGGCCGTCCTCTTCCGGGACTGGCCCGACACTCTCTTTGCCGTCCGGCGGGAGAGCCCCCTCATCGTCGGCTACGGGGAGGGGGAGAACTTCCTGGCCTCCGACATTCCCGCCATCCTCAAGTACACCCGCAGCTACAGCGTCCTGGAAGAAGGGGACATGGTGGTCTGCAAGGCGGGGCGGGTGGCCTTCTACGACGAATTTGGCCGGCCGGTCCGGCGGGAAAGGCTGACCGCCGACTGGGACGTCGAGGCCGCCGAAAAGGGCGGTTACCCCCACTTTATGCTCAAGGAGATCAACGAGCAGCCGGCGGCCATCACCGCCACCGTCAGCCCGCGGGTGGAAAACGGCCTGCCCGACCTGCGCATCCCGGAGCTGAGCGATGAAAAGCTGGCGGCCATCAAGCGGGTCCACCTGGTGGCCTGCGGCACCGCCATGCACGCCGGCATGGTGGGCAAGGCCGCCATCGAAAAGCTGGCCCGCCTGCCCGCCGAGACCGACATCGCCAGTGAGTTCCGCTACCGCGACCCCATCCTCGACCCCGAGGACCTGGTGGTCATCATCAGCCAGTCGGGGGAGACCAGCGACACCCTGGCCGCCCTCAAGCTGGCCAAAAGCCGCGGCGTGCCGGTGCTGGCCATCGTCAACGTGGTGGGCAGCAGCATCGCGCGGGCGGCCGACTACGTCCTGTACACCTACGCCGGGCCCGAGATCGCGGTGGCTTCCACCAAGGCGTACATGGTGCAGATGTGCGTGCTCTACCTGTTTGCGCTGCGGCTGGCCTACGCCCGCGGCACCCTGACCGAGGCCGAGACCCGCCGCTATACCGCCGCGTTGCAGCGCGCGCCCGAGGTGGTCAAGCCGCGGCTGGATGACTGCGAGTATATCAAGTATCTGGCTAGCCTGTTTGTAAACACCCAGAGCTGCTTTTTCATCGGGCGGGGGTTCGACTACGCCCTCTCCCTCGAGGGCAGCCTCAAGCTGAAGGAGATCAGCTACGTCCACTCGGACGCCTACGCCGCCGGCGAGCTCAAGCACGGCACCATCAGTCTGGTGACCGACGGCGTGCCGGTCATCGCGCTGGCGACCCAGCACGCCGTCTATGAAAAGACCCTCTCCAACGCCAAGGAGACCAAGACCCGCGGGGCAAAGGTGCTGCTCTTCACCACCCGGGACGCGGCGGTGCCCGACGGCATCGCCGACTACGTCGTCCGGCTGGACGAGTACGAGGATATCTTCATGCCATTGCAGCTGATCGTGCCTTTGCAGCTGTTTGCCTATTACATGGCGGTGCTGCGCGGCTGCGACGTCGATAAGCCCCGCAACCTGGCCAAGAGCGTGACGGTGGAGTAAGACCCAAGACCTAAAGAAAATTGTTCCACCCGGACGACATGTGCGTACGGGCGGAACACCGACAGGGAAATGGAGCGCTGGGAGTGTGCGAGCCGCTTTGCGGCGAGTGCATGGTTCAGCGCTCCATTTTGTCCCCAGGGGGATATTAGGGGGAAGGAATTTCTGTCCCGCGTATGCGGGCAGAAATGGGTTCCCCCTAAAGCGTGGGACACGCTGACAAAGCCCCGCTTCCTGTTGCAGGAGGCGGGGCTTTGTTTGCCGGAGGGATGGTAAGATTCTATATGGATGGCCTGCATCACCAGAACCAGTACCGCTTTTTGACCGCGATGTACACCACGACGATGGCTACCAGGACGACGCCGGCGGCCGCCAGAGCGTAGATGTTCATGTGGATGAAGGTGAGGGTGTCGTTGGTCAGCAGGTAGCGGCCGGCGGTGTCGGTGGTGACGACACCGTCCGCGTAGCTGTTCAGGTACTGCCACTGACCGGTGGCCTGGTTGTAGAGGTAGAGGCGGCTGTAGCCCGCGTTGCTGCCCGTCAGGGTCAGGCTGACGGTGCAGGGCATGGCCCCGCCTTCGTTCAGGGTGAACTCCACCCCGTCCTCGCTGGCGCTGGGCGCAAAGGCCACGGCGGTGGACAGCTCGTTCTGGGTGTTGCGGATGTCCGCGCCGTTGACGGTGAGGATGTAGCCCTCGCCGGTGACGCTCATCTGCTTGCCGGTGCGGCGCAGCGCGTCCAGCATGGCGCTGGTGATGGTGGGCACGTCGGCCTGGTTGAGGTTGACGAGGGTGCCCTGGGCGTCGTTGATCTGCTGGATGACGGGGTCGTCGGAGGCTTCGGGCTGGCTGGAGGCGCCGCCGCCGGAGGAGGACGCGCCGCCGCTGCTGGCGGAGCCGCCGCCCGACGCGCCGCCCTGGTTGACGATGACCGTCACCATGCTGGACGAGTCGCCGTTGGAGACGACGATGGAGGTGGAGCCGGTGCCCACCGCCGTGACCAGGCCGGCCCCGTTGACGATGGCGACGCTGGTGTCGCTGGAACGGAAGGTCAGGCCCTGCGGCGCGGTGGAGGGGGTGACGCTGCCGGTGATCTGGGCCGTGTCGCCCGGCTTGAGGACCAGGTAGTTGGTGTTCAGGTGGATGCCGTCGGTGGGGATGTAGACGGTGACCCCGACGGTGCGGACGATGTCCCCGCAGGTGACGGTGATGGTGGCGGAGCCTTTGCCCACCGCGGTGACCCGGCCGAAGTTGTTGACGGTGGCCACCGCCTCATTGGAGGAGGCAAAGCTGACGGTGGCGGTGGCGGCCGCCGAAGAGGGGCTGACCGACACCGAAATGTTGGCCACTTCGCCGACGGCAAGCTCCCCCTCCACCGAGAGGGCCGCGTCCATGTCCGACACGACGGTGGACGGGTCGGGCAGGACGGTGATGTCGTAGTAGATGGTGACGCCGTCGGCGGTGGCCGACACCCGCGCGGTGCCCACCGACGCCGCGCCGATCAGGCCGTTGTCCGCCACCTGCACGATGCTGATATCGTCGGAGGCAAAGGTGACCTCGGGGTCGCTGGCGTTTTCGGGGTAGACGGTGGGTTTGAGCTGCTGGGTGGTGCCCACGATCATCTCGGCGTCATAGGCGCCGGGGTCGATGCTCTCGACGTCGACGTGCTTGAAGGGCCAGGAGGGCAGTTTGATGGCGCCGGCAGGCAGGGCCGCGCCGGCGGTCAGGGCGGCCAGCAGCAGCGCTGCCGCCAGCCGTTTTGCAAATCGCTTCATGTTGTACCTCATTTACCGCGTCAGGACGCCCAGCGCTTCCAGGGCGTACTGGAAGTAGGTCACCTCGTCGTACTGGACGCGGGCGGTGACGCTCATGCCGTTGGCCAGGTCCACCTGGTCGCCGCTCTTGCTGATGAGGTAGGTGCTGTCGGGCTGGACGGTCACCTTGTAGTAGGCGGTGCCGTTTGTGCTGGTCACGTCGCTGTCGATGGCGGTGACGGTGCCGGTCAGGGTGCCGTAGGCGGTCTGCGCCAGGCCGGTGATGGCGATGGTGCAGGGGTCGCCGACGTCCAGCAGGGGACGGTCGCTCAGGCCGGCGTAGGCCACGATCTCATAGTCGGCGTTCTCGCTGGCGACGGTGGCCAGCACCGACCCGGCCGACAGGACCATGCCCACGCTGTAGGGGCTGTCCATGTGGATGACGCCCGAGGTGGGCGCGTAGATGTAGTAATCGTTGGCGCCGGTGCTCAGAGCGTCCAGCTGGGACTGGATGTTTTCAATGTTGGCCTGCACGCTGCTGACGTTCTGGGCCGCGGACTGCAGGGCGGAATAGTAGATCTGCTCCAGCTCGCTCTGGTTCTGCTCCATCATGGACTGGATCTGCGCTTCGCTGTAGCCGGCGGCGCGGTAGGCCGACGAGTCAAAGGTGTGCTGCGCCACCTGGCTCTGGTAGTTCTCATACTGGTAATAGTATGTCTGGTCGGCGGGGTCCGATTCGCTGAAATAGTTGGTGTTGTCCTGGATGGACTGGATCAGCTTGTTGTACTGGGCCAGCTGGGTCTGGTAGATAGCCAGCTGATTTTCCAGCTGGGACTGCTGGATGTCGAGGTCGGTGCTCTTGATATGGGCGACAAGGTCGCCCTCCTCGACGTAGCTGCCCTCCGAGATGGTCAGCTCGGTGATCTGGCCCGAATAGGAGGACATGATATAGGTCTTGTTGGCGGACTGCACCGTGCCCTGCAGCTGGCTGATGTAGATGCGGGGGGTGACGGTGCTCCATGCCACAAGGCCGATCATCAGCGCCGCCACGATGAGCAGAAGGGCGTACCCGTAGGGGGGCAGCTTCTTTTCCATCATGATGCGGCGGTCCTGCAAATCGTACAGATTGGTGACTTGCACGTTCATGGGTTATTCCTTCTCCATAAAGACGTCCACGACGCCCTCGTCGTCGTCCTGGCTGACAAAGATGGTGTAGGCGCTGCCGGCCAGCTTGATGTCATGCTCGAAGGCGTAGATGTTCAGCTTCTGGCTGGCCAGCTCGTTGCGGGCCATGGGGCCGACGTAGTGGGCGTAGAGGCAGTTTTTCACCCGCAGCACCGCGTCCATGTGGTACTGGGGGTCCAGCCGGGTGATCATCTGGTTGGCCTGGCGCAGCAGGTACATCTGGGGCTCGGGCTTGGGGCCCTTGGCGATGCAGATGTGCTGCACCAGCGGGCCGATGGGCTGGGCGCCGTGGCTGCGGACAAAGTTTTCCATCTGGGTGACGATCAGGTTGATATTGGCAAAGTCCTCCGGCATAATGCGGCGGCTGAGCACGTTGGTGAGCTTGAGGGTCTTGCTTTCGCTGACTAAGATTTCGTTCATAGTATCCACCTTATCTTTGTAGTTTGCCCTGCGCCTTGCAGCAGGCAAACGTGGACCGCGAACACCCCGCAAAATTTTATTTCACGTTTCACTGGTCGCGCATAAAATTTTTAGAAAGGAGTGAAGCAGGGCGTTCGCAGCCCGCGTTTACCTGTCGCATCCGGGCGGATGAAGCAGGCAGGTTTTGCCATAAAAAATAAGGTGCGCCAGGAGGTACTTGCCTCCTGGCACACCATAACGAGGCATTTTAACTGCCCCAACCCCGTGGGGCGGGGTCAGACTAAAATACACTTGCAATCGAGATTAGAGCTGAATAACCAGCTTAGGCCTCAACCTTAGTGCCATCGATACCCAGAGCGCCAGACTGCTTCACCTTGGCATCGTTGGTGCCCAGAGTGTAGATAGCAGCCAGACCACCAATGGTCTGCAGCAGACCATTGACACCATCAAACTTGGACAGCTGGCCGTCGATAGCATCAATGATGCCGCCGAAAGCGTAGCTGGTGCCGAAAGCGGTGCCCAGGATGGTACCAACAAAATTGCTCAGGAAGGTGTTGCCCACGATCTTGATCATGTTGGTGCTGAAGGTGCGCCAGTTCTCGCTGGTCATGACAGCGGGCAGGATATTCGCAATCACGCCGCCGCCGGTGACATAAGTCAGCTCATCCTCTGCCATTACTGCGTAATTTGCAGGAAAGGTCATGATGAACCACCTTTCTTAGTTGGAATGAAAGTCTGACTTACAGTTTACAGAGCAGCGCCGGTGATGCCCAGGACCTTATCGTTGTGGATAGTCTTAGCATCGTTGGTGCCCAGGGTGTAGATAGCGCCCAGAGCGCCGACCCAAGACAGGACGGTGTTCAGGCCGTTGTTGACGCTGTCGAAGCCCTTCCAGTAGTTGCCCTCGAGGGTGTCGCCCCAGTTCTCGAAGCTGAACTCGCCGCCGAACAGAACGCCGACAGTGCTGCTCAGGAAGTTGGCCATAGCAGAGTTGCCGATGATCTTGATCAGGTTGGTGTTGAAGGTCTTCCAGTTGGAAGAGGTCATCAGGGGGGCGAAGCAGTCGATCAGAGCGCCGCCGTTGACGTAGGTCATTTCGTTCTCTGCGATAACAGAGTAGTTTGCAGGCATCATCATAATGAATTACTCCCTTCAAATGATTGAAACGAAAAAATGTGTCGATCCCCACACGGTTGCGCAACCGCGTGAAAACCATTTATGTAACCGGGTGCGCACCCGGTTGCACCATCAGTAGGTCATCGAGTCGTCATCCTCGTCGTCAGCGGCGGGGGCGGTCTCGACAACGGGCTTGGGCTCCTCCCGCTTGCGGAAGATGCCCTGCTGCAGGTTCCACAGGGCGTAGTACTTGCCCTCTTTCGCCATCAGCTCATCGTGGGTACCCTGCTCCACAATGCGGCCTTCATCCATCACGATGATCTGGTCACAGCCGCGGACGGTGGACAGGCGGTGGGCGACGATCAGCATCGAACGGTCGGCCAGCTGGTGGTAGATCATGTCAAAAATGGCATTCTCCGTCGCAAAGTCGAGGTTGGATGTCGATTCGTCCAGAATATAGAGGTTTGAGTCTTTCAGGAACGCCCGCGCCAGCGCGATGCGCTGCTTCTCACCGCCCGACAGGCCGTTGCCGGCTTCTTCCAGGTAGGTGTGGTATTGCAGCGGCAGCTTGCGGATGAAGTCGTGGGCGTCCGCCTTTTTGGCGGCCTCCTTGACTTCCTCCAGCGTCGCGTCGGGGCGCGAAATGCGGATGTTGTCCAGGATGGTCTTGCTGAAAAGCTCAATGTTCTGCGGTACGTAGGAAATGGCGCGGCGGACCGAAGCGTTGGTGTACTCGCTCAGGTTGACGCCGTTCACCCGAATCTCACCAGATTCCGGCTCGTAATACTTGAGCAGCATCTTGGTGATGGTGGACTTGCCGCTGCCCGAATGGCCCACCAGCGCCACCTTTTTCCCTGCGGGAATGGTAAAGCTGACGTGGTCCAGCGCGGGGTTGCGGTTGCCGTAACGGAAGGTCACGTCCCGGAACTCAATGTCGCCTTCGATCTGCTCGAGGTCGGTGTACTCCTGCTCGTCGGCGTTGGCCTGCTCGGCCTGGTAGTCCATGATCTCGGTCAGACGCTTCATCGAAATGGAGGCTTCCTGAATCTGCAATTGCAGGTTGACCAGGTTGCCCACCGGGCTGGTAAAGTAGCTCGACAGGGTGCTGAACGCCATGAACGAGCCCAGGGTCATCTCCCCATTCAGGACCTGCATGATGCCGATGTAGTAGGTCAGCATGCTGAACCCGGTGGAGATCAAAGAGGTAATCAGCGTCTGGGTGGTCGAGAGCTTGCTCGACCGGATGCTGATCTTGAGGCTTTTAATGTACTCCCGCTCGAGACGCTCGAGCTCGTTGTCCTCGCCGGCGTTGCACTTGATGGTCTCGATGCCGCGCAGGCCCTCGATCATCTGGCTGTTGAGGATGGACGCCTGCTGCATCGTCTCTTCGTTGATCTTCTTGTAGGGGCGCCGGTAGACCAGCACAAGCAGCAGGCTGACCAGCGTCATGAACAGCGCGACCGAGAAGAGGGTGGCGTTCATCCGGAAGAGGATGATGCCGGTGATGACCGCCATCGAGATGTCCATGATCAGGCTCAGCGCAATGCTGGTGAAGATGGACTTGATGGTGTTGGCGTCGGAGTAACGGGTGGTGATATCGCCGGTCTTGCGGGTGGCAAAGAACTTCATGGGCAGATGGTAAATGTGCCCGAAGTATCCCAGCATCATCGGGATATCTATCTTGATGGACAGATGGACCAGGATCCACTGCCGCACGAAGGTGACAAATGCAGAGGTGACGCTGACCACGCTGAACACGAGGATCAAGGTCAGCAGCAGGTTATCCAGCCCGTAGGGCAGCACCTCATCCATCAATATCTTATTGAAGAGGGAGGATGCAATACCCAGGATGGTCAGGATGACCGAGCTGAGAATGGCGTAGGCAAAGAGCTTTTTCTGCGGCAGAAGCAGGTTCAGATACCGCTTGAACATGCTGCCCTGCTCCACCTTGCCGGGCTGGAAATCAGCCGTGGGGTTCAAAAGCAGCAGCACGCCGGTGAAGTTTTTGTAGAACTCGTCCAGCGTCATCCTGCGCAGCTCGGTGCCCGGGTCGCCCACGACGACGTATTCCTTGTTCTTGTACTTCTTGCCGGTCTTGTCGGCCTCCTCCTTGGCGGCGGTGACGTCCAGCATATGCTTGCGCCGGGCGCCCTCGTCGGGGATGGTGGTCTTTTTGAATACGACCACGAAGTGCGTTAACCCCTGGTCGGTGATCTCCTGCGCGATGCAGGGGAGGGAAAAGTCACTTAAAAAGTTTTCGCGGTCGACCCGGACGGCGGCTGTGGTGAAACCCAGCTCGTTTGCCGCCTTTTGCAGGCCGACGAGATTGGTGCCCTTCAGGTCGGTGCCCATCATGTCACGCAGCCGCGTGATCGTGATTTCCTTTCTGTAATGGAGGCACACCATCGCAAGACAGGCGGCCGCGCAGTCTGTGGTGTCGTGCTGCCGCACATAAGTATAGCGCATAGATGGTTCCTTTACAAGAGATACACGCGACGAACGGCCACGATCTCTTCAAATTCTATCAAGATTTTGTTCACACAGGACTATGGACACATTTTATCATATTCTGCCCGAATTCACAAGAGGAAAATTGCTCCACCCCATGCAAAACCCGCGCTGTGTGCTGTCCCGCAGACAAAAGGGATTGACCCTATAGCAGCACGCAGTCCTCTGCTTTGCCCTGCCCTGCGGAGAAACAGGACAAAGCAGAGGTCAGCTGCTATCAAAAGAAGGGAGCGCCTACCCTTTGATCGAGGTGCTGCGGCTCGCGGAGCCGTCAGGCTCTTAGAGCTCAAGTGTAGTTTACCACAATGCGACAGTTTCTTCAAGGGGCCATTTTCAATTTTCACCGAAAATGGGGCGGATTTCTGGCCAAAAAGCGCCGCCGGTTCTGTGCAGGATGCACAAAAAAGGGATGCGCCCCACCCGGGCCGCATCCCAAGCGCCTCTTGCCTGACTCGAACAGGCGACACCCTGATTAACAGTCAGGTGCTCTAACCGACTGAGCTAAAGAGGCATATCCACGTTGCAGGTGGTATTATACCGCAACCGCCGCTTTTTTGCAAGCCCTATTTTGCAAAAAAG
>DXHQ01000021.1 GCA_019113345.1 Candidatus Faecalibacterium intestinigallinarum
GCGGCGTTACTGCTTTTGCAGCAGGATAAAGCCGTAGGGCTGGAGGGGGGCTTCGCCGGTGTGGGGCTCGCCGGTCAGCAGGTCGGCGTAGCCGCCGGCCGGCAGGGGGACGGCGTGGCCCTCGCCGCCGAAGTTGAACAGGCCGATCAGCTCTTCCCCTTCGGCCTCGCGCCGGATGCCGAGGACGGCAAGGCTGCCGGTGTCGAGGGTGTCGACGGCGGCCGACGCCTCAAAGGCGGGATTCTGCCGCCGGATCGTTTCCAGCTCCCGCAGCCCGGCAAAGATGCGGCCGGCCGGGCTGGCGCTGTCCGTCCGCTGGGCGGCGCGCGCCCAGGGCAGGCGCCCCCGGTGGACATAGCGGCTGTCGGCGGCCTTGTCGGGGTCGGTTTTGTAGCTGTAGTCGTTCAGCTGGCCGATCTCGTCGCCGCTGTACAGCATCGGGATGCCCGACTGGAACAGCATCATGGCGTGCAGGCAGAGGTCGAACCGGATGGCGGTGTCCTCCTCCGCGGCGGTCGCGGCCGTTTCGAGGCCGCACATGCTGGCGGTGGTGCCGCAGAAGCGGGCGTCGCCGGTGGTGGGGTCGTCGTTGTACAGCTCGCCCCGGCTGACGCTGCCGGCCGTGCGGCCCTGGAAGAACTCGTTCAGGTATTTTTTGTGGGGCACTTCCTCCATGCCCCAGCTGCGCAGGGTGTCGTAATCGAGGCCCCAGCCGATGTCGTCGTGGCAGCGCAGGTAGTTCAGAAAGACGTATTCCTTGGGCAGGCCGTTGACACTGTCCAGCTGCTTGCGCAGCAGGCGGGTGTCGTGGGTGGCGACGGTGTGCCAGGTGGTGCACATGGTGGTCACGTTGTACAAAAGATGGCACTCAGGTTTGTCCACTGTGCCGAAGTAGGGGACCACCTTGACCGGCTCCATCACCACCTCGCCCAGCAGGATGACCGAGGGGCAGACGATCTCGCCGATCATCCGCATCATCCGCACGATGGTGTGGACGCGGGGCAGGTTGCGGCAGGAAGTGCCCAGCTCCTTCCAGATGTAGGGCACCGCGTCGATCCGGATGATATCCATGCCCCGGTTGGCGAGATAGAGGAAATTGTACATCATCTCGTTGAAGACGCGGGGGTTGGCGTAGTTCAGGTCCCACTGGTAGGGGTAGAAGGTGGTCATCACCCACCGCCCGTCGGGCAGCTGGGTAAAGTTGCCCGGCGCGGTGGTGGGAAAGACCTGCGGGCAGGTCTTTTCGTACTCGGCGGGGATGTCGTAGCTGTCAAAGAAGAAGTAGCGGCTCATGTACTCCCCTTCGCCGGCCCTGGCCCGCCGCGCCCATTCGTGGTCGCAGCTGGTGTGGTTCATGACAAAGTCCATGCAGACGTTCATGCCCTTGTCGTGGCAGGCGGCGGTCAGCTGCTCCAGGTCCTCCATGGTGCCCAGGTCGGGCCGGACGGTGCGGAAATCGGCCACCGCGTACCCGCCGTCGTCCCGGCCCTTGACGGTGTCCAGAAAGGGCATCAGGTGCAGGCAGTTGACCCCGGCCTCTTCGAGGTAGTCCAGCTTGCCGCGCACCCCGTCGAGGTTGCCGGCAAAGTTGTCGATGTACAGCATCATGCCCAGCAGATCACGGTGCTTGTACCAGTTCGGGTCGGCCTCGCGGGCGGCGTCCCGCTCTTTCAGGGCTGCGCTGCGGGCTTCAGCATAGCGGTACATCTGGTCGCACAGCTCGGCAAACATCGAGCCGTTGTCGTACAGTTCCATGTACAGCCAGCGCAGTTCGTCGTGGTGGCGGGCCAGCCGCTGCCGGAACAAAGCGTCTTCCTGTGGGGTCATACAGATTCCATCCTTTCGATCATGATCTGCACGGCGGGGTAATCGCCCTGCATGATGGGCAGCGTCAGCCCGGCGCGGCAGAGGGCCGCGCCGGTGTAGACGCGCTCGGTGAGGGATTCGTGGTAGAGGGCGTCGGGGTCCAGCCCGCGCAGCCGGATGTGGATGGGCCAGGGGTTGGCCTGCGGGTCGATGACCACCACGCTGACGGCCGCCCTGCTGCGGTCGGGGGCGGTGAACTGCCAGGCGGTGAAGCAGCTGTCGGCGACGGCGTTGGTCAGCCGCTCGCAGCGGCCCTCCAGCAGCAGGGGCTGCAGCTGTTTGCAGCGCGCGATCTGCGCCCGGACCATCTCTTTTTCGTCCCCGGTCAGTTTTTGCAGGTCCAGCTCGTAGCCGAAGGTGCCGGCCATGGCCACCACCGCCCGGGTGGACAGCAGGGTGCTGCGGCCGGTCTGGTGGTTGGGGGAGGCCGACACATGGCTGCCCATGGTGCAGGGCGGATAGCCGAAGGAGGTGCCGTACTGGATCTTGATCCGGTGGATGGGGTCGGTGTCGTCGCTGCACCAGATCTGCGGGCAGTAATAGAGCATCCCGGCGTCGAACCGGCCGCCGCCGCCGGCGCAGCCCTCGAACAGCACCTGCGGGAAGTCCCGCGTCAGCCGGCCCAGCAGATCGTACAGGCCCAGCATATAGCGGTGGGCCGCTTCACCCTGCCGCTCGGGGGGCAGGGCACGGCTGTAGACATCGGTCATGTTGCGGTTCATATCCCATTTGATGTAGGCGATGTCATGGCCGGCCAGCAGTCGGTGAAACGTTCCATAGAGGTATTCTACCACCTCGGGGCGGCCCAAGTCAAGCACAAGCTGACTGCGCCCGGTGGAGGGCGCGCGCCCGGGGATGGTCAGCGCCCAGTCGGGGTGGGCGGCGTAGAGGGCGGTATTGGCGCAGACCATCTCGGGCTCCACCCACAGGCCGAACAGCAGCCCCATCTCCCGCACCTGGCCGATCAGCTGGTCCAGGGTGCAGCCCAGCTTGGCCTCGTTGACCTGCCAGTCGCCCAGGCCGCTGGTGTCGTCGCTGCGCTGGCCGAACCACCCGTCGTCCAGCACCAGCATCTCGACCCCCAGCTCCCGGGCCTGGCGGGCGATGTCCAGGATGCGCTGGGCGTCAAAGTCCATGTAGGTGGCCTCCCAGTTGTTGATGAGGATGGGCCGGGGCTTGTCCCGCCAGACGCTGCGGATGATGTTGTGCTGCAAAAAGCGGTGATACCGGGCCGACAGCTCGCCGAGGCCCGCCTCGCTGTAGCAGAACAGGACTTCCGGCGCGGCAAACTGCCCGCCCGGCTCCAGCGTCCAGCTGAAATCGTCGTCGCTGACCCCGGCCACCAGCCGGGTGGACTGCATCTGGTTGACCTCGCACTCGATCTTGAAGTTGCCCGACCAGACCAGCATGGCCCCCAGACACTCGCCGGCCTCCTCGGTGGTGTGGGGGGCGGCCAGGATGGCAAAGGGGTTGTGCTGGTGGCTGGAAGCGCCCCGGGCCGAGCGCAGGGTCTGGATGGTGTGGCCGAGGGGCGCCCGCTCGGGCTGGCGCTCCATGCAGTGGCGGCCCTGGAAGTGGATCAGCTCCCACTGCCCGAAGGGCAGGTCCAGGCAGGCCGAGGCGGCCTTGTCCAGCCGGATGGTGCCCTCGCCCTCGTTGACGAATACCGCCGCCCGGGTGATGAGGTCGGCGGCCTCATAGACGCCGTACAGCAGGGTGACGGCCAGGCCGTTGACGACGTCCTTCAGCTTGAGGCGCAGCGTCTCGCATTCGCCGCCGTTGTCGCAGGCGGCGGGCAGGCCGGGCAGGGCGTATTTGCCGGGGACGGCCTCGGCCGAGACAAAGCGGAAGTCGGCCGCACGGCTGCCGTCGGGGCCGGCCAGCCGCAGGCAGCCGATCCGGTAATCGCCGACGCCGCTGCCGGTGTACTCCTGGCAGAGGTTGTCGAGGGAGTAGTCCCGCTGGCGGTCCATCCCGGCCGGCTGGGGCGAAAAGCCGCAGTCGGAGTAGTACTCGAGGCCGCGCAGGTCGCAGTCCCCGACGGCGGGGCCGTAGTAGAGGTGATGGACCACCCCGAGGCGGTCGGCCCACATCTGATAGCTGGTGTGGGCGGTGTGGAGGGTAATCAGTCCGTTTTCGCGGTCGATGCGGATACTCATGGCAGTATCCTCCTTATCTAGTAGGTTTATGGCACGGAAAAGGGCGCCCAGCCGTTTGGTGGGCCGGGCGCCTTTTCACGTGTGTGTGTCAGCCAGGCAGTAAAAGGAGGGATGCGGGCCTGCGGCTTATTTGCCGCCGGTCATGGCGATGCCCTGGATGAACTGCTTCTGGAAGATCAGGTAGAGGACCACCATCGGGATCATGGCCAGCAGGCTGCCTGCCATCAGGACCGGGAAGTTGGTGGTGAACTGGCCGTTCAGGGTCGAAAGGCCGGCGGACAGGGTCATCATGTTCAGGTCAGTGTTGCAGATCAGGGGCCACATCAGGTCGGAGTAGGCGAACACCGCGGTGAAGATGGCCAGCGCCGCCATGCTGGAGCCGGTCAGGGGCAGCATGACTTTGTAGAAGGCCTGCCACTTGTTGCAGCCGTCCAGATAGGCCGCCTCGGCGATCTCGTTGGGGATGGCCAGGTAGGACTGCCGCAGGAAGAAGGTGCCGAAGGCCGAGACGATGCCGGGGAAGAGCAGCGCGAAGATGGAGTTGGTCATGCCCATCTTGGCCAGCATCAGGTACTGCGGGGTGATGAAGATCTGGCTGGGCAGCATCATCTGGATCAGGACGATGGAGAACAGCAGGTTCTTGCAGGGGAAGTGCAGTTTGGCGAAGGCGTAGCCCGCCATCGAGCTGAAAGCCACGGCGCAGAGCACGCGCAGGACGATCAGCAGCGCGGTGTTGATGTACAGGTTGACAAAGGGCAGGCTTTCCAGCGCGGTGACAAAGTTGTCAAAGTTCCACTGGCTGGGCAGGATCTGGGGCGGCACCGCGATGGACTCAGCCTGGGTCTTGAAGCAGGTCAGGACCATCCACAAGAAGGGGAAGATCATGATGACGCTGCCGATGGTCAGGGCCGCATAGGTGAGGATCTTGGTCATCCGCTTGGAGTTTTTCATGCTCCCGGCGGGAGCGGCGGTCGTGGTAGCAGTTGCAGTGCTCATGTTTTACACCTCGTAATTGACCCACTTCTTCTGGCCGATGAACTGGATCAGGGTCACCAGGCCGATCAGCAGGACGGTCCAGACGACGATGGCGGCGGCGTAGCCCTTGTCGCCGGCGATGAAGCTCTCGCGGTAGAACAGGCTCATCAGGCTCTGCGCGTCGTTCAGGACGGGGTTGTTGACGTCCACCATCATGTAGATCAGGTCAAAGACCTTCAGCGAGCTCATCAGGCGCATGATCAGGACGACAAAGAGGGTGGGGGAAACCATCGGCAGGGTGATGCTGAAGAACTGCCGCACCTTGGATGCGCCGTCCAGGTCGGCTGCCTCGTACAGGCTGACCGAGATGTTCTGCAATCCGGCCAGCAGCAGGACGGCGTCGTAGCCGACGTTGCTCCAGATCTGGACCAGCGCGCAGGAGACCAGGACGATCTGGCTGTCGGTCAGCCAGCCGATGTTGGCGCCCAGCAGCACGTTCAGGATGCCGTACTGGGAGTTGAAGATCCATTTCCAGACCATGGCGACGGCGGCGGGCGCGACGACCATGGGCAGGAAGAAGATGGCGCGGAAGGTGGCGCGGCCTTTGATCTTGCTGTTGAGCAGGACGGCGACGATCAGCGAAATGAAGATGCCGCCGGGCACGGTCAGCACACAGAAGAGGATGGTGTTCCAGGTGGCTTTCCAGAACTCGGCGTTCTGGAACATCTCGACATAGTTGGCGATGCCCTCGAACTCAAACTCGCCGAAGGGCAGCGACTTCGAGAAGCTCATGTAGATGGTGTCGATGAAGGGGTAGATGTTCAGCACGATCAGGCCGATGATGGTGGGGGCCACCATGACAAGGCCCCAAAAAGCTCCGTCGCGGCCCAGTTTGGACGTTTTATCCATGAGTTGCCTCCTTATTCATAATAGTCGGCGCTGGCTTCGTTGATGATCCGCTGGATCTCGTCAAGGCCCTCGTCGATGGTCAGGTCGCCGGCGTAGATCTTCAGCATGGTATCGCTGACCGGGGTCTTCCACTCGGGGCGGGCGGCATTGTTGACGCACTGGATGCTGTATTCAAACATATCCGTGAAGGGGGTAAAGTCGATGGGATACTGCTCGAAGCACTGCAGGTAGCTGTCCTCGGTGCCGGCGTAGGCGGGCATGGCCGCGCCGCTCTGGCCCTCGATGATCTGGCCCTCTTCGGTGCCGAAGAACTTCAGCACATCCATGACGATGTCCAGATGCTTGTTGGTCTTGGTGGTGGCGTAGCACAAGCCGTTCGAGATGGTGGCCCGGCCGTCGCCGTTCATGGGGTTGGGGCAGCGGGGCAGGACGGCAACGTCCCACTTGCCCACCATCTCGGGGTAGTTCTGCAGGCTGGGCAGGATGTTCCAGCTGCCCTCGATGTACATGGCGCCGTGCCCGGAGAAGAAGGCGGTGCCGGGGCTGGTCTCGGCAAAGTAGGTCTGGTTGGGGCACCAGTCGTAGTCCTGCATGGTGATGTAGAACTCCATGCCCATCCGGGTGGCGGGGTCGTCGAAGTTGCCGCGGGTCTTGTCCTCGGTCAGGATGCTGCCGCCGGCCTGATAGACAAAGCTCCAGTAGCCCAGATGGTCCTCCGAGTAGGCCATAAAGCCGTAGTTGCCGGTGGCGTCATAAATTTTCTGGGAAGCGTCGATCAGGTCGTCCCAGGTCCAGTTCTCGTCGGGATAAGCCACCCCGGCGGCGTCGAACATCTCCTTATTGTACACAAGACCGACGGTGTCCTTGTCTTTGGGCACGCCGTACAGTTTGCCGTCCGAGCCGCTGGCGTTGGCCAGCGAGATCTCGCTGAACTTGTCGGTCTCGACGATGCCGGAGCAGTCCACCAGCTTGTCGTTGTCGGCGTACTTGAGGATCTCGTTGGTGTGCATCCAGAAAATGTCGGGGGCCTGGCGGGCCATGGTGGCTGCTTCCAGCTTGGTCCAGTATTCGTTCCAGCTGGTGACCTGCACTTCGATGGTGACCTCCGGGTGCATGGCGGTATAGGCGTCGCACAAAGCCTGCATACCGTCGCGCTGGAAGACGTCCCAGATCTGGAACGTCAGATGGGTCTTGCCATCGCTCGCACCGCCGCAGCCGGTGGTCAGGCTGGCGGCTGCCAGCGCGGCAGAGGCTGCAAGGAACGAACGGCGGGAAATCTTCTTCATAAGCCATCTCCTTTGTTGTTGCCAATGGGTGAGCGCGTGCCTGCCCGGGCGGGGACTGCGTGAGGGAGGTCTGTTTCGTCATTGTGACGAAATCATGAACAGAAAATTATGCGTTGTGCACATTGCATAGTTTCTACTCCCTTGTTGTGCAATTATTATACATTACGAGAGACGGCTTTTGAATGCCATGATGCCGCTTTTTATATACCAATTTCTAGGATTGTGGGACTACTTTTGAAAGTTCGGACGCAAAATGGTATATTCTCTCTTGACGGCATGGTATAATAGCATTAGAAAACGATGATATCGGTTTAGACAGGACGCCGGCTCCAGCAGGCGTTTTGACGGCAAGGAGGCCCGCGCATGGCAAGGGAAGAAAAAGGACCCGAAAAATTGAAATTCCACGTGTTCCGCGACGAGCGCTTCATCGACCTGAACCTCTATCAGTTCGGGTGGGAGCGCAC
>DXHQ01000022.1 GCA_019113345.1 Candidatus Faecalibacterium intestinigallinarum
GGCGCAGCGGTTATGGGTCGCCGAGGGCCGGGCGAACGGGCTTTGTCCCCAGTAGCTTAGGACGGGTGTCTCCCGTTACAGGGCAGGGGAGTGTTGGCTCCCCGCGAGGGGCTCTGCAAGGAAGCAGGGCAAGCAAGGTGGCACCGCAGAATCGAATCTTCGATCCTGTCCTTGTGGTAAAACACAGGGACGGGTCGTTTTTATTGTATGGCCCGTTCCGCAGCTTAGGCGGGGCGGGCCTTTCGCTTTGGGCCCGGCCCCCACACAGGAAAGGAGCTTAACCCATGAAACACAGCAAGATGATCTCCCGCCGCAGCTTCCTCCAGGCCGCCATTCTGGGCGCGGCCGCCTGCTCCGCGCTGGCACTGACCGGCTGCGGGTCGTCGTCCTCCGCCGCTTCCTCCGTGGCGTCTGCCGGCGGCGCTTCGTCCGGCACTGTCTATAAGGTGGGCATCGTCAACTACGTCGACGACGCTTCCCTCAACCAGATCGTCGCCTCCCTCGAGGCCCGCCTCGACGAGGTGGGCGCCGAGCGCGGCGTCACCTTCAACTACGCCGACTATTACGCCAACGCCCAGGCCGACCAGTCCAACCTGAACCAGATCGGCGCCGACCTGGTCGCCGACGATGTGGACGTCATTGTGGCGGTGGCCACCCCCTCGGCTTCCACCATGCTGGCGGCCGTCGAGGACACCGATATCCCGGTCATCTACTCGGCGGTCACCGACCCGGTGGGCGCGGGCTTCGACGGGCTGCCCAACATCACCGGCACCTCCGACGCGCTGAACACCGAGGCCATCATGAACCTGATTCTCTCCATCAACCCCGACCTCGATCAGCTGGGCCTGCTGTACGACCTGGGGCAGGACTCCTCCACCCAGGCCATCGCCGACGCCAAGGCGTTCTGTGACGCGCACGGCATCGGCTACATCGAAAAGAACGGCACCAACACCGCCGAAGTGCAGATGGCGGTGGAAGCGCTGGCGGCTTCGGGGGTCAAGGTGGTCTTTACCCCGACCGACAACACCATCATGACCGCCGAGCTGGCCATCTACGAGACCATGATCGAGGCGGGCATCCAGCACTTCACCGGCGCGGACAGCTTTGCCCTCAACGGCGCTTTCCTGGGCTACGGCGTCGACTACGTCCAGCTGGGCGAGGCCACCGCCGACATGGTGGTGGAGCTGCTCTGCGACGGCAAGACCATTGCCGAGCTGCCCTACCGCACCTTTGACAACGGTACCGCCACCATCAACACCGAGACCTGCGCGGCCCTCGGCCTCGATCTCGAGACGGTCAAGGCAGCCTTCGAGCCCTACTGCACCGCCATCAAGGAGCTGGTCACCGCCGAAGAGTTCGAGTAAGCTTCGCTTTCTGGCTGTGCCCGGCCGGACGCACGTGTCGTCCGGCTGGACGGATTTATAGATATGTTAATAGGTTCGTGAGGGAAATTCATGCTGGCTAGTATTTTTTCGATCAATGTTCTGCAGTCGGCCCTCGAGCTGGGCTGCATCTATGCGCTGGTGGCGCTGGCGCTGTTTCTGAGCTATTCGGTTTTGAACATCGCCGACCTGTCCACCGACGGCTGCTTCACTTTGGGCTGCGCGGTCTGCTGCCAGGTGGCGGTGGCGGGCCACCCGGTGCTGGCCCTCTTTGCCGCCATGGCGGCGGGGGTGCTGTCCGGCTTCATCACCGCCTTTTTGCAGACCCGCCTCGGGGTCGAGAGCATCATGGCCGGCATCATCGTCAACACCGGCCTGTACACCGTCAATCTGGCGGTGATGGGCTTTTCCTCCAACATGAGTCTGGTGCGGGTGGACACCGTATTCTCCCTCGGCAAGGAGCTGCTGGCCTTTGCCGGCGGCTGGTATCAGCTGATCCTGGCGGCGGCGGTCATCCTGATCGCCTGCGTGCTGATGGTCCGCTTCCTCGGCACCCGGCTGGGCCTTTCCATCCGGGCCACCGGCGACAACGCCGCCATGGTCCGCGCCTCCAGCATCGACCCGGGCTACACCATCATGGTGGGCCTGTGCATCTCGGGCAGCCTGACCGCCCTGTCGGGGGCGCTGCTGGCCCAGTACCAGAAGAGCTGCGACATCAACGTCGGCACCGGCATGGTCACCATTGCCCTGGCCTCCCTCATCATCGGCGAGACGCTGCTGGGCAGGCGTTCGATGGTGCTGCGGGTGGGCGGCGTGGTCTTTGGCAGCTGCCTGTACCGCTTCATTGTGGCGGTGGCCCTGCGGTTCAACGTCCCGGCCGCGGCCATGAAGCTGGTCTCGGCCCTCATCGTGGCGGTGGCCATCTCGATGCCGGCCATCCGCCAGAAGATCGCCTTTGAAAAGCGCAAGCAGGAGGCCCGCCTCCGCCACGCCAAAACCCACGGCAAAAAGGAGGCAGTCTGATGCTGATGCTGGAAATGAAGGGTGTCCGCAAGACCTTCAACCCGGGCACCGTCAACGAAAAGATCGCGCTGGACGGCGTCGACCTGGCGCTGGAAAAGGGAGATTTCGCCACCATTGTCGGCTCCAACGGCGCGGGCAAATCGACCCTCTTCAACGCCATCACCGGCGGCTTCATCGCCGACGAGGGCTGCGTCATCCTGGGCGGGGAGGACATCACCTTTACCCCCGAGTTCAAACGCAGCAAGGTGATCGGGCACCTGTTCCAGGACCCCCTCAAGGGCACCGCCCCCAACATGACCATCGAGGAAAACCTGGCCCTGGCCTATCTGCGGGCCGGCACCGCCCAGCGGGCCTATTTCTCCCGCATCTCCCGCAAGGACAAAGAGCTGTTCCGGGAGCGTCTGGCCCTGCTGGGCATGGGCCTTGAGGACCGGATGAAGCAGCCGGTGGGGCTGCTGTCGGGCGGCCAGCGCCAGGCGCTGACCTTGCTGATGGCCACCCTGGTCACCCCCAAGCTGCTGCTGCTGGACGAGCACACCGCCGCCCTCGACCCGGCCACCGCCGACAAGGTGCTGGAACTGACCAAGAGCATCGTGGCCGAACAGGGCATCACCTGCCTGATGGTCACCCACAATATGCGCCAGGCGCTGGAGCTGGGCAACCGCACCCTGATGATGAGCGGCGGCCGCATCGTCTTTGACGTCCAGGGCGAAGAGCGCAGCAAGATGACGGTGGACGACCTGCTCGAGCGGTTCCGCCAGCGGGCCGGCAAGGAGCTGGACAACGACCGCATCCTGCTGAGCAAGGTGGAGTAAACAGTGGAGCAAATATAAAAAGTCCCGACCGTACGACATGTGCGTACGGTCGGGACACCGACAGGGAAATACCCCGGTGAGAGTGTGCGAGCTGCAAAGCAGCGAGTGCATGGTTCACCGGGGTATTTTGTCGGAAAGGGGGATACCAGGGGGAAAGCATTTCTGACCTGCGCAGCAGGCAGAAATGGGTCCCCCCTGGAAGCGGGCGCGCCCGCTTATTTCACATACTCGATGGTGTACTCGAAGCCGTACTCCTCCTGAAGCTTCTTGACGGCGGGCTCGCAGTCCTCGATGAAGGTGGGGGCGTAGACCGAAGCGCCGTTGTGGGCCTTCTTGTAGTCCTCGACGATCTGGGTCAGCTTGTTCCAGCCCTCGCTGGCCTTGGCCTGATCGACGCTGTCGGGGAAGTTGATGATGAATTCGCGATGCTGCGGGATACGAGCTTTCATAAGACATTCTCCTTTGTTTCTGACAAAATACTATCGCCGGCGGCCGGCTTTGGAAGGGCCGCGGGTCAGTGTGGATTACAGGCCGAACACCCGGCGGGCGTTGGCGGCGGTCTGGGCAAAGACCGTTTCGGCCGGCACCCCCTTGCGTTGGGCGATGTACTCGCCCACATAGGCGATCATCGAGCTGTCGCACCGGCGGCCGCGCAGCGGCTCGGGGGTCATGTAGGGGCAGTCGGTCTCCAGCAGGATGGATTCCAGGGGGAGCGCGTCGATGGCCTTGCCGGCCCGCTTGGCCCCCTTGAAGGTGCAGGCGCCCCCAAAGCCGAGCAGGATGCCCTGTCTGGCCAGCCAGACGGCGTCCTCGGCGCTGCCCGAATAGCAGTGCAGGATGCCGCGGGGCTTATACTTTTTCAGCAGGGCGTAGACGTCGGCGTGGGCCTCCCGGTCGTGGACGACGATGGGCTTATCCAGCTCGAGGGCCAGACGGATCTCGGCCTCAAAGAGGGCCAGCTGAGCGTCTTTGGGCACCGGCCAGTGGTAGTCGAGGCCGCATTCGCCCACCGCCACCACCCTGGGGTCGTCGTAATAAGGGGCGAGGGCCCGCATTTCGGCGGCCCAGTCCCCGCCGTAGACCGAGACGGTGGGGGCGGGCGGCGCCGAGCCGCACCTGTCGGCGGGCAGCAGGCTCTCAGGATGGATGCCGACCGCCGCCCACACCCAGGGGTAGCGGTGGGCCAGTTCCAGACAGCGGGGGGCGTCCCCCGAGTGGGTGGCCTGCTCGCAGACCCCCACCACCCCCTGGGCGGGCAGACCGTCCAGCACGGCGCAGCGGTCGGCGTTGAAGGCCCCCGAGGAATAGTGGGCGTGGGTGTCGAAGATGGGCCCGGCGGAAGGATAGACGCTCATGTCAGGCGGCCTCCTTTCCGCGGCGGTTGACCAGCCAGATGCCGGCGCAGACCAGCGCCAGCGCGGCCAGGTACTGCCACTCGAAGAGGGGTTCGCCGTTCAGCAGGGCGGACAGCAGGACGTTGACCACCGGGTTGACCAGCCCGAACACGCTGATCCGGCTGACGGGGTTGTTCTTCATCAGCAGGGCCCAGAGGACGTATCCCGCCCCCGACACAAAGGCCAGGTAGAGCAGGACCGGGATGCCCAGCGGGCTCTGGGGCGCGAGGGAGCCGCCCATCAGAAGGCCGATGGCCAGCAGGGCCGCGCCGCCCACCCCCAGATTGAGACAGCAGACCATGAAGCTGTCGGCCTTTTTGGTCACCGACTTGTTCCACGGCCCGGAGGAGGTGAAGATGACGGTGGCCGCCATCATGCAGAAGATGCCCCAGCCGCTGCCGCCGCCATGGTTGCCGATGGTGGCCACCAGCACCCCGGCAAACCCGATGACGCAGCCCGCCGCCTTGGCAGAGGTCATCCGGTCGGCGCGGTAGAGGAAGTGGGCCAGAATGACCCCCAGAAAGCTCTGGGTGCTGTTCAAAATGCCGCCGAAAGCCCCGGTCAGCAGGGCGACGGCCGAATAATAAAAGGCGTACTGCGCGGTGGTCTGCCACAGGCCCAGCGCGCAGCACTCGGCCAGGACGCGGCCCCGGGGCAGGGCGGGCAGACGGCCCTCCAGCAGAAGGCTGGCCAGCAGGACCAGGACGCTGCCCAGCATGAACCGCACCCCCGCAAAGCAGAGGATGGAGGCCGTGTCGGCAGAGTCGATGGCAAAGAGCCGGTATCCCAGCTTGATGAAGGGGAAGGCCGAACCCCACAGGCAGTTGCAGAGGACGGCAAAAGCGACCGCAAAGGCCGGCGCCCCGAACAGGGCGTCCAGCCGGGCGGCGCGTGCGTGCGAGTCAGTCGGCAAGGCGGGCCTCCTTTAGTGGATGCGGCTGCCGGCCACGGCGTCGTCGGGGTAGAAGGCGATGGTGCAGCCGCCGTCGGCGGTGTCGGCCGCGACGATCATCCCCTCGCTGGTGTACTTGCCCTTGAGCATGGGCCGGGGGGCGAGGTTGGCCACGATGCCCACCTTTTTGCCCACCAGATCCTCGGGCTTGTACCACTTGGCAATGCCGGAGAGGATGCAGCGCTCCCGCTCGCCGTCAAAGACGGTCAGGTGCAGCAGCTTTTTGCTCTCCTTGAGGGTCTCGCAGGCGCGGATCTCGGCCACCCGCATCTCCACCTTGCAGAAGTCGTCAAAGCTGATCTCGGCCTCGTGCTCGATGGGCTCGGCCGGCGCGGCGGGGGCGGCGGCCTTGGCCTCGGCTTCTTCCCTGGCCTTCTGGGCGGCCTTGGCCTCGGCGCGACGCTTCTCGTCCTCGGCCTTCAGGTGGGCGATCTCCTTGGCCACGTCGATGCGGGGGAAGAGGGGCTCGCCCTTGTGGACGGTGTACCGCTCCTGCTTGCCGTAGACGGCGTTTTCCAGCGCGAGGCCGGCGGCGTCCAGACCCAGCTGCTCCATCATCTTGGGGGCGGTGGTGGGCAGGTAGGCGTTGAGCAGGATGGCGGACACCCGCAGCGCCTCGCACAGGTGGTAGAGGACGGCTTCCAGCCGGCCCTTGTTGGCCTCGTCCTTGGCCAGGGCCCAGGGCGCGGTCTCGTCGATATACTTGTTGGCCCGCTGGACGACGGCGAAAATGTCGGCCAGAGCCTGGGGGATGGTCAGGCTGTCCATGTCTCCGGCCACCTTGGCGGGCAGGGCGGCGATCATCTCTTCCAGCTCGGCGTCGATGGCCTCGGTCCCGGCGGCGTGCGACACGGTGCCGCCGAAGTACTTCTCGCACATGGCCACCGTCCGGCTGAGCAGGTTGCCCAGGTCGTTGGCCAGGTCGCTGTTGATCCGGTTGATGAGGGCCTCGTTGGTGAACATGCCGTCGTTGCCGAAGGGGATCTCCCGCAACAGGAAGTAGCGGATGGCGTCGACGCCGTACCGGTCGCAGAGGATGACCGGGTCGACCACGTTGCCCACCGACTTGGACATCTTGCCGCCGTTCATCAGCAGCCAGCCGTGGCCGAACACCCGTTTGGGCAGCGGCAGGTCAAGGGCCATCAGCATGGCCGGCCAGAGGATGGTGTGGAAGCGGAGGATCTCCTTGCCCACCATGTGCAGGTCGGCGGGCCAGAACTTGTCGTAGTCGTGGTAGGTGTCGTTGCCGTAGCCCAGGGCCGAGATATAGTTGCTGAGGGCGTCGACCCAGACGTACATGGTGTGCTTGGGGTCGAAGGGGACGGGGATGCCCCACTTGACCGAGGTGCGGGAGACGCAGGTGTCTTGCAGGCCCTGCTTGATGAAGGCGATCATCTCGTTTTTGCGGCTCTCGGGCTGGATGAACTGGGGGTTCTCCTCATACAGTTTGAGCAGGCGGTCGGCGTACTTGCCGGTGCGGAAGAAGTAGGCCTCCTCGTGGGCGTCATAGACTTCCCGCCCGCAGTCGGGGCACTTGCCGTCCACCAGCTGGCTGTCGGTCCAGAAGCTCTCGCAGGGCTTGCAGTAGTGGCCCACGTACTCGCCCTTGTAGATGTCGCCCTGCTCGTAGAGCTTGGTGAAGATCTTCTGGCAGCTCTCGATGTGGTAGTCGTCGGTGGTGCGGATGAAGCGGTCGTAGCTGACGTCGAGCAGCTTCCACAGGTCCTTGACGGTGGCGACGATCCGGTCGACGTACTCTTTGGGCTGCATCCCGGCGGCCGCGGCCTTGTCCTCGATCTTCTGGCCATGCTCGTCGGTGCCGGTCAGGAACATCACGTCATACCCCTGCATCCGCTTGAAGCGGGCCAGCGCGTCGCAGGCCACGGTGGTGTAGCTGTGGCCGATGTGCAGCTTGTCGCTGGGGTAGTAGATGGGGGTGGTGATGTAGTAGGTGTTTTTCTCGTTCATGGGTCTTACTTCCTTTCATAACGCGGCCGCGAATGAAACGGCCGCGGAATCACAAGAATTCGGGCGGAACGGGCCGGCCGTGGTCGTAGGCCAGGCGGTCCTCCTCGCCGATGGGGCGCACCACACGGCAGGGGCTGCCCACTGCGAGCACGCCCGCCGGGATATCCTTGGTGACCAGGCTGCCCGCGCCGATGACGGCGTTCTCCCCAATGGTCACGCCGGGCAGGATGATACTGCCCGCGCCGATCCACGCGCCCGCGCCGATGGTGACGGGCTTATTGTACTGCAGCCCCTTGCTGCGCAGCGCCGGGTGCAGAGGGTGGCCCGCCGCCGCGATGGTCACGTTGGGGCCGATCATCACATCGTCGCCGATGTAGATGTGGGTGTCGTCGGTGAGGGTGAGGTTAAAGTTGGCGTAGACGTTTTTGCCCAGGTGGGTGAAGCACCCCCAGTTGGCGTAGAAGGGCGCTTCGATGAAGCAGCCCTCCCCCACCTCCGCAAAAATGCGGGGCAGCAGGGCGGCGTGGCCGTCCATGTCCCGGGGGTCCATCTGGTTGTACTGCCAGATAAGCGCCCTGTATTCCATCTGCAGCCGGAACATTTCCGGCGAGTTGCAGATATACAAATCACCCGTGTGCAACAGCTGCATGTTCTTTTCCAGCTCGGTCACAGAGAGCGCCTCCTTTCAGGCTCAGAAGTCAAAGCCCACAGGGGTCTTGCCGCATGCCTCGATGGTGGCTTTGGCCAGCACCTCGGTGCTGTCGATGAAGAAGTCGTCCAGGCCGTAGTCCCGCTTGATGAGGCTAAGTTCGGTGCAGCCCAGCACCGCCTTCTGGCAGCCCTTGGTCTTGAGGCCGTCGGCAATGCGGCCGAACAGCTCCAGGTCCACCGGCTTGCCGCTCTTGATCTGGCCGTAGATGATGGTGTTCATCAGGGTGGCCTGGTCGGCCTCGTCGGGCACGGCGCAGCCAATGCCCTCCGCCGCGCACATGCGCTGGTAGGAGCAGCTGGCCACCGTGCCGCTGGTGGCCAGAATGCCCAGCTTCTGGCAGCCGCCCGCCTTGGCGGTGCGCACAGTGAGCTGGATCATGTTCAGCACCGGCACCGGCAGGCTGCGCTGCAGCCGGTCGTAGAAATAGTGGGCGGTGTTGCAGGGGATGGCCAGCACGGTGGCGCCGTAGCGCACCAGCATTTCGGCGTCCCGCTCCATCACCGAGAAGGGATCGTCGTTGCTGGTGCCCAGGATGTAGGCGCTGCGGTCCGGGGTGGTGGCCCGGCTGCTGATGACGATGTCCAGATGGTCCTGGTCCTTTTCGGCCTTGGTGTGGGCGGTGATCATCTCATAAAAATAAACGGTGCTCATCGGCCCAATGCCGCCCAGCACCCCCAGCACGGGGTGGGGCGCGGCGGATGTCTGGTTCATGGCGTTGCCTCTCTGACGGTCCTTCGCCCGGCGGCAGAGGCGCGGGCGGGAATGATTTTTGAAAAAAGCGCACAGCGCAAAAACAGCCGCCCGCACCGCAGCGGGCGGGCAGGGCGTACACACCTTTAATTATAAGGGCGGGGGTGTCAAAGTCAAGAAAAACCCGGCGGGCATGCCCGGGGAGGCATACCCGCCGGGCCCATGCCACGATTTTTAACACGTCGGCTGTTTTTGTGTCACATTTGGTTGGTGGAAGCGGCTTTCGGGCCGTGATAAAATGTGTTAAAATCTTTTGCAAAGGCGGGGAACGCATGCGCCGGCATTATCTGGACAATCTCCGCTGGGCCACCGTTCTGCTGGTGGTTTTCTATCACGTTATCTACATGTACAATGGCGTCATCACCGCCGGGGTGGTGGGGCCCTTCGCCCCGGCACAGCCTCAGGACGCAGTGCAGTATCTTCTCTACCCCTGGTTCATGGTGCTGCTGTTTGTGGTATCCGGCGTCAGCGCCAGGCTGGAGCTGGAACGGCGCGGCCCAAAAGCCTTTGCCGCCCGCCGCACCGAAAAACTGCTGGTTCCCTCTACGTTGGGGCTGCTGGTCTTTCAGTGGATACTGGGTTACTTCAACATGGCTCTGGCCGGGGCCTTCGACGCCCTGCCGGCGCTGCCTGCCCCGGTGCTTTGGCTCATCATGGCGGTGTCCGGCTGCGGTGTTTTGTGGTTTGCCCAAATGCTTTGGATCTTTTCCATGGCGCTGGCGTTGCTGCGCCGGTTTGAAACAGGCCGTCTCTACCGGCTCTGCGGGCGGCTGGGGCCCCTTTCCCTGGTGGCGCTGGGTCTGCCCCTTTGGGCCGCGGCGCAGGTGCTGAACACGCCCTATGTCGTCATCTACCGCTTTGGGATCTACTCCTTCGCCTTTTTGCTGGGATATTTCGTCTTTGCCCACGAATCCGTGGTGGCGCGCCTTGCCGCCCATCCTCTGCCCTTCTGTGCCGCGGCGGCGGCGCTGGGCGCAGCCTACACGCTGCGCTGGTATGGGCAGAACTATGCCGCTCCCCCGGCGGTGAACTGTCCGCTGGCCATCGCCTTTGCCTGGGCGGCAGTGCTGGCGGCCTTTGCTTGTATGAAGCGCTGGGGCGACAGGACCGGCCCGCTGCCCGCCTGGCTGGGCAAGCGCAGCTTCGGACTGTATGTTCTGCATTATCTGCCGCTGGCCGCCGCGGCCTGGGGGATGGACCGCTTTTTGTGTCTGCCGGCCCCGGTGTGCTATCTGCTGGCAGCAGCGGCTGCCTTCGGCGGCGGGTACGGTTTAAACGCCCTTATCTCCAAAGCGCCGGTGCTGCGCTGGTGCGTTTTGGGCAAGAGAAAGGAGAAAGACCATGTTTCGGGATAATCTCTGCCAGCTGCGAAAATTGAACGGACTTTCTCAGGAGGAATTGGCGGAAAAGGTAAACGTCTCCCGCCAGACCCTTTCCAAATGGGAAAGCGGCGAATCCATGCCTGATCTGGAGCGGGCCGCCGCACTGGCGGACGTGTTCGGCGTGACGCTGGACGACCTGGTGAATTACGAATGCACCGTGGAGGGCTTTGGCGTGCCGCCAAGAGGCAAGCACATCTTCGGCGTGGTCACCGTGGGGGAGAAAGGCCAGATCGTTCTGCCGGCCGCCGCCCGCAAAATTTTCAACATCAGCACCGGCGACCGGCTGCTGGTACTGGGTGATGAGACACAGGGGCTGGCGCTGATGAGGGAGGAGGCCATTTTCGAGCGGCTGGTCAAGCCCTTTCTGGACGAGGACAACCAGTGATCTGGCCGCCAGCTCCCAAAACGCGCAAAAAAACCGGGGCGCCGGACACGGCGCCCCGGGAAACGATTCAGTACATTGGTCTGCCCTCTCATTTCCTGGATTTCAAACGTTCAAACAGAATTTTTTTCATGTTCATCGCGCTTTCTATCTGGAAATTCTTTTATGCAGGCTTTGTAGCTTCACATCGCCTGCACATCAGTTTGGAGCAAACGATGTTACCACATTGGGGTATCCCTCTCTTGGTTTTCGTGCAACGTTTTTTCGAAAGGCGTTTTCTCAGTTTGCCTTGTGGATAAAATCGGGGTCCTGTTTGGGTTCCATTGGATCAAAACTTGCTGTCAACCGCGCCTTTCGATCTTCTGGTGATTTAAAACAAAACTCGGAACTTGATTTCCCGCCGTTGGCTGTTCCATTCCTCAAAGCATGTTCTCATGCGGCCCATCGGCCCCATTGAAAACCTTCCTGCTTTGCCTTACCTGGACGCTTCCGGCTCGATCTTGCCATTTCGCGCGCTTGGTATCCGCTTTCGGTCTTCGTGCTTTTCAAAAGGGGACGTTCCCTTTCATGGCTAGTACATTGGAGTTGAAACCTCCGTGTTTTTGAAGTGTCGTCTTTTTACAGACCCTTCTCACACCGGTGTGTGTATGAGACATCCGCACTCTCACGGCGGACGTTCAAGGCTATCTATAATCCGACGTGCAGGCCGCTTTTCTTAACAGAAAAAACGCCTGCGGGTAATGAGTTTTTAAACGGATGGAAGGTTTGGAAGTTCGAATGTTTTTTGCGCTTTTCTAAGCGCGCCGATTCGTTGTTCCAGGCTTCATCTATCTAAAAATTCATGCCGGCAGGTCGTGGGCCCTGTACGCTATTTGAACGATCGTGTGTCAGATAAACCGCTCTGTCTGTGGTCTTCTGAAAAAGAAAGCATCTTTTGGTGTTGTGAGCGATCTGGATCGTCAGCGGCAGGACCCACCCTGCCCAAACTGCTTGGGTTCTTCTTTTACCATGATGGTCCTGCGCTCCTTTCCTTCCCGGGGGCCACGTTTCTTCGTTTCCTACCCGCCGGTTTCTAGACCTTGGTGTTCTCTCCTTGGTGTGTCTATACTATATCATACCCCAAATGGTTTGTATATTGGCATGGTGCATAGACTTATGGTGCAAGATTTGTTCGATTGTTGCCTTGAAACCCTTGGAAATTTGTGCTATGATGTAAATGTTGGAGTGTATAAAACGCCGCCTGCTTTCGGATGAGCAGGCGGCGCTTTTTGTTATTCCGATACGGTCTCTTTTGCGCGGCGGCGGCCGATCAGCAGGGTCAGCCGCCCCAGCAGAAGGCCGGCAAAGACCACCAGCGGCACCCGCAGGCCGCCCTTGGCGGCGGAGGCCGCGATCGCGCCCAGCTTGCCGAACGGGCCGAACAGATGGATGGTCAGCCCGCTGTGCCCCATCAGGAACAGCAGAACGGCCAGCGCCCCGTCCAGCGCCGCGCGCCACCAGGGATAAACGGCGGGCAGGCGTGCGCTCCGCCCCGCGATAACGCCCATGAGCAGCGGCAGCAGAGGGGTGAGCAAAAACACCGCCAGATAGGCCCCGTCAACCATAAATATCAGCCGGTCGGCGTTGCTGTTGCTCAGCCAAAGCAGCCACATCAAAACGGCGACAAGAAGATAGGGCACAAGGCTTTTCAGCGCCTTCGCGGCGCCCTCCTTCTGTTCAGGCGCAGCCTCCCCGCCGCGGCGGCGGCCGATCAGCAGGGTCAGCCGCCCCAGCAGAAGGCCGCTGAACAGCATAAACGGCGCCCGCATGCCCCCTTCAAAGAGGGTTTCGGTGAACAACACCAGCCTGCCGAGGCCGAAGATCCTGAGGGTCAGCGGTCCGTATCCCAGCAAAAGCAGCAGGACGGCCAGCGCCCCGTCCAACACCGCCCGCCACCAGGGATAAAAGCCGGGCAGACCCATGCACCGCCCCGCGACGGCGCCCATGAGCAGAAACAGAAGCGGGGCGAGGTAGAACAACGCCATCCACAGGTCCATGTTCACAAAGGGCAAACGGTCGGCGTTGCTGTTGCACAGCCACAGCAGCCACATCATGGCCGCGATGAGCAGATAGGGCACAAGGCTTTTCAGCACTTTCATGGTTCCTTCCCCCGTTCCTTCCCTTTATTTCGTTGTATCCGCCCCGCCGCGGCGGCCGATCAGAAGGGTCAGCCGCCCCAGCAGAATTCCGGCGAACAGGGCGCAGACATTCTCCAGTCCAGCCTGGCCGGCGAGGGCGGTGAGCCGCCACAGCACATCCGACCAGCCAAACAGGGTCATGGTCATCGCGCTGTTCCCCGCCAGGAACAGAACGAGGATCAGCACCCCGTCCAATATCACCCGCCAACGGGGCCATGGGCCGGACAGGCGCATGGCCCGTCCCACCACAAAGCCCGTCAGCGTGACCAAAAGCGGAGCCAGGAACATCCCCAGCCGGCGGAGCTCTATGTTGCTGAACAACAGTTCTTTGGCGTTGGCATTGCAGGCTCCCGCCACCCCCATCAGGGCCGCGATGAGCAGATAGGGCGCAAGACTTTTCAGCGCTTTCATGGTTCCTTCCTCCGTTTCCCCCGGCGTGCCGGATACTTCACACCTTAACTATATCAGATACGCCGGTGTTTGCACACCCCTTCGACACAAGAAGAAGGCTCCGCCGCTGCCGGCGAAGCCTTCTTTATATAATAAGGATATATATGGCCTCAGGTGACAGGCCCGGTGCGCTTGACGCTGATCTTCACCAGGTTGCGGCTGAGGATGGTGTTCTGGTCGGCGTCCAGGGTGTAGCTGAACTCCACCTCGCCCCCCTCGTCGGTGAGGCGGCTGTGGATCTCGTCCGCCGCCACGCCCAGGGTCATGGCGCCGTAGCCGGTGTCGTAGTGGCACAGGTGGCGGATCCCCTTTTCCACCACCAGCTGCCCGGCCGCCGGGCCAAAGCGGGTCATGGAGACCTTGCTCTCGTCTTTGGCCACCTTCACGGTGGTGGTGCAGCCCTCGTAGCCGGTGGTCTCCGACTCCTTATACGTGATGAAAAAGCTGCCGCCCCGGCGCACAAAGCAGCCCCGGGTCATCAGCTGTACCGAATCCGATTCATCGCCCTGTTCCATGCGCCCGTCGATACGGATCAGAAAATCCTCGTTCATGGGCTTTTTTCCTCCTTGGGTACGGGGCCGCCGGCCCCGGTCAGTAGTTGTCGATGGCCACCCGGGTCACGGGGCCGTCATCAGCGCCCACAAACAGCCGGATGAAAGGTTCAAAGCCCACGGGCTCGTCGCTCACATAATACTCCGCGCCGCCCACGCTGCCCTCGGGGGCCAGCAGACCCAGCTCGGTCAGACGCCGGCGGGCCAGCAGCGCGCCCTCCCGCCCCGCGTCGATGAGGGTCACCTCCGGGCCCATCACCTTGGCGATGGCCGGGGCGATGAGGGGGTAGTGGGTGCAGCCCAGGATGAGGGTGTCCACCCCTTCCTGGCGCAGCGGCGTGAGATACTGCTCCGCGATGGCGGCAGTGATGGGGTCGTCCGGGGCCACATAGCCGTTTTCCACCAGCGGCACGAACATGGGGCAGGCCTTTTTAAAGACCTGGAAGCTCCCGTCCGCGTTGTGCAGCCGCTGCTCGTAGCTGCCGGTGCGGATGGTGGCGCTGGTGCCGATGACGCCGATCCGCCCGTTTTTGGTGGCCGAAGCGGCGGCGGCGGACGCAGCGTCCACCACGCCGGCAAAGGGCACGGGCAGGGCGGCGGTGTAGTCGGCGGGCAGAATGCTGCTCACCGTGCCGCAGGCCGCCAGCAGGAACTTGACGTTTTTCGAGAGCAGGAACGCGATGTCCTGTCTGGCGTACTGAAAGATGGCCGAGGGGCTGCGGGTGCCGTAGGGCACGCGGCCGGTGTCGCCGAAGTAGACGATCTTCTCGCCGGGCAAAAGCCGCCGCAGCTGACGCACCGCGGTGAGGCCGCCCGCGCCGGAATCAAAGACGCCGATGGCACGCTCATCCATGGCTCACTTGCCCTCCGCGCGCGCCAGCGCCAGTTCCACCAGTTCGTCCAGCAGCGCGCCCAGGGGCTTGCCCGCCGCCTCCATCAGCTTGGGATACATGCTGATGATGGTGAAGCCGGGCATGGTGTTGATCTCGTTGATGAGCACGGTGCCGTCCTTTTCCACAAAGAAGTCGCACCGGGCCAGACCCTCGCAGCCCAGGGCGGCGTAGGCCTTTTCCGCAAGGCCGCGCACCTCGTCCAGCTTCTCTTCCGAAAGGCGGGCGGGGATGAGGGTGCGGCTGGTGCCCAGCACGTATTTGTCGTCGTAGGTATAGAACTCCTCGCTGGCCAAAATCTCGCCGGGGCGGGTGCTCACGGCGCAGCGGTTGCCGATCACCGCGCACTCCACCTCCTGGCCCTGGACAAAGCGCTCAAAGACCACCTTGCCGTCCTCGGCCAGGGCGGTGGCGATGGCGGCTTTCAGGGCCGGGCGGTCCTCCGCCTTGCTGATCCCCACGCTGCTGCCCGCGTTGGCGGGTTTCACAAAGATGGGCCAGCCCAGCTTTGCTTCCAGCCGGCCGGCCAGGGCGTCGAAGTCGTCGCAGCCGGCGCGGTCGGCCCAGTCCCACCGGCAGTGGGGCACGCCCGCCGCGTCGAACAGGATGTTGGCCACCGCCTTGTCCATGCAGGCGGCGCTGGCCAGCACGCCGCACCCCACATAGGGAATGCCCGCCAGCTCAAACAGGCCCTGGATGGTGCCGTCCTCGCCGTTTTTGCCGTGGAGCACCGGGATGGCCGCGTCCAGGCGCACGGTGCGCACGCCGCCCTCTTCAAAAAGCAGCATGCCGTGGCAGCTCCGGTCGGGGCTGATGAGGCAGGGGACGTTGCCGGGGCAGTTCAGCCACTGGTCCTCGGGCATTTTTTCGGAGGGGCCGGGGTAATACAGCCAGCGGCCGTCCTTGGTAATGCCGATCTTGTACACGTCGTAGCGGGCCGCGTCCAGCCCGTCGGCAAAGGTCCTTGCCGACATGCAGCTCACATCGTGTTCGCTGGAAACGCCGCCGAACAGCAGCGCGACAGTCAGTTTTTTCATCGTTTTATCCTTCTCTCTTCGGGCAAAATGGGCCCTTTGGGGCATATGCCCATAAGTATTCTAATAATACCATAAAAATGCCCGGTGCGCTACTGCCTCCGCGCGCCCCGCCGCCGCTTTTTTTCGGCGTTTCGGGTGAAATTTCTCTTGACGGGCAGGTCAGGGTGTGATATGATGATATCACCTCTTTTGCAGGTTTATTTTTTTGTGCCCATTTTTGGGGTGCGACCTGCAACTGTCAGGGAGGCTAAACAAACCGTTAAATGGAGGTGCCGAAGACAAATGCGAGTGAAAATCACCCTTGCCTGCACGGAGTGCAAACAGCGCAACTACAACACCAAGAAGAACAAGAAGAACAGCCCCGACCGCCTCGAGATGAAGAAGTATTGCCGTTTCTGCAGAAAGCATACTGTCCATCGCGAGACCAAGT
>DXHQ01000023.1 GCA_019113345.1 Candidatus Faecalibacterium intestinigallinarum
GGGGTCTTGACCCCCATCCGGTCGCGGTAGGCTTCGTGGCCCTTGCCGATGACGGCGATCAGGTCGCCGGGCTGAGCGTGGTCCACCGCGTAGTGCAAAGCGTCCAGACGGTCGGGGATCTCGACAAAGGCGGCGTCGGGGTTGCCCTTGCGCATCCCCTCGCGGATGTCGGCCAGGATGTCCTCCACCTTTTCAAAGCGGTTGTTGTCCTCGGTCAGGATGGAGAAGTCGGCCAGTTTGGCGCAGATCTCCCCCATGCCGTACCGGCGCAGCCTGGAGCGGTTGCCCCCGCAGCCGAACACCACCACCAGCCGATGGGGGTGGTAGGCCCGCAGGGTGGTCAGCAGGCTCTCGGTGGACACTTCGTTGTGGGCGTAGTCCAGCAGGATGGTGAATTTTTTGCTGATGGGCACCAGCTCCACCCGTCCCTTGACCACGCACCGGGCCAGACCCTCGTGGACGGCCTCGTCGGGCAGGCCCAGCTCCTTGCCCACCGCCAGGGCGGCCAGGGCGTTGTAGACGCTGAAGGCGCCGGGCATATTCACCTTGACGTCCATCTCGTCTTTGCCGCTGACATGGAAGCTGACCCCCAAAAAGTCATGGGTGCGCAGCAGCTGGCAGCCGCTGGCCCGGTAATCGGCCGTCTGGTCCATTCCGTAGCTCACCAGCCGGCAGGTGTGGCCCTCCAGCAGGGCCTGGGTGTTGGGGTCGTCGATGTTGACGACGCCCAGCGTGCACCGCCGGAAGAGCTGGCCCTTCCAGCTGCGGTACTCCTCAAAGCTGGCGTGCTCGCCGGGGCCGATGTGGTCGGGGGAAAGGTTGGTGAAAACCCCCACGTCGTAATGGATGCCCCCCACCCGGTCCATCATCAGGCCCTGGCTGGACACCTCCATCACCACCGTGTCGCACCCGGCGTCCGCAAAGGTGCGGAAGATCTTCTGCAGCTCGTAGCTCTCGGGGGTGGTGTTGGCGGTGTCCTGATGGCGGCCCAGATAATACACGCCGTTGGTGCCGATCATCCCCACCTTGCGGCCGGCGGCTTCCAGCACGCTGCGGATCATGTGGGCGGTGGTGGTCTTGCCCTTGGTGCCGGTGACCCCGATCATGGTCATCTGCCGGGCGGGGCGGCCAAAGAGATTGGCGCTCATCAGGGCCATGGCGTGGCGGCTGCTTTCCACCTTGAGGACGGTGACCCCTTCCAGCCCGGTCAGGTCGATGTCGTGCTGGATGACCAGGGCCGCCGCCCCTTTGGCGGCGCAGTCGGCCGCAAAGTCGTGGCTGTCCCGCTGGGTGCCCACGATGCAGACAAAGAGCACCCCCGGCGCGGCCTTGCGGCTGTCGTAGATGATGTCGGTGATCTCGGTGTCCATCCTGCCCTGTACCAGGGTGTATGCGACCCCTTCGGTCAACGCGGATAACTTCATAATCCTTCCTCCTGTTGCGGCCCGGCGGGCGGCGTCTCGGCGTCCGGGGCGTCTGTTTGGTCCGGGGCAGGCTCTGCCGCGGCCTGATCCCCGCCGTCCTGGGCGGGGAGGGCCGTCTCGGACGCGCCGGGCTCCTCCGGTTCAGGGACGGCTTCCGGCACGGCCTGCGGGGCGGTGTAGCCCGAGGGCATCACCGCGTCCCCCTGCGCAAAGATGGCCTGCAGGCTGCCGTCGGTGCGCAGATGGCTGCAGTCCAGCTTGCCGGTATCAGTCGCGGCGCAGCCCTTGCCCTCCTTGTTCAGCAGCATATACTCGGCGTAATCCAGCTTGTAGTCCAGTTCATTCAGTGTGCCCAGCAGAACGCCGATCCGGTCCTGATAGAGGAAGGCCAGCTGTTCCACATCGGCAAACTCCACCCGCGTCACCTCGGCCAGCAGGCCGCGGGCTTCCAGCGCGTCCAGCAGCGTTTCCAGCGTCTGGACCTTGCCGTCCTCCCGGGCGGCGGCCGGTTCTCCCTCCGAGGAGGCAGCCGCGCCGGCAGCGCTGTCCGCCGCCGGTTCGGGCGCAAGGTAGGACAGCTGGTCGCCGGGGGTGGTACTGACCGGGTCCCCGCCGTAGAGGACGGGCAGCTCGGGCTGTTCTGTGCCGGCCGAGAGGATCTTGAGGTCGGCCGACAGGCTGACCCACCCGCCGGGCGCCTCCATGGCATAGACGGGGGTGGCGGGGGTCACCCGGACCACCACCGTGCTGGGGTAGACCCGCTCCACCTCGATGTGCTCCAAAAGCGGGAAGGTCTTTTCCAGCGCCGCGGCTTTGGCGGCCGGGTCAAAGCTGAAGATGTTCTCTTCCAGCTGCACCCCCAGCGCGTCCAGGATCTCGCTGCTGGCATAGGGGCCGGCCTGGTCCAGCGCGCCGCCGCCCGCGCTCTCCACCCGGATGGCGTTGATCTTGAACAGCATGGTCATGGTCAGGTAGATGCCGGCGGCCGCCACGCAGAGGACGAGGGCCGCCGCCGTCAGCCGGCGGATCATCCGGCGGCGGCGCAGCATCTTGCGGGTGACCTTGCGGCGGCGGCGCGCCTCCCGGCGCTGGGGCCCAGCGGGCGGGGCCGTCCGCCGCTGGGCCGGACGCACCCGCTGCGGGCCGCTGCCCGGGCGGGTACGGCTCGGGCGCTGCGGCCGCTCTGCCGTGGGCCGGGTCCGCCCGGCGGGGAACTCCACCGTATTGTCCCGGTAGCCGCCATACCCATAGGATGCGCTCTGGGGGTTCTGGTAATCGTAGAGCTCCGGCCGGCGGCCGCCGCCCACTTCGAGAGGCGGGCGGCCCGGCCGGGCGCCGTCGGGGCGTCTTGCCTGCCCCGCCGGGCGGGCGGCCTGTCTGGTCCGCCTGCGTTTTTTTGCGGGCATACCGCGCCGCCTCCTTTCAAATTCTCAACTGGATGCACATGTCATCCAGTTGAGACGGTTTTACAATTTTACGGGGTGCGGACCAGGGCGCGCAGTTTCGCCGTGATGCGGTCCAGGCTGTCGTCCACCGAGAGGGTGCGGGCGTTCCGGCCCATTCGGGCCAGCTTGCCTTCCTCGTCCAGCAGGGCCTTGACCTCGGCCACCAGCTTTTCGCCGGTCAGGTCCTTTTCCTCGATGACCACGGCGGCGTCCACCTTGGCCAGCTCAAGGGCGTTGTAATACTGATGGTTCTCGGCCACATTGGGGCTGGGGATCAGGATGGCCGCCCGGCCGGCGGCTTCCAGCTCGGCCAGGGTCAGCGCCCCCGCCCGGCTGATGACCAGGTCGGCCGCGGCCAGCAGCTCGGGCATATTGTCGATGTATTCCCTGACGATGAGGTTTTCCCCCCGGGCAAAGCCCTTCTGCTCTTCCAAGCTGCGGAACAACTCCACCCCGTACTGCCCGGTGGCGTGCAGGTGGAGGATGGGCCGCTTTTCCCGCTGCTCCCAGGCGCACAGGTCGGCCACCACCTCGTTGATGCGGCGGGCCCCCAGGCTGCCCCCAAAGGAGAGGACGACCGTCCGCTCCCCGGCGTTCAGTTTGGCGCGGGCCTCGGCCCGGCGGCGGGCCCAGTCAAAGACCTCGGGGCGGACGGGGTTGCCCACCACGACGGTTTTTTCGGGCGCGCCGAGGCGCTCGGCCCCCGCCTGCACCGCCGCAAAGACCAGGTCCACCTCGGGGGCCAGCAGTTTATTGGTCACGCCGGGGAAGGCGTTCTGCTCATGGATGGCGGTCTTGATCCCCCGCTTTGCCGCCGCCCGGACCACCGGCCCCGAGACGTAGCCCCCGCATCCGATGACCAGGTCGGGGTCCACCTCGTTCAGGATGGCGCGGCAGCGCGGGCCCGAGCGGGCCAGATTCCAGACGGTGACGGCATTCCGCCGCAGATTTTCCAGCGACGGCCGCCGCTGAAAGCCGGTCACCTCGATGTGGTGGAAGGGGTAGCCCGCCTGGGTCACCAGACGGTACTCCATCCCCTCCTGCCGGCCGGCAAAGTGGATCTCGGCGGCGGGGTCCGCCGCCCGCAGCGCCCCTGCAATGGCAAGGGCCGGGTTGATATGGCCGGCTGTGCCGCCGGCCGCGATCAATACACGCATGGTCGATTCCTCCTGTCCGGATCTGCCGGACTGCGCAAAAACCCGCCCGTTTTCTTTACGGGCAGGATACAGGCTGTTTTGGTTTACGCGCCGTTTTGTCCGTCACAGCCCTGCGGGCCGGGTCGGGGTCTGCCGGGGGACGCCGTCCAGGGTGATGGGCGGGCGGGTATCCCGGCGGGCCTTTTCCCTCTCCTCGGCGGCCTCGCGGGCGGCGCGGCGGACTTCAGCCGCCTTGGCGCCGCTGCGCCCGATGTGGATCATGACCCCCATCTCGGCCATCAGCAGCAGCAGACTGGTGCCGCCCGACGAGAAGAAGGGCAGGCTGATGCCGGTGTTGGGCAGGGTGTTGGTGACGACGGCCACGTTGCAGAAGACCTGCCAGCCCACCTGCGCCATGATCCCCACCCCCACCAGGGTGCTGAAGCGGTCCCCCGCCTGGAAGGCGATCAGAAAGCCCTGCACCAGCAGCAGCACAAACAGCAGGATGACCGCCACCGCACCCACAAAGCCCAGCTCCTCACAGACGACGCTGAAGATAAAGTCGTTGGTGCACTCGGGCAGCCAGAGCTGCTTTTCCACGCTGTTGCCAAGGCCCAGGCCGGTCAGCCCGCCCGAGCCGATGGCATACAGGCTCTGCAGGGTCTGGTCGGTCATCTTGTCGAGGTCGGACGTCCAGCCGTCCAGACGCTCCTGCAGGTAGGGGATGGCGTCGATGTGGGACAGCACCGTCTCCAGCAGGGCGATGGCCGCAAGGGCGCCGCCATAGGTGATGACCCCGCCGCTGCCGTTCAGCAGCAGGATGCTGCCCACGATGGCGCACATCAGGACGATGCCCGACATATGGGGCTCAAAGGCCAGCAGCACCACCACCGGCAGCAGCGGCAGCAGCGGGACAGCCAGTTCCCGGACGATCTTCTGGTACAGCCAGCCGCCGAAGTTGCCCACCCCGCGGCGGGCGTCGGGCGGGCCCTGCCAGACCCGGCGGGGGGTCCGGCTGGCCAGATGGGCGGTCAGCAGGATCATCTCAAACTTGACCAGCTCCGACACCTGCAAAGTGGGCAGGCCCTTGATGTTCAGCCAGCGGCGGCAGCCGTTGAGCGGCTCGCAGAACAGGACGGCGACCAGCAGCACCAGGCTGATGATATACCCCGCCCAGACGAATTTGCGGATGAACCGCAGGTCAAAATAGGAAAACAGGAACATCACCCCTACCCCGATCAGGGCGTAGAAGGCCTGCGATTTGATATAGTGGTAGCTGTCCCCCATGCGGAGATACCCGGTGGTATAACTGGCGCTGAACAGCATGACCAGCCCAAACACCACGATCAGCCCCAGGGTCGCCAGCCAGCTGATGGTCAGCGGGGTCCATGGCCCGGGGTCGCGCTGAAAGACCACCACCGGGCCGTTGGGGTCCGGGCGGCGGCGTCTTGCAACGGCCATATCATACACCTGCCTTTCCAAAGAGGTTTATAACTGCGCCGAGCGCAGCGCGGCCAGGGTGCCCGCCAGCGCCAGCGCACAAAAGACATAAAAAACCGACACCGGGCCGCCCTTTTGGCACAGCCAGCCATGCAAGCTGCCCGCCTTGAACAGGGGCCGGCCTTTCCAGCGCCGCCACAGTCCCTGCAAAGCGGCGGCCAGACCCTCGGCCCAGAAAGGCAGCCCCAGCGCCAGGGCCAGGTCGGCCCGCCCGACCGAGAGCGGGACCGCCCCCACCGCGCCGGCCAGGAAAAGGCAGCCCACCGCGCCGGGCAGCAGCTTTGCGGGGTAAAAGTTCCACAGGAGAAAGGCCATCAGCGCCCCGGCCATCGCCGCCGGCAGCACTGCCAGCGGGAAAAAGCCCAGCACCGTCTCGGCCCCCATCAGGCCCAGCATGGCCACAAAGGCCGCGCCGGCCGCAGCGCCGTCGGCCGGGCCGGCCAGCCGGGCCGATTCCGCCAGGGCCAGCAGCAGCGCCGTCCAGAGCGGGGCCGCCGCCCCGCCCAGCTCACAGTAGCCCAGGCCGGGCAGGGTCAGGCCGGTGGGCATACAGTCCCCCAGCCAGAGGGCCGCCACCGCCGCAGCAGCGGCCAGCCCCTCCAGTGCGAGGCGCGTCCCGGTGCGCAGGCCCAGCACCTGCCGGGGCCGCAGCCGGGCCAGGTCGTCGGCAAGGCCCGCCGCCCCCAGCAGAAAGCCGCCGCCCAGCCCCAGCAGCAGCCGGCCGGTCAGCCCGCCGCCCAGCAGCTCGGGCTGCACCGCGCAGACCACCGTCCAGCCGGCCCCCACGGCGGCCAGCGTCCCGATGATGAAGCACAGGCCGCCCATGGTGGGCAGGCCCCGGGGTTCGGGCGGCGCAGGGGGCTCTTCCTCCGGCCGGTTGGGACCGTTTTCTTTTTCAGGCGGGACCAGCGCCCGCAGCAGAGGGACCAGTAAGTTCCCGACCGCGGCGGTCAGCGCAAAGCCCAGCACCGACGCTGCGATCAAGGCAAAACGTATCATCGTTCACTTCTCCGAATCTCAGGATTGCTCGCTGTTTTCAGCGGCGAGGGCTGCGGCGTCCTGCAGGGCGCGCAGCTGTTCGACGGCGTTTTCCAGCGCCATCAGGCGGCTGCCCTTGAAGAGGATGGCGTCCCCCGGGCAGGCGGCCTTGGCCAAAAAGCCGGCGATCTCCTCGTAGTTGTGGGCGTGGATGGTCCGCACCCCCTTGGCGGCGGCCACCGTTGCGGTGCGGTGGGCCAGGTCGCCGTAGGTGATCAGGACGTCCACCCCGCTCTGCGCCACCAGGCGGCCCACCTCCTCGTGGGCGGCGCGGGATTCATCCCCCAGCTCCAGCATATCGGCCAGGACGGCGAACCGCCGCTTGCAGGGGTAGTCCCGGAACATTTCCAGCGCGGCCTTCATGCTGGTGGGGTTGGCGTTGTAGCAGTCCTCGATGATCCGCACCCCGTGGCTGTCCAGCATATGCTGGCGCATCCCGGTCTGGCGGAACTCCTTCATCTGCCGGATGGCCTCCTTGGGGCCGAGGCCCAGCTGGCTGGCGGCGCAGTAAGCGGCCAGCGCGTTGGACACATTGTGCCGGCCCAGCGCCGGGATGTGCACCATGAAGCAGCCGTTCTCGGCGTCGTCCAGCAAAAAGCTCATCCCGTCGTTTTCCTGCCGGATGGCCGAGGCATAGACGTCGGCCTCCTGGCTGGTCATGCTGTACCAGACCGGGCGGACATGGGCGGGCAGCTCGGCCTTGCGCAGGAAGGGGTCGTCGTAATTCAGCACCAGCGGCGCGCCCTCCGGCATCCCATCGCAGATCTCGAGCTTGGCCTTGCAGATGTTCTCCTGGCTGCCCAGATTGCCGATGTGGGACAGGCCGATGCAGGTGATGATGCCCACGTCGGGCCGGGCGCAGCAGGACAGCCGGCTGATCTCGCCGGCGTGGTTCATCCCCATCTCGATGACGGCGTACTGGGTCTCGGCCCCGATCTGGAAGAGGGTGCGGGGCAGGCCCAGTTCGTTGTTCTGGTTGCCCTCGGTCTTGACGGTGCTGCCCAGGGCGCTGAGGGCGGTGGCGCAGAACTCCTTGGTGGTGGTCTTGCCGGCGCTGCCGGTGACGCCCACCACCTTGGGGGCAAACTGTGCGCGGTAGTTTGCGCCCATCTGCATCATGGCCCGGTAGCTGTCGGGGCAGAGGATGGTCTTTTCCTCCGGCACCCCCTCCACCGGGTGGTTGAGCACCACCCAGGCCGCGCCCTGCTCCAGAGCTCTGGCGGCAAAGTCATGCCCGTCGAAGCGCTCGCCGGGGAAAGCGACAAAGACGCACCCGGGCTGCACTTCCCGGCTGTCGGTGGTCACCAGGCCGATCTCCTGCGCCGGGTCGATCCGTTCGGCAGGCGTCAGCCCTGCCAGAAGGGTTTTTGCTGCAATCTTTTCCATTCGTTCCTATCCCCTTTCTGATGGTTCCAGATGGTTCTATTATAAATTGTACTCCGTGTCCATGGCAAGTAGAGCTGCGCGGTTTTCGCGCATCCTTCACGTTTAGAGTACCCTCTCCGTCCCGCTTCGCTCGCCAGCTCCCCCACAGGGGGAGCCAAGTGCACCGGCGTCAACCCCGGCAAACCGGGCGGTGAGGCAAAGGCGCAGGAAAGTGCGCCTCACCACCGCCTGCCCGACACCCACGAGCGTGTCTTGCCTCCCCCTTTGGGAGAGGTGTCATGCCGTTTTGCGGCATGACGGAGAGGGCTCTACCCGCAGGTCACCGTCACGATGGTGCCGAGCTGGGCACGGGAGCCCGCTTCCTCGCTCTGGGCCTGGACCAGGCCGGCGGCGTTGCCCTCGACGATGCAGTTGAACCCTGCCGCCTGCAGCATCTGCCGGGCAAAGTCGGCGCTCTTGCCGGTCAGGTCGGGCACCTCGGCGGTCTGCCCGCCGGCGCTGTCGGTGTAGAGATAGACGGTGGTCCCGCTGGGCACCTCGGCGCCGGCGGTGGGATACTGCCAGGTGACCGGGGCGGCGGTGTTGCCGCCCGCGCTCTCGACCAGGTGATGGGCCAGCCCCCGGATGTTCAGGCTGACCTGGGCGTTGCTCCACTCGGTGCCGACCAGGTTGGGCACCCGGACGGTCTGCCCGCTGCGGTCGATGCCGTCGGTGGCGATGCCGAGGTAGGGCGCGATCTCGCTGATGATGTTGCCCACCACCGGCGCGGCCAGAACGGACGAGTAGTCGCTGTTGGCGTTGTTGGGGTCGTCCAGCATGACGTAGACCAGGATCTCGGGGTCGTCGGCCGGCAGCACCGCCACGAAGGAGGCCGCCTTTTTGTAGTCGCCGTCGGCGCGGCGGTCCATGTTCAGCAGCTCGGAGGTGCCCGACTTGCCGCCGATGCGGTAGCCCGCCACATAGGCGCGGTAGCCGCCGCTCTGGTGGGTGCCGTCGCCCACCTCGTGCTCCATGATCTGGCGGATGGTCTCGCTGGCGCTGCCGCTGATGACCTGGCGGCGGACGTTCGGGCCGATCTGCTCCACCACGTTGCCGTTGGCGTCCACGATCTGGTCCACCACATGGGGGGTGACGAGATAGCCGCCGTTGACGGCCGCCGCCACCGCGGTGCAGACCTGCAGCGGCGTCACCGCCATCGACTGGCCGAAGGCCGAGGAGGCAAGCTCCACCTCGCCCATGTTCTTGTCGGTGTAGTACTGCATATAGCTCGTCTCGTTGGGCAGGTCGACGCCGGTCCGCTCGGTGAAGCCGAAGGCCTTGAAATATTCATAGAAGGTGCTGACCCCCACCCGCTGCCCCAGCTGGATGAAGTAGATGTTGCAGCTGTTCAGCAGAGCGTCGGCCAGGTTCTGGGTGCCGTGGCTGTGGCGGCCGGCGCAGTGGTAGGTCTCCTTGGCCACGGCGTAGGCGCCGTTGCAGGCAAAGGTGGTGTTGTAAGTGGCGTTGCCCGAGTCCACCCCCATCGCCGCCGTGATGACCTTAAAGACGCTGCCAGGGTAGTACAGCTCGGTGATGGTCTTGTTCTTCCACATGATATCGCGGAAGTAGCCCGAATAGTCGGCCTCGGGGTCGAGGATCTTGTTGCCCTCCTCGTCGGTGACGAAGGTGCCGTCCTCGTTTTTCAGGTAGATGCCGTAGAGTTCCGGCTCGGCCCGGACCAGCTCTTCGAGATAGGCCTGGACGGGGGTGTAGTCGTTGGGGTTGTTGGGGTCAAAGTCGGGCTTCGAGGCCATGGCCAGGATGCCGCCGGTGTTGACGTCCATCACGATGGCGCAGCCGCGGTTCTCGACGATGTTGGCCGCGATGGCCTCGTTCAGGTATTTTTCCACCACTTCCTGGATGGTGGTGTCCAGCGTCAGGACCAGGCTGTCGCCGTCCTTGGCGTCGTAGGTGACGGCGCCGCCGTCGGCGATGGCGTTGCCGCGGGCGTTGCGGATGGTGACGGTCCGGCCGTCGGTGCCCGACAGGATATCATCGTAGGATTTTTCCAGCCCGTAAAAGCCCTCCCCGTCCGCATTGGTAAAGCCCAGCACCGACGCCGCAAAGGCCCCGTAGGGGTAGTTACGCTGGTAGGTGCGGGAGGACGAGAGGGACAGCCGCCCGCTGCCCTTGATGGCGTTGCGGTCGGAGACGTACTTCTCAATGGATTCCTTGACGGCGTTGTTCACCTTTTCGGCCAGCACCTGGTAGGAGGAATCGATCTCGCTCAGCGCGCTGTAGACAGCCTCGTACTGTTGGGCGTACGCGGCCGAGGCGGTGTCCACCTGGTCCAGGCTGACGCCGTCCCCCGACAGAAGGCGCAGGGTCAGCTCCCGGCTGATCTCGCCGCAGGCGGCGGCGTCCAGGGTGCGGACGGTGGACTCCACCTCCTCGCCGTCGGCATTGGTCGAGGTGATGGTCTGACTGTCGTAGAGGGCGGTGGAATAGCTGGGGTCGCACCAGATATCCCACACCACGCTGGTGGAGGCCAGCACCTTGCCGGTGGCGTCGTAGATCTCGCCCCGGGTGGCCTGGATGGAGGTATCCAGCAGCTGCTGGTCGCTGGCATAGCGGCTGTACATCTCGCCGTTGCGGATCTGGATATTGTAAAGGCTGCCCACCACGATGGCGGTGGCCAGCAGCACCACGCCGATGGAAATGCCCAGCCCCCACTGGCGGGTCCTGCGGGGGATGGGGGCCGATTCGGGGTCCCGGCGGAGCTCGTACCCCCGCCGGCGCCTGTTGGATGCTTCTTTCATGCGCTTCTCCTGCCTGACCGCCCCGCCGGTGCGGGAGGGGTCAGAAACCGAAAAAGCGTGCGCAGCCGCACGCTTCCCCGGGTTATGGTTGGTTTATTCGGCGTCCGCCGGCGGGTCGATGGTCCGCAGCAGGGACGAAACGCCGGCCTGCAGGGTATCGGTCCACTTTTCCACCGCCGACTCCCGGCGGGTGAGGACGCTCTGGTCGTCCAGACGGATGTAGGTGATCTGGCTGTCGTCGATCTTCATCAGGCCCAGACGGCCGGCGACGTTCTCGACGTTGGAGATGCTGGACTGGACGTTGAGGGTGGTGGTGTAGTAATCGTTCTGGCTCTGGGCCGAGACAAGGGATGCCTTCGCCTCGCGGATCTCCCCGCTCAGCTCGACGATGCGGGCTTCGCTGAACAGCAGCGCCACCGACAGCCCTGCCAGAAGCCCCAGCGCAAGGATCTGCACGCCGTGCTGCATCATGGCGCGCAGGGGCGAGATGGCGGCCTTGCCGCCCTGCTCGACCCGCAGGTCCGGCCGCCGCTCGGGCTGGGGGGCCGGGCGGCGGACTGCCTGTCCTAAGGTGATGCCGTTGTAGTTGTAATCATATGCAGGCTGACCCATGATCTGTATCTCTCCTCTTTACCGCGCGCCCTGTGTGGGGGGCGTGCTCACAATTTTTCAAGGACCCGCAGGCGGGCCGAGCGGCTGCGCCGGTTATCGGCCAGCTCGCCGGGTTTTGCCTCAATGGGTTTGCGGGTGATCAGCTTTGCCCTGGCCCTGCCGCCGCAGACGCAGACGGGGAACTCGGGCGGGCAGGTGCAGGCGGTGGCCCACCGGCGGAATTTGTTTTTCACCAGCCTGTCCTCCAGCGAGTGGAAGGTGATGACGCAGAGCCGTCCGCCCGGCCGCAGCACGGCAAAGATGGCGTCCAGCCCCTCGTCCAGCGCGTCCAGCTCGTGGTTGACCGCAATGCGCAGGGCCTGAAAACTGCGCCGGGCGGGGTTCTTGTCCTTGCGGCGGACGGCCGGCGGCATGGCCGAAGCCACCAGCGCGGCCAGCTGCAGGGTGGTCTCGATGGGGGCAGTCTGGCGCGCCTCGACGATCTTGCCGGCGATCTGCCAGGCGTAGGGCTCCTCGCCGTAGTCCCGCAGGATGCGGGCCAGCTCTTCCCGGTCCAGGGTGTTGACCAGGTCGGCGGCGGTTGTCCCCTCCTGGCTCATCCGCATATCCAGCGGGGCGTCGGCCCGGTAGGAAAAGCCGCGTTCGGCGTCGTCCAGCTGATGGCTGGACACCCCCAGATCCAGCAGCGCCCCGTCGATGCCCTCCACCCCCGCCGAGGCAAGGGCGTCGGCCGCATAGCGGAAATTGGTCTGGATGACCTCGGCAGGCAGCCCGGCCAGCCGCGCGCGGGCGGTCTGCACCGCGTCGGGGTCCTGGTCCAGGGCAATCAGCCGGCCGCCGGCCGCTTTGTCCAGCCGGCTGGCAATGGCGCGGGAGTGGCCCGCGCCCCCGGCGGTGCCGTCCAGGTAGACCCCGTCGGGGCGGATGGCCAGCCCTTCGAGGCACTCTTCCAGAAGGACCGGGACGTGCGCAAAGGAGGCCGGCTCAAAGTTCTGCTGTGTTTCGTCGTGCATGGGGCCCGCCTCCTTTCCTGAAAAAACATCAAATGTGCAGCTCGCGCAGGCGGGCGGCCCGCTGCTCGTTGGTGACGGCGGCCCGGCGGGCGTCCCAGCGGGCGGCGTCCCAGATCTCGGCGTGGTTGCGGTTGCCGATGACGGCCACCGTCCGGTCCAGACCGGCGTAGGCCCGCAGGCTGGCCGGCAGCAGGATCCGCCCCTGCTTGTCCGGCGTCACCTCGCAGGCGGTGCTGAACAAATCGCCGGTGATCTCCCAGCTGTCCATCAGCTCGTCGGCGCCCAGCCGCTCCGAGATCCGTTCCACCTCGGCCATCGGCAGCACGAACAGGCACTGGTCCAGCCATTCCATCACCACGAAGCTCTCGCCCATCCCCTCCCGGAACCTGGCCGGGAAGTTGAGGCGGCCCTTGGCGTCCAGGACACAGTCGTACCGTCCAAAGAACACCCTGACCGCCCCCTTTTTGTGGTGTAGGGTGGGCGCGTTCCCCACTTCTCCCTACTTTACTCCACTGATAAGGATATTGTAACAAATCGGACCGGTGAATGCAATAGTTTTCGCCCGACTTTTTCCACCAATTTTCCGCACCCTGTCCAAACAAACAAAAAAGTCCCACCCGGCCGACATGTGCGGACAGGTGGGACACATACAGGGAAATTCAGCGCAGAGAGTGTGCGAGCCGCCTTGCGGCGCGTGCGCGGTTCTGCGCTGAATTTTGTCCCCGGGGGAATATTAGGGGGGAGGAATTTCTGCCGCGCGTATGCGCGCAGAAATGGGTCCCCCCTAAAGCGTGTCGCTTTTGCGACACGCTCAGCCCTGCGCCGGCAGGGCGCAGGGCGGGGCCATCTGGTTTACTGCTGTTTTTTGGGCGGCTGGCGCAGGCTGGCGCGGACGTTCTTGACCTGGGAGGCATTGGCGATCATGGTCTCCTCGGTGGTCTTGAGCATATTGTCGCAGTAGTCGGCGGTGGTCTGCCGGAGGGTGCGGCTCTCGGCCTGGGCCTGCGCCATGATCTCGGCGGCGCGCTGCTGCGCGCTCTTGACGATCTCCGACTCGCTGACCAGAACGCGGGCCCGCTCCTCGGCCTGTCGGATGATGGCCTTGGCCTGGGCGTTGGCCGAATCGACGATCTGGGCCCGGTCGTTGACGATGGCCTGGGCCTGGCGCAGCTCGCCGGGGAGGTTGGCGCGGATCTCGTCCAGGTAATCCTGGATCTGGTCCACATCCACGATCCGCTTGCCGCCCGACAGGGGCATATTGGCGCTCTCGGCCAGAGCGTCCTCGATGGTATCCAACAGTTCATTCACATTCATACGCTGTCTCCCCCTTCTGCTTCGCCGGGGCGGGGCTTTGTGTACCGCCACAGCAATACGCGGCCATACCGGTACTGCTTGCGCAGCACAAGGCTGCCCACCTCGGCGGGCAGGATCAGCTTTGCCTCGCTCTCGCACAGGACGATGCCGCCGGGCGCGACCACCTTTTCCACCGCCGGCAGAATTTCCTCCAGCATTCCCTGGTGGAAGGGCGGGTCCAGCAGCACCAGATCGAACTGCTCGCGGCAGGCCGACAGCCAGCGCGCGGCCTCCCCCACGCTGACCCGGCTGCGGTCAAACAGGCCGCAGGCCTTGCAGTTGCGCATCACGACGGCGGCGGCCTCCCGGTTCTGGTCCAGAAAGACGCACCGCGCCGCGCCGCGGCTCAGCGCCTCGATGCCAAGCTGCCCGCTGCCGGCAAAAAGGTCCAGCACCCGGGCCCCCGGCAGGTCGAACTGCACGATGCTGAACATCGCCTCCTTGACCTGGTCGAGGGTCGGGCGGGTGATGTCTGTGCCGGGCAGCGCCTCCAACCGGCGGCCCCGGGCTTCGCCTGCGATCACGCGCATCTGTATCCGCTCCCTTCTTCGTCCGTTGTGCAATTGGCACGTTGTTCTTTTCATTATTGCAGAGCCGGGGCCGGTTGTCAAGCCTCGCGGGGCGGGCGGCGGCATTTGTCCCCGTTTTCGCCAAAAATTTTACGGATGGGCCGTTTGGATTCTTTATTCGTTCACATCTTTGTGCTACTATTAAGTTGATTTCCTATGCAAAATCCGGTCCTGCCCGGAACAGAGGAGTAAACGCCTGATGGAACGCACCGAACATTTCGACTGGAACGACGGCTGGTTTTTCACCCCGCAGTTCACCCCGGCCCTGCTGGAGGCCGATTGCAGCGACCCCGCTCTTACGCCGGTCCGGCTGCCCCACACCGTCAAAACGCTGCCCTTCAACTACTGCAACGAAAACGATTACCAGCTGGTCAGCGGTTACCGGCGCGTCTTTACCGCGCCCAAAAGCTGGGAGGGCCGCACCCTGCTGCTGACCTTCGGGGCGGCGGCCCACGAGGCCGCCGTCTACTGCAACGGGCAGCGGGTGGGCCACCACGCCTGCGGATACACCGCCTTCACCGTCAATCTGACCGGCGCGGTCCGGCTGGGGAAAGAGAACGTCCTGGCCGTCCGCTGCGACAGCCGCGAAACGCTGGACATCCCCCCCTTCGGCGGCCAGACCGAGACGCTGACCTACGGCGGGCTTTACCGCGGGGTCTATCTGGGGGTCAAGGAGAACGCCTGGCTGCGGGACGTCTTTATCCAGGCGGGGACGGACGGGGCCTTCCGCATCTACTCCGCCGCCGAAGGCGAGACGGTGGGCTGCGCCCTCGAAGCCGAGATCCGTGCCCCCTCGGGCCGGCGGGCCGCCTATGTGGGGGAACTGTCGCTGCCCATCAGCGGCACCCTGAATGGGGTGCAGCCCTGGAGCTGCGAGCACCCCACCCTCTACACCCTGACCGTCCGGCTGATCCGGCCCGGCACCGGCGGCCTGCCCGACCGGGTGCTGGACCAGAAGGTGATCCGCTTCGGCTTCCGCACCATCCAGTTTGTGGCCGGGGGGCTCTACCTGAACGGGGTCCGCACCGAGCTGCGGGGGCTGGTGCGGCACCAGAGCTGGCCCTACCAGGGCTACGCCATGCCGGACAGCCTCCAGCGGCTGGACGCCCAGATCCTGAAAAAAGAGCTGGGCTGCAACGCGGTGCGCTGCTGCTGCCCGCCCAGCCCGGCCTTCCTCGACGCCTGCGACGAGGCAGGGCTGCTCGTCTTTGTCGAGATGCCGGGCCAGCGCTCGATCGGCGGCCCGGCCTGGAAAGCCCAGGCGCTGCAGAACTGCCGCGAGATGGTCTGCCAGTGCCGCAACCACCCCAGCGTCTTTTTGTGGGGGGTGCGGGTGCCGGGCAGCGCCGACGACAGCGACTTTTACAAAAAGACCAACGAGGCCGCCCGCCGGCTGGACCCCACCCGGCCCACCGGCGGCAGCCGCCGCGCCAAAAAGAGCCAGCTGCTGGAAGACGTCTACGCCTACGACGACTTTTCCTTTGCAGGGGCGGGCGCCGGGGCCGGCTGCCTGCCCAAAGCCAGCGTCACCCCCGACCTGCGCAAAGGCTACCTCATCAGCGGGTACGGCGGGATGATGTACCCTGCCAAGAGCTTTGACAGCGCCGCCGCCCGGCTGAGCCAGGCGCTGCGCTACGCCGCCGTCCTCAACGACGCGGCCGCCCAGCAGGGAGTGGCCGGCAGCTTTGGCTGGTGCATGACCGACTACAACGTCCACCCCGCCTATGGCAGCGGGGACCGGGTCTGCTACCAGGGGGTGCTGGACCTGTTCCGCAACGAAAAGCTGGCGGCGGCCGTCTTTGCCAGCCAGAAGACCCCGCGGGTCCCCTCCGACATTGTGCTGGAGGTCTCGCCGGCGGCGGCTTTTGGGGATATGCCGGCCGGCTACCCGGGCGGGTGCTGGGCCTTTACCAACGCCGACGCGGTGCGGATGTACCGCGACGGGGACCTGATCGCCGTCTTTACCCCCGACCGGCAGGGCCGGTTTGCCGCGCTGGCCCACCCGCCCATCCAGATCGACGACTTTGTCGGCCCGCTGCTGGAAAAATACGAGGGCATCGCCCACGGCGAGGCGGTGCAGCTGGCCGCCTGCCTCAACGCCCTGCGGCGGGACCCCGGGGCCCCCTCTCCCCTGCTGCGCGCCCGGCTGACCCGGCTGATGCGCACCCTGCGGATGAACGAGGCCACCGTCATCCGGCTGTACCGCACCTATATCGGGGTGCTGGGCGGCCCGCCGGGCGTTTTCCGGTTCGAGGCGGTCTGGCGGGAGCGCGTCGTCCGCACCGTGGTACAGGAGCCGGCCCAGCGGGTGCGGCTGGAGTGCACCGTCCGCAACGCCATCCTGACCGACGGCCCCGCCTGGGACTGCGCCGCCGTCAGCCTGCGGGCCATCGACCAGAACGGCCGCCTGCTGCCCTACTGCAGCGAGGCGGTGCGGCTGTCGGTGGAGGGCCCCGCCCACCTGATCGGGCCCGCGGTTGTCCCCCTGCGGGGCGGCATGGCCGGGACCTACCTCGCCACCGAGGGAGTGGCCGGCCGGGCCACCCTCCGCTGCCGGATGGAAGGCGCCCTCGACACCGAGGCGTCGGTCATCATCCGCCGGCGGGAAAACTGATTTTTCCGCCCTTTTTACGGTTGCGTTGCAGTCTGTTCAAACTTTTATCATTTCCTTTTGGCATACTGTATCCAACAGCATTTCACACTCCGCCCTCCTGCCTGCCAAAGCGGGAGGGCCTTTACAGGGGGTATTTTACTTATGCGTGAAAAATTCCGTCGGTTCATGGCGGGGCGGTACGGCACCGACGCTTTGAACCAGTTCCTCAGCATTCTGGCGGTGGTACTGCTGCTGATCAGTCTGGTGACAAGGCTGGGCCTCTTCACCTGGCTGGGCCTGGCCGCGCTGATCTACTGCTATTTCCGCACCTTCAGCCGGAACATCTCCCGCCGCACCGAGGAGAACTATAAGTTCTACTCCTTCCAGGAGCGCCTTACGGGCAAGTGGAAGGGGGTCAGGCGGCGCTGGGCCGACCGCAAGACCTACCGCTATTACCGCTGCCCCAAGTGCCGGCAGCTGCTGCGGGTGCCGAAGGGCCGCGGCCGGATCGAGATCTCCTGCCCGCGGTGCGGCACCCAGTTCATCAAAAAGAGCTGAGATGTTCGGCTATATCATTCCCGACCAGCAGGCCATGACCCCGGAAGCCCGCTGGCGCTACCGCACCGCCTACTGCGGGCTCTGCCGCCGGGCGTCGGCCCTGCACGGGATGGCCGGGCGGCTGACCCTCAGCTACGACCTGACCTTTTTGAACCTGCTGCTGTGCAGCCTGTACGAGGGCGAGACGCCCGCCGTCACCGAGAGCGGGCGCTGTCCGGTCCACCTCATCCGGCCCATCGACTGGCGGTACAGCGGCCCGACCGACTACTGCGCCGACATCGGGCTGGCCCTGCACTACTACAGCGCCAGGGACAAGTGGGAGGACGACCGCAGCCCGCTGGGCCTGGGCTATATGAAGCTGCTGGCCGAGCACCGCCGCGCGGCCGAAGCCCGCTGGCCCCGGCAGTGCCGGGCCATCACCGCGGGGCTTGGGCAGCTGGCGGAATACGAGGCCGCCGGCTGCGAGGACCTCGACCTGGTGGCCGGCAGCTTCGGCGGGCTGATGGCCGAGCTGTTCGACTATAAGCAGGACCGGTGGTCGGGCGAACTGCGCGCCATCGGCGCGTCCATCGGCAAGTATATCTATCTCCTTGACGCCTGGGACGATCTGGAGCGGGACAAGCGCCGGGGGGCTTACAACCCCCTCAAGAGCCTTTCGGCCTCGCCCGATTACGAGGCGCAGATGCGGGAGATCTTTGAGCTGCTGCTGGCCCAGGCGGCGGCCGCCTTCCGGCGGCTGCCCTGCGTCGAGGACGCCGACCTGCTGGAAAACATCCTCTATTCCGGCATCTGGCTCAAATACCACGCAAAAAACCGGAAAAAACAGCCCCGGGAGCCCTGAAATGGGGCCGGGGGCTTGCTTTTTGAGCTTCGATACGCTAGAATAGTTTCGATTTGTGAGCCATCGGGGGCGCAGTCCCCGCCCAAGATAGAGTTGTGAGGAAACGTTTGAATGAGAGATCCCTATGAGGTCCTGGGCATCCAGCGGGGTGCCAGCGAGGAAGAGATCAAAAAGGCCTACCGCGCCAAGTGCAAGCGCTGGCACCCTGACCTGAACCCCAACGACCCGACCGCCGAGGAGCACTTCAAGGAGGTGCAGGCGGCCTACGACGCCATCATGAAGGGCGACACCGGCCCCCAGCCCGGCGCGGGCGGCTATGGCCAGCAGGGCTACGGCGGCTACAGCCAGCAGAGCTACCAGCAGAGCGGCTACAGCCAGGGCGGACAGGGCAGTTACGGCGGCTTTTACGGCTTCGACCCCTTCGGGTTCGGGTTTGGCGGCTATGACTACGGCGGCTACGGCCAGCAGCGGGGGCCCAGCGCCTCCAATGCCGACCCCGTCGAGATGCAGGCGGCCCGCAACTACATTATAAATGGCCGCTACGCCGAGGCGCGCCGCGTCCTGGACGCCCAGCGCACCCGCAATGCCCGGTGGTACTATCTGTCCAGCCTGGCCAACGAGGGTCTGGGCCGGGAGATCGACGCCATGCAGGACGCCCGCCGGGCCGTCCAGCTGGACCCCAACAACACCGAGTACCGCGCCAACCTGAACCGGATGCAGAACCCCGGCCAGGCCTATCGCGCCCAGACCACCTATTCGACCGGCGGCGGGGGCATCATGCGGTGGTGCTGGTCCATGATCCTGCTCAACCTGCTGTGCAACTGCTGCTGCGGCAACCGGTGGTTCTTCTACCGGCCGTTCTGATAAACAATCGCGCCTCCGTCCGGCGGACGGGGGTTTAGCGTGTCGCAAAAGCGACACGCTCCAGGGGGAACCCATTTCTGCGCGCAG
>DXHQ01000005.1 GCA_019113345.1 Candidatus Faecalibacterium intestinigallinarum
TTTCGCGATACCAATCTTCCAAGAACGCCGCGTCTTTGTCGTTCAAGGCAAAGGGTTGGATCTCGTATCCCTGCAGCTCCTCGCTCTCCAAAAGCTCGTCGAGCTTCTGCCGGACGAGCGCTCTGTCCTCGGCCGTCACGATGCCTTTTTTGGCAAAGGTGACGGTGATGTTCTGGTCTTCGGTGATGTTGAAGATGGCGTAGATGCCCTCCCGGCCGGCGGTCAGGGGCTTGCCGTTGGCGGTGACTGCCTCCACTTGATAGCCGTCATCCGGCTGCGCCGTGATGAAAACAAGGCCGCCCTCTTCCACGCGGTTTGTGCTGACCGCCGCCGTGCCGTTCGGACCGGTTTCTAGCGTGACGGTGTACATCTCGGGTTGGACCCACTCGTCCTCATCGTAACTGGGCCGGCTGCCGGAGCTGGAAGAACTGCTTGAACTGGACGAATCGCCGCCGGTTTCGTCCCCGGCGTCCCACGGGCAGCCGGTCAGCATGACAGTGACCAGCGCCGCCGCCAGGGCGAGAGAAAGGCATTTTCTGATGCGCATAGTGATGAACCTTTCTTTTTTGCCGTCTGGCATGGTATACCTTTCCGGACGGCTTTTTGTTTCCGCCCATGTCCACCTTTCCGGACGGGCGGAGGCGGGCTTTTTTCTCACGACGTGACCAGCACTTCGATGACGGCCAGCACCACCACCGCGCCCAGCAGCAGGAGAAAACAGCCGCCGTTGCAGCCGCCGTTTCCGCCTCCGCCTCCCTGATTCCGTTTGAAGGCGGTCATGTAGTGGGCGTAGCCGGCGGGGCCTTTGCCAAAGTAACCGTAATCGCGGGGCATGGCAGTTCCTCCTTATCGTTTGACAAAGGGCGCGGTATAGGCCGAGCCCATGGGGCCGGGAGCCCGGCGGCAGAGGGCCGCAAAGTCGGATGCGGCGGCCTGGGCCGCGGCGGCGCGGGCGCAGAGGTCGTTTTCGCGGGCGAGTTTGGCCAGGGAAGGGGAGACCGGCAGCTTTGCCCCGGCCAGCAGAGGCAGGGCCTCCCGGCGGGCGGCCAGCAGGTGGAGATAGGGCGGCAGGCCGGGCAGGGTCAGCCAGCCGGGACCGGGGCCGCCGTAGCCGAGGGCGGCGTCCATGGCCAGACGGCGCATCCGGGCCCGCGGGTAGCGGACGGTGGTCAAAGCGTCGCAGAGGCCGTCCAAGGTGACGGCCTGCCGGACGCAGGCGTCCAGCCGGTGTTCAAGGCCCTCGGCGATGCCTCGCGCCCCGGCAAAGCCGCCGGCGCCGGCCCGCGCCCGCAGCCGGGACAGGGCCGCCAGGCTGACGGCCCGGGGGTCGGTGTACTCCCCGGCGGCAAAGGCCGCCCGGTACCGCGCAAGGGCGGCGGCCGGGACGTAGGGGGCCAGGGCCCCGGGGCCCTCCCGGTGCCACAGGGCCCGCAGGGCGCTGGCGCTGGCGTAGCGGCCGGCGGCCTCGGGGTCGCCGTGATTGGCGCCCTGCCGGGGCAGGGGGACGGGGGTCAGTCCGGTGTCCAGCTCGAGGATAGCCTTGCAGTACTCGACCGCGAGGTTGTTGTTGGGCTTGTCCAGCAGTTGGTCGAGGTGCGCGCCGGGGGCGGCCTGCCGGACGGCGGCCTGCCGGGCGGCGGCAAAGTTGCGGGCCCCGGCGGCCAGCTGCCCCTGCAGGGCGGCGCGGTAGTCCGGCGAGGCCAGCACCCGGGCCACGGCGGTCAGGCGGGCGAGGTCGGGGTCCTCGGCCCCAAAGACCAGCGCGTCGCACCCGGCCGCCGCCAGCAAGGCCACCCCCGCCCGGGCAAAGCTCTCGGCCCCCGACATGGCCCAGGGGGCGGGCAGCGCAAAGACCAGCCCGGCCCCGGCGTCGAGGGCGGCGGCGGCCCGCACCCCCTCGGGCAGCAGGGGCGGCGCGCCCCGCTGGGTCAGCCCGCAGCTGAGGGCGACAGCGACCGTCCCGGCCCCCATCCTGCGGGCCGCCTGCAGCTGCCAGGCGTGCCCGCTGTGGAACGGGTCGTATTCGGCGATGATACCGGCAAACTTCATAAATTCTCCCTGCGCATTGGCGCGTTGTACACAAGTTTTTGCCTTTTTGCCCATTTTCTCTTGAAAAGAGCCTGACTCTATTATATAATGTAAATGAATAGGACGCAACTGTTTGCAGGAGGGCAGCTTTCAGTCCTGCGGGCTGAATTTTGTGCGACCGTACAAACTCTGGGCGTTTTCTTTGTAAGAATTCCACAGGGCGGGCCACCGCCGGTGGATCGGATCAAACAGGAGGCAACGAGAAGATGAAAGTTCTGGTTATCAACTGCGGTTCTTCTTCCCTGAAGTATCAGCTGATCGATATGGAAGGCGAGAAGGTGCTCTGCAAGGGCCTGTGCGAGCGCATCGGCATGGAGAGCAGCACCATCACCCACGATGCCAACGGCAGCAAGGCGACCACCCCTGCGATTTTCCCCACCCACACCGAGGCGTTCCATGAGCTGATCAAGAAGATGACCACCGGCGCCGGCAAGTGCATCGAGAGCGTCAGCGAGATCGACGCCATCGGCCACCGCATCGTCCACGGCGGCGAGAAGTTCCAGTCCAGCTGCATCATCACCGACGACGTCGTCGCCGCGCTGCGGGAGCTGAGCCCGCTGGCGCCCCTGCACAACCCCGCCGGCATCCTGGGCATCGAGACCGCCCGCAAGGTCTTTGGCCCCGAAGTGCCGCAGGTGGCTGTGTTCGACACCGCGTTCCACAGCACCATGCCGCCCAAGGCTTACATGTACGCCATCCCCTACGAGTACTATGAGAAGTACGGCGTCCGCCGCTACGGCTTCCACGGCACCAGCCACAAGTTCGTCAGCCGCAAGGCCGCCGAGTACATCGAGGAGCCCCTGTCCCGCCTGAAGATCATCACCTGCCACCTGGGCAACGGCTCCTCCATCGCCGCCGTCGACCAGGGCCGCGTGGTGGATACCTCGATGGGCATGACCCCGCTGGCCGGCCTGATGATGGGCACCCGCTGCGGCGACCTCGACCCCTCTGTGGTCAACTACCTGAAGTATACTCTGGACATCACCGGCCATGAGCTGGACCAGATCCTGAACAAGAAGTCCGGCCTGCTGGGCATCTCGGGCGTTTCCAGCGATATGCGCGACGTCGAGAAGGCCGCCCGCGAAGGCAACAACCGCGCGCAGCTGGCCATCGACATGCTGACCTACCAGATCAAGAAGGTGGTGGGCAGCTACATCGCCGCCATGGGCGGCGTGGACGCCCTGGTCTTTACCGGCGGCATCGGCGAGCATGACGACGTCATCCGCGCCAAGATCTGCCACCACATGGACTGGCTGGGCATCCGCATCGACACCGACAAGAACCGCGCTCCCCAGGGCGATATCTGCGAGATCACCGCCTGGGGCGCCAAGGTCCGCACCCTCATCATCGCCACCAACGAGGAGCTGATGATCGCCCGCGACACCGAAGAAGTGATCGACAAGGCAAACGCCTGAGCCGCCTGATTCCGACTGGCAGTAGGGCCGCGCATCCGTACCGAGGGTGCGCGGCCCTTTCTGCGCCCCGGAAAAGGCCGGCCGGCGGGCGGAAAAGTATGTCTTATCCGGCCGGAAATCGAATTTGCGCGGCCTGCCTCTGTTTTTCAGTTGACAAAACAGGCAAACCGGGGTACAATAAGGAAGTCCTCGGCTCTGAGGATGACATCATGCTTCAAGCCCCTGGCAGCTTACGATCGGCGCCCCAAAACCAAGGTGTAGTTCTAATCCTTCCGCGGGCAAGAACAAAACAAGAGGAGATACCACAATGTTCGAAGACAAGACTTTAGTTTGCAAGGACTGCGGCAAGGAGTTTGTTTGGACTGCCGGCGAGCAGGAGTTCTACGCATCCCGCGGCTTTGAGAACCAGCCCCAGCGCTGCAAGGCTTGCCGTGACGCCCGCAAGAACGGCGCCCGTCCTGCCAGCACCGGTGAGCGCAAGATGTACGACGCCGTCTGCGCCTCCTGCGGCAAGGCCTGCAAGGTTCCCTTCCAGCCCCGTGAGGACCGCCCCGTCTACTGCTCCGACTGCTTTGCTCGGATCAAGCAGAACTAAGTTGTAAACGAGAAGGGCTCCTGCCGGTCACACGGCGGGAGCTCTTTTTGTGACCGGCTCACTTGCAAAGAAACATGGTTTTGGGGTATGATAGAGGCAGCAGGCCGATACCAGTCAGATGAAAGGATGAACGTCATGTTTGATATTTTCAATTCCATCCGCAAGAACCACTCGAACGAGCCCTTCCAGGTCACCCGCCAGACCATCATCGGGGATATCCTGGACCTGGACGGCGACACCGCCCCCTACTTTTTGGAGATCGGGATGCACTGCCTGGGCTGCCCGGCTTCCCGCGGGGAGAGCATCGAGGAAGCCTGCGCCGTCCACGGCGTGGACTGCGACGCCCTGATCCAGAAGCTGAACGCCCATCTGGCGTCCAAGGCCGGGGCCTGATATGCCTGTCACCCTGGACGCGCGGCTGGCTGCGGCGGCTGCCCTGGTCCGCCCCGGGCTGCCGGTGGCGGACATCGGCTGCGACCACGGCAAGCTGACCGCCGCCCTGGCCTGTTCGGGGCTGTACCCCAAGGTGATCGGCTCCGACCTGCGCCCCGACCCCCTGGACAAAGCGCGCCGGACGGTGGAAGCCGCCGGCTGTCAAGACCGCGTCGAGCTGCGGCTCGGCGACGGTCTTTCTGTGCTGTCTGCGGGGGAGGTGGGCACCATCGTCATCGCGGGGGTGTCGGCCCAGACGGCCTGGCAGATGCTGGAGGCCGCGCCCTGGGTCTTTGCCCCCGATGGGCCGCGGCTGGTGCTGATCCCCGCCACCCGCCACGACGAGCTGCGCCGCTGGCTGGCGGGGCATGGGTTCCGGCTGGTCTGCGACCGCCCGGTCGAGGCGGCCGGCCGCTGGTACGCCGTGATGGCCGCCGAATACGACGGGCAGCGCCGCGCCCTGACCTGGGCTGAGGCCCTCTGCGGCCAAACGGGGGAGTGGCCCGGCGCGGCCGGCTACGCCGCCAAACAGCGGGAAAAGCTGCAAAAGCTCCGCCGGGGCATCCCGGACGGCAGCCCCGACGCCCGCGAGATCGACGCATTGTTAGGAGGTTAAACAGTATGGAACCGGTCGCCATCCAGACCATTTACGAGGCGATGGCCCGCATCGCCCCGCCCGAACTGGCCGAAAGCTGGGACAACCCCGGCCTGCTGGTCGACTGCGGCAAGCCGGCCGCCCGCGCCCTCACCGCCCTGGACATCACCCCCGCGGTGGTGGAGGAGGCCAAAGCCCTCGGCTGCGGGGTGATTGTGGCCCATCACCCGGTCATCTTCTCGCCGCTCAAGCGGATGGACCGGAGGGACGTGCCCTTCCTGCTGGCCGAGGCGGGCATTTCGGCCATCTGTATGCACACCAATTTCGACGCGGCCGAGGGGGGCGTCAACGATATCCTGGCCGACCTGTTCGGGATGCGGGAGGCCGCGCCCTTTGCGGGCGGCTGCGGCCGGGTGGGCGCGGTCGACCCGGTCACCGTCCCCGCCCTGGCTGCCCTGGCGCAGGAGCGCCTGGGCGCTTTCTGCGTGCCGCCGCTGGCGGGGCCGGCCGTGCAGGTCAAGTATGCCGACAACGGCCGCCCGGTCCGGCGGCTGGCCGTCATCAGCGGGTCGGGGGGCAGCCTCTTTGCCGAGGCCCTTGCCGCCGGCGCCGACTGCCTGCTGACCGGCGAGGCGAGCCACCACGCCGCCATCGACGCGGCCCGGCTGGGGCTGGGTCTTGTCGCCGCCGGCCACTACGCCACCGAATACCCGGCGGCCGCCGCCCTGGCCGCCCGGCTGCAGGACGAAGTGCCGGGCCTTGCCGTCTTTGCCAGCCGGGAAAACCGGGACCCGTTTACCTATTTATAAAGGGGGATGCTTATGGCACTGGATGCCGCTACCCTGGCGCTGACGGCGGCCGAACTGGGCCGCATCGTGACCGACGCCAAGATCGCAAAAATATTTGAGCCCACCCGGGACGAGCTGGTCATCACCCTGCGCACCCGCACCGACACCTACAGCCTGCTGCTGTCGGCCCGCAGCGGGTCGGCCCGGGTCTGCCTGACCGGCGAGACCTTTGAGAACCCCGAGACCCCGCCCTCCTTCTGTATGCTGATGCGCAAGCATCTGACCGGCGGCCGGCTGATCGCCGTGCGGATGGAGCCGGGGGACCGGATCGTCTATTTTGACTTCCTCTGCACCAACGAGATGGGGGACCTGGTCACCAACACCCTCTGCGCCGAGCTGATGGGCCGGTACTCCAACCTGGTGCTGGTCCAGAACGGGAAGATCATCGACGCCCTCAAGCGGGTGGATTTTGAGGACAGCGAGATCCGGCAGCTGCTGCCGGGGCTGGCCTACACCATCCCGCCCAAGCCCGCCCGGCCCGACTTTCTGGCGGCCAGCGCCGCCTCCATTGTGGCGGCCGCCTGCCAGAAGGAACTGCCGGTGGCCGCCGCCCTCAGCCGGACGGTGGCGGGGGTGGGGCCGGTGGTCTGCCGGGAAGCGGCCTGGCGGGCCTTCGGCCCCGAAGAACAGGCAGCCTGCGAGCTGGACGAGGCCGGCAAGCGCCGCCTGCTGGACGCCATCGAAGCGCTGAAGGCTGAGCACGCCGCCGGGGGCTGCCCCTGCAGCGTGGTGAGCCCCGAGGGCAAGCCGGTGGAGTTCACCTTCTTCCGGCCGCAGCAGTACGGCGGCGGGTACGAGATTCGGGAGTGGCCCTCCTTCTGCGAGATGCTGGAGGGGTACTACGCCGAAAAGGACCGCGCCGAGCGGCTGCGGACCAAGAGCAAGGAACTGCACAAGGCGGTGCACAATATGTACGAGCGGGCCGTCCGCAAGCAGGCCGCCCGCCGGGAAGAGCTGGCCGCCAGCGAAAAGAGCGAGCAGCTGCGCCTGTACGGCGAACTGCTCTCGGCCAACCTCTACCAGGCCGAAAAGGGGATGAAGAGCATCACCGTCCCCAACTGGTACGACGAGGGCAGAGAGGTGACCATCCCCCTCGACGCCCGCTACACCCCCAGCCAGAACGCCCAGAACTACTTTAAGAGCTACAAGAAAAAGCAGACCGCCGCCCGGATGCTGGCCGGTCTGCTGGAGGAGGGGGAAAAGGAGATCGCCTACCTCGAAACCGTCCTCTACGAGGTGGAGAGCGCCCCCGGCGAGGCGGCCCTGAACGAGATCCGGGCCGAGCTGAAAAGCCAGGGCTATCTGAAATACTACAAGCCCCGGGACCGCAAGCAGAAGCCGGCCGACTTCTACCGTTACCTCTCCTCGGACGGGTTCGAGATCCTGGTGGGGCGCAACAACCTGCAGAACGAGCGGCTGACCCTGCACACCGCCCGGGGCAAGGACCTGTGGTTCCACACCAAAAACGCCCCCGGCAGCCACACCGTGGTGATGAGCGAGGGGCGGGAGATCCCCGACCGCACCCGCGAGGAGGCCGCCCAGCTGGCGGTGCTGCATTCCAGCCAGGCCAAAGGGGTCAAGGTGGCGGTGGATTATACCGAGGTGCGGAACATCCGCAAGACCGCCGGCCTCAAGCCCGGCATGGTTTTGTACGATAAGTACGAGACAGCGTACATCACCCCTGACCCGGCCCTGGCCGAAAAACTGAAAAAGAAATGACTTTTGTGCCGCCTGACAAAAAACGGGCGGCATTTTTGTGTATTTCGTGGAATTGCCCTCTTGCGCGCGGGCAAGACTTATAGTATCATAAGGATACCCTCTCGGTGGCGGCACAGTTCTGCACGCGCATGGGGCTGCCGTACTGGTTTCCCCCTCAGTCGTGCTTCGCACGCCAGCTCCCCCGCACGCGTGGGAGCCTCAGCGGTATGGATTTTGAAAAAGTAACTGGAAAGTTTCATTTCTAAATCCATTCCTTATAACCTCTCACGCGTGCGGGGGAGGTGCCGAGCGCAGCGAGGCGGAGGGGGCAAGTGCGGTGCGGCGCCAGCGACGCCTCGCTGCTTCGTCCACCGGACGCGCATCGGCGTCGCTGCGCAAAAAAGTTTGATTTTTTTCAAAAAAGGGCTTGCAAAACACGGCCGGATATGGTAAAATATCTGACGGCTGCAAAGGGCTTGTGCGATACAAGCGTGCAGGCCACGATATGCGTTGAGGCGGGAGGTTGCCGCACGGCGTGAGCCGATGCGGGTTATTTCCGCGGAGTATGTCCGATCTACGAACCGGGCGAAAGAATTACTGACAGTGAAGGGATATGTCCCCGCGCTTTTGGCGCGATGAGGACCAATGTCCGCTTGTCTTTGCTAGATTTCTTTCCGGGAAAACTGCGCAGCGGTTTACCGGCTTTTCTAATGCGAAGGCGTGAGACACCCGGAACAGTGTGCAGTGATTCATCGACTTGCCCATACACAACATTTTGAGGAGGCACAGCCACATGGCAGTCAAAGAGAAAATCAGAATCCGTCTTCAGAGCTACGACGTCCAGCTGATCGATGCTGCGGCAGAGAAGATCGTCGAGACCGCAAAGCGCACCGGCGCCCGCGTGTCCGGCCCCATCCCCCTGCCCACCGACCGTGAGGTGGTCACCGTCCTGCGTGCGACCCACAAGTACAAGGATAGCCGCGAGCAGTTCGAGAGCCGCACCCACAAGCGCCTGATCGACATTCTGAAGCCGTCCAACAAGACGGTGGAGGCCCTGATGAGCCTCCAGCTCCCCGCTGGCGTGGACATCGAGATCAAGCTGTAACAAGGCTTGCAGGATGCCCTCGTTTCCCGAGGGGTCATGTTGGCGGTGACGTGCGCCGCCAACCAATAACCTTTACAGGAGGAAAAGAAAATGGTTAAAGGCATTATCGGCAAAAAGGTCGGTATGACCCAGCTGTTCGATGAGAGCGGCAAGGTCATCCCTGTGACCGTCATCGAGGCAGGCCCCTGCACCGTCGTGCAGAAGAAGACTGTCGAGAGCGACGGCTATCAGGCTGTTCAGCTGGGCTTCGGCGAGGTTTCCGCCAAGAAGGTCAACAAGGCAGCCGCGGGCCACTTCAAGAAGGCGAACGTGGCCCCCAAGAAGACCCTCCGCGAGTTCCGTCTCGAGGATGTCTCCGGCCTGAATGTGGGCGATGTCATCAAGGCTGACGTCTTCGCCGCCGGCGACAAGGTGGACGTCGCGGGCATCTCCAAGGGCAAGGGCTACCAGGGCGTCATCAAGCGCTACGGCCAGCACCGCCTGCGCGAGAGCCACGGCACCGGCCCCGTCGCACGGCACGCCGGTTCCAACGGCTCGACCTCGACCCCGAGCCGCGTTTACCCCGGCAAGCGCCTGCCCGGCCACATGGGCTTTGTGCGGGTCACCGTGCAGAACCTGACGGTCGTCAAGGTTGACACCGAGAACAATCTGATCGCTGTCAAGGGTGCGGTTCCCGGTACCAAGGGCACCATCGTCACCCTGGCCAACAGCGTGAAGGCCTAAGGAGGAAAGCTACCATGAAATTTGATGTAATCGATCGGAACGGCAACAAGGTCAGCGAGATCGAGCTTTCCGACGCCGTGTTCGGCATTACCCCGAACGAAAAGGCTGTTCACATCGCAGTCGTGAACTTCCTGGCCAACCAGCGCCAGGGCACCCAGAACACCAAGATCCGCAAGGAAGTCTCGGGCGGCGGCAAGAAGCCCTGGCGCCAGAAGGGCACCGGCCATGCCCGCCAGGGTTCCATCCGCGCTCCGCAGTGGACCCACGGCGGCGTCGCTCTGGGCCCCAAGCCCCGCAGCTACAGCTACCACATCAACAATAAGGTCCGCCGCCTGGCTCTGCTCAGCGTGCTGAGCGACAAGGCCGCCAACGGCAACATGATCGTGGTCGACAGCCTGGCTGTCGAGGGCTACAAGACCAAGGCTGTGGTCGAGATGCTGAACGCCATCGGCGCCGGCAAGAAGAACCTGGTGGTCAACGAGACCGTCGACCCCATCTTCGTCAAGAGCGCCGCCAACATCCAGGGCGTCAAGACCACCTTCGCCGGCAGCGTGAACACCTATGACGTGCTGAACGCCGACAAGCTGATCATCAGCCAGGGCGCAGCGAAGAAGCTCGAGGAGGTGCTTGGCTAATGAAAACCGCACATGACATCATCCTGAAGCCGGTCATCACCGAGAACTCCATGGCTGGCATCGCCGACAAGAAGTACACCTTCAAGGTTGCCACCGACGCCACCAAGATCGAGATCGCCCAGGCGGTCGAGACCCTGTTCCCCGGCACCAAGGTCGCCAAGGTGAACACCATTTCGGTCCGCGGCCGTTTCCGCCGCCAGGGCCTGCACGGCGGCTACACCGCCGCTTCCAAGAAGGCCATCGTCACCCTGACCAAGGACTCCAAGGAGATCGAGTTCTTCAACAGCATGGTCTGATGACCTTTCGGCCCGCCGAGGGCCGCCCTATGGGGATATGACCCCGATAATAATTCATGAGATAAGTTAAAGGAGAATAGCAATGGCTATCAAGAAATACGGCCCCACTACCCCGGGCCGCCGCGGCATGACCGTCACGGACTACAGTGTCCTGTCCAAGGTCGCCCCTGAGCGCAGCCTGCTGGAGCCCATGAAGAAGCACAGCGGCCGCAACAACACCGGCAAGATCACCGTCCGCCACCAGGGCGGAGGCAACCGCACCAAGTACCGCGTCATCGACTTCAAGCGCCAGAAGGTGGATATGCCCGCTACCGTCAAGACCATCGAGTATGATCCCAACCGCAGCGCTTTCATCTGCCTGATCGAGTATGCCGACGGCGTCAAGAGCTATATCATCTGCCCCGAAGGGCTGAAGGTGGGCGACACCGTCATCAGCAGCGCCGCCGCCGACATCAAGCCCGGCAACTGCCTGCCCTTTGAGAACATCCCCGTCGGTACCATCCTGCACAACATCGAGCTGTACCCCGGCCGCGGCGCCCAGCTGGTCCGTTCGGCCGGCAACATGGCCCAGCTGATGGCCAAGGAGAACGGCTACGCCCTGATCCGTCTGCCCTCCGGCGAGATGCGCAACGTGCCCCTGAGCTGCACCGCAGTTGTGGGCCAGGTCTCCAACATTGACCACGAGAACGTCAACCTGGGCAAGGCCGGCCGCAAGCGCCACATGGGCGTCCGTCCCGGCAGCCGCGGTTCCGTCATGAACCCCAACGACCACCCGCACGGCGGCGGCGAGGGCCGCGCCCCGATCGGCCACTCCGGGCCTATGACCCCCTGGGGCAAGCCCGCACTGGGCCTCAAGACCCGCAAGCATCACAAGCGCTCCGACAAGCTGATCGTGAAGCGTGCCGGCAAGTAAGAGAGGAGTGTAGACCATGGGTAGAAGCATTAAGAAGGGACCTTTCGTCCAGCCTGCTCTTATGAAGCGCGTGGAAGCGATGAACGCTTCCGGCAAAAAGCAGGTCATCAAGACCTGGAGCCGGGCCTCCACCATCTTCCCCGAGTTCGTGGGCCACACCTTCGCCGTCCATGACGGCCGCAAGCACGTGCCTGTCTACGTCACCGAGGATATGGTTGGCCACAAGCTGGGTGAGTTCGTGCCCACCCGCACCTTCAAGGGCCACACCGGCAATTCTAAGTAAGTGAAGGAGGAACACAAACATGGAAGCTCGGGCAATTCTTCGTTATGCCCGCATTAGTCCGCGCAAGGTTTCGATCGTGATGGACCTCATCCGTAACAAGCCCCTGGACGAAGCGATGGCGATCCTGCAGTACACCCCGAAGGCCGCTTGTGAGCCCCTTCTGAAGCTGGTGAAGTCTGCGGCTGCGAATGCAGAAAACAACTTCAATATGGATAAGAACAACCTCTATGTGGCCGAGTGCTACGTCTGCCCCGGCCCCACGCTGAAGCGGATGATGCCCCGCGCCCAGGGCCGCGGCTACCGCATCCTGAAGCGCACCAGCCACATGACCGTCGTTCTGAAAGAGAAAGAGTAAGCGAGGAGGTAAACAAATGGGCCAGAAAGTTAATCCGCACGGACTTCGTGTCGGCGTTATTAAAGACTGGGACAGCCGCTGGTTTGCTTCCAAGAAGGACTTCAGCGATAACCTGGTGGAGGATCACAAGATCCGCACTGAGCTGAAGGCTCTGCTCAAGGACGCCGGCGTCCCCAAGATCGAGATCGAGCGCACCGTGGATTCTTCCACCAGCGCCCCCCGCGTTACCGTCAACATCTACTGCGCCAAGCCCGGCATGGTGATCGGTAAGGGCGGCGAGGAGCGGGTCGCGCTCCAGTCCAAGCTCTCCAAGGAGTACGGCAAGAACGTCGTGGTCAACGTCATCGAGGTGAAGAGCCCCTCCACCAACGCTCAGCTGGTGGCTGAGGACATCGCCCGTCAGCTGGAGAACCGCGTGACCTTCCGCCGCGCCATGAAGCAGTGCATCCGCAACGCCATGAGCCCCCGCGACCGCAGCACCGTCCCCGCAAAGGGCATCAAGGCCATGGTTTCGGGCCGTCTGGCTGGCGCCGACATCGCCCGCACCGAGAGCTACCACGAGGGCACCATCCCCCTGCAGACCCTGCGCGCCGACATCGACTACGGCTTCGCTGAGGCTGCCACCACCTACGGCCGCATCGGCGTCAAGGTGTGGATCTACAAGGGCGAGGTCCTCAAGAGCGCGAAGACTGCCAAGACCGCGCCTAAGAAGGAAGGAGGCAACAAGTAATGTTACTGCCTAAGCGTGTTAAGTACCGCCGCGTTCAGCGCGGCCGCATGACCGGCAAGGCCACCCGCGGCAACGTGGTGTGCCAGGGCCAGTACGGCCTTGTTGCCCTGGAGCCGGCCTGGATCACCTCTGCGCAGATCGAGGCCGCCCGTGTCGCCATGACCCGTTATATCAAGCGTGGCGGCAAGGTCTGGATCAAGATCTTCCCCGACAAGCCCGTCACCGAGAAGCCGGCCGAGACCCGCATGGGCTCCGGTAAGGGCTCGCCCGAGTACTGGGTGGCTGTCGTCAAGCCCGGCCGCGTGCTGTTTGAGCTGGCGGACGTAGACGAGGCGACTGCCCGCGAGGCCCTGCGCCTGGCCATGCACAAGCTGCCCATCAAGTGCAAATTTGTTGTCCGCGAGGACTCCGTGAAGGAGGATGGCACCAATGAAGGCTAATGAACTCCGCGAAATGCAGCCCGCAGAGCTGACCAGCAAGCTGGCAGACCTGAAGAGCGAGCTGTTTAACCTGCGTTTCCAGCATGCCATCAACCAGCTGGAGAACCCCGGCCGCATCGAAGCAGTCAAGCGCGACATCGCCCGTGTGATGACCGTGCTGGCAGAGAAGCAGTAAGGAGGTCAAACGATGGAAGAACGTAATCTGCGCAAGACCCGCGTCGGCGTGGTCGTATCCGACAAGATGGACAAGACCATCGTGGTTGCCGTCAAGGACAGCGTGCAGCACCCCCTGTACAAGAAGATCCTGAAGCGTACCGCCAAGTTCAAGGCTCGTGACGAGAAGAACGAGTGCGGCATCGGCGATCGTGTTGAGATCATGGAGTGCCGCCCCCTGAGCAAGGACGTCCGCTGGCGCCTGGTCCGTATCGTCGAGAAGGCGAAGTAAGCCTTTTCGGCCCAACGCTGCTTTGAACAGTTTGAAAGGAGAAGTCTGATATGATTCAGATGCAAACTTATCTCAAAGTTGCCGACAACACCGGTGCCAAAGAGCTGATGTGCTTCCGCGTGCTGGGCGGTACCCGCAAGAGATATGCAAATATTGGCGACGTCGTGGTCTGCTCTGTCAAGAAGGCGGCCCCCGGCGGCACCGTGAAGAAGGGCGACGTTGTGAAGGCTGTCATCGTGCGCAGCAAGCACGGCGTGCGCCGCGACGACGGGTCCTACATCCGCTTTGATGAGAACGCCGCCGTCATCGTCATGGCTGACAAGAGCCCCAAGGGCACCCGTATCTTTGGACCGGTGGCCCGCGAGCTGCGTGATGCCGGTTACACCAAGATCCTGAGCCTGGCTCCGGAATCGCTGTAAGGGAGGTATTCAGACTATGAATAATCTTCATGTCAAGTCCGGCGACAACGTCATGATCATCAGCGGCAAGGACAAGGGCCACACCGGCAAGGTGCTGCAGGTCAGCCCTGCCGAGGGCAAGGTCATCGTTGAAGGCCAGAACATGGTCACCAAGCACGTCAAGCCCCGCCGTCAGGGCGAGCAGGGCGGCATCGTCAAGGCTGAGGGCGCCATGTACGCCTGCAAGGTGATGCCCATCTGCCCCAAGTGCGGCAAGGCTGTCCGCGTCGGCCATGTGGAAAAGGACGGCAAGATGGTCCGCGTCTGCAAGAAGTGCGGCGCTGAGCTGTAAGGAAAGGAGTAAGGAACAATGGCTCGTCTGAAAGACCAGTATATCAATGAGATTGCTCCTGCTCTGAACAAGAAGTTCGGCTACAAGAGCGTCATGCAGATCCCCAAGCTCGACAAGGTTGTCATCAACGTTGCCTGCGGCGAGGCCAAGGAGAACGAGAAGATCCTGGAGTCGGTCATGAAGGACCTGGCCCAGATCACCGGCCAGAAGGCAGTCATCTGCCGCGCCAAGAAGAGCGTCGCAAACTTCAAGCTGCGCGCCGGCACCCCCATCGGCTGCAAGGTCACCCTGCGCGGCGAGCGGATGTACGAGTTCGTCGACCGTTTCTTCAACGTTGCGCTGCCCCGTGTCCGTGACTTCCGCGGCATCAACGGCAACGCATTCGACGGCCGCGGCAACTTTGCCTGCGGCATCAAGGAGCAGATCATCTTCCCCGAGATCGACTTCGACAAGGTCGACGCCGTCCGCGGCATGGACGTCTGCTTCGTCACCACCGCCAAGACCGACGAAGAGGGCAAAGAGCTGCTGAAGGCTCTGGGCGCTCCGTTCGAGAACAACTAAGGGAGGAGATTACCAAAATGGCAAAGCTGTCTATGAAGCTCAAGCAGGCCCGACCTGCAAAGTTCTCCACCCGCGCATACACCCGCTGCCGCATCTGCGGCCGGCCCCACTCTGTGCTGCGCAAGTACGGCATCTGCCGTGTGTGCTTCCGTGAGCTGGCCTACAAGGGCGAGATCCCGGGCGTCAAGAAGGCTTCCTGGTAATTGACCGGGGGCCCAAGGCAAGTTGGATACCCGCCCCGGGGCCAAGGTTTCGGGGCGGTATCATTATAAAAGAAAAACAAACACAAAAGCTAATCTAAGGAGGTTAGTGGCATGCAAATCACCGATCCTATCGCGGACCTGCTCACCCGCATCCGCAACGCCAGCACTGCCAAACACCCTTCTGTGGAGATCCCGGCTTCTAACATGAAGAAGGCCATCTGCCAGATCCTGGTCGACGAAGGGTACGTCAAGAGCATGCAGGTCAAGAACGACACCGTTCAGGGCACCATCGTGCTGAACCTGAAGTACCAGGCAAACGGCGAGCCTGTCGTCGCCGGGCTGAAGCGCATTTCCAAGCCGGGCCTGCGCGTCTACACCGACTGCGAGAATATGCCCCGCGTCATGAAGGGCCTGGGCATCGCAATCATTTCCACCTCGAAGGGCATCATGACCGATAAGGCCGCCCGTGCTGCGCACGTCGGCGGCGAGGTTCTGGCCTACGTGTGGTAAGAAAGGGGTAAAAGACAATGTCGAGAATTGGAAGAAAACCCATCGTCATTCCTGCCGGCGTCACCGTCACTGTCGATGAGGCAGCGCACACCGTCGCCGTCAAGGGCCCCAAGGGCAGCCTGAATTCCAACTATCATCCCCTGATGACCGTCAAGGTCGAGGGCAATGAAGTTTTGGTTGCCCGCCCCAATGACGAGAACCTTGCAAAGAGCCTGCACGGCCTGACCCGCACCAACATCGCCAACATGGTCAACGGTGTGGTCAACGGCTATTCCAAGGATATGGAGATCGTGGGCGTCGGCCTGCGCTGCCAGAAGCAGGGCTCCAACCTGGTCATGAACCTGGGCTTCTCGCACCAGGTCATCATTTCGGATACCGACGACATCAAGATCGAGTGGAAGGATCCGAACAACTTCACCATTACCGGCATCGACAAGCAGAAGGTCGGCCAGTTTGCCGCCGAAGTCCGCGCCAAGAAGCCGCCCGAGCCGTACAAGGGCAAGGGCATCCGCTACAAGGGCGAGGTCGTCAAGCACAAGGAAGGCAAAGCCGGCAAGGGCAAGAAATAAGGTAAGGAGTGAAAGACAATGGTTAAGCAGATCGACAAGAACGAAGCCCGTCTTCGTCGTCATCGCCGCGTTCGCGGCAAGATCAGCGGCACCGCCGCACGTCCTCGCCTGGATGTTTTCCGCTCCGCCAAGCACATTTACGCTCAGATCATTGACGATGAGAAGGGCGTGACTCTGGTGTCGGCGTCCTCCATGGACAAGGACTTTGAAGGTTTCGGCGGCAACGTCGAGGCCGCTGCCAAGGTTGGCAAAAAGGTCGCCGAGCGTGCCCTGGAGAAGGGCATCACGGAGGTCGTGTTCGACCGCGGCGGTTTCGTGTATCATGGCCGTGTCAAGGCCCTGGCTGACGGCGCCCGCGAGGGCGGCCTGAAGCTGTAACGAGAGGAGGAAGACAGTTATGGCTATGAGAAACCGTGAAGACGACGGCATGATCACCAAGGTGGTCTCCATCAACCGCGTTTCCAAGACCGTCAAGGGCGGCCGCATCATGAAGTTTGCCGCTCTGGTTGTGGTTGGCGACGGCAAGGGCACCATCGGCTACGGCATCGGCAAGGCGGGCGAAGTGCCCGAGGCCATCCGCAAGGGCGAGGCCGCTGCCAAGAAGAACATGCACAAGATTGCCACCAAGGGCACCACCATCCCCCACGAGATCGTGGGCAAGTACGGCGCTGGCGCCGTCCTGCTCAAGCCGGCTGCCCCCGGTACCGGCATGATCGCCGGCGGCCCTGTCCGCGCTGTCATCGAGGCAGCCGGCATCAAGGACATCCGTGCGAAGTCGATGCGTTCCAACAACCCCATCAACGTTGTGTCTGCTACCTTCGCGGGCCTGTGCGGCCTGGTCAGCGCCGAGTCGGTCGCTGAGAAGCGCGGCAAGACCGTGAAAGAAATTCTGGGCTGAGGAGGGTACACACCATGGCAGATAAGATGCTCAAGATCGAGCTGAAGAAGAGCCTGATCGGCCGCGGCAAGAAGCAGATCGCAACCGCCGAGGCCCTGGGCCTGAAGAAGCCGGGCGACGTCACCGTTCAGCCTGACAATGCCGCTACGCAGGGCAAGATCGCCAAGATCGGCTTCATGCTCAGCGTCACCGAAGCGTAACAGCAGGGGGTACACGCAATGAATCTTCATGAATTGCACGCAATTCCCGGCGCCAACAAGCCCCGCACCCGCAAGGGCCGCGGCATTGGCTCGGGCAATGGCAAGACTGCCGGCTACGGCAGCAAGGGCCAGAAGGCCCGTTCCGGCGTCAAGCGCGCCGGTTTTGAAGGCGGCCAGATGCCGCTGCAGCGCCGTCTGCCCAAGGTCGGCTTCAACAACATCTTCGCTACCCGTTATGCCATCGTGAACGTGGCTGACCTGGAGAAGATGTTCGAGGCTGGCGCAGTGGTGGACACCGAGGCGCTGAAGGCCAAGGGTCTGGTCAAAAAGACCCTGGACGGCGTCAAGATCCTGGGCAACGGCGAGCTGACCAAGGCCCTGACCGTCAAGGCCGCAGCCTTTTCTGCTTCTGCCAAAGAGAAAATCGAGAAGGCAGGCGGAAAGGCTGAGGTGATGTAAGGTGTTTCAGACTTTCCGAAACGCATGGAAAATCCCTGAACTGAAGAGCCGTCTGCTCTTCACGCTGGGCATTCTGATCGTCTACCGTCTTGGCAGCGCGATCCCGGTGCCCTTTGTGTCGGGCGACGCGCTCACGGCGATGTTCGCAAACGGCAGTATGCTGACTTATCTGGATATGATGAGCGGCGGCGCGCTGTCCCGGTGCACGATTTTCGCGTTAGGCGTCACACCCTATATCAATGCCTCCATCATCGTGCAGCTGCTGTGCGTTGCCATTCCGTATCTGGAAAACCTGGCCAAGGAATCGGACGGCCAGACCAAGATCCGGCAGATCACCCGCTATGTGGGCGGGGGCATCGCCCTGGTGCTGAGCATCGGCTACTACTTCCTGGTGCGCAATATGGGCGCTTTGAAGTACACCGCCGGCGCTGCCGGCATCTTCACCGCCATTGTGGTGATCCTGACCTTTACCGCAGGCGCACAGCTGACCACCTGGTGCGGCGAGCAGATCGATGACAAGGGCATCGGCAACGGTGTCTCCCTCATCATCTTCGCGTCCATCGTCTCCAACTGGTCGTCGGTGACCACCATGGTCGCCGATATGCTCACCCGCGCATCCAGCGGGCAGCCGCTGTACTACGTGCTGCTGCCGCTGCTGGTGGTCATGGCGCTGGCGGTCGTGGTCTTTATCGTCATCATGACCAACGCCGAGCGCCGCATCACCATCCAGTATGCGCGGCGTGTGGTGGGCCGCAAGCAGATCGGCGGGCAGAACAGCTACCTGCCCCTCAAGGTGAACATGAGCGGCGTCATGCCCATCATCTTCGCCAGCACCTTCTGCTCCATCCCCGGCACCATCGGCAGCTTCATCAATGTCGACCCGGTGGCCCACCCCATCCTGTACGCCCTGTTCAGCACCTTCAACTACACCTCCTGGCTGTACGTTGTCATCTATGTGGTGCTGATCGTCGCCTTCAACTACTTCTATGTTTCCATCCAGTACAACCCGATTGAGATCGCCAACAATCTGCGCCGCAACAACGGCTCGATCCCCGGCTTCCGTCCCGGCAAGCCGACCAGCGATTTCATCATCAAGACGCTGAGCAAGATCACCATGATCGGCGGCATCTTCCTGGCACTCGTGGCTGTACTGCCCATCATCCTGGGCAATCTGACCGGCGTGGCCATCCAGCTGGGCGGCACCAGTATGCTGATCGTTGTCGGCGTCGCGCTGGATACCACCCGCAGCCTGGACAGCTATATGACCATGCGCAACCACAAGGGTTTCCTGGGCTGATGATTTCCTGACGGGAATTTTTCCCAAACAGAATAATACACCGTCGTCAAAGGCACTGGAAAAGAGAGGCACCCTCGATTTTTCAGTGCCTTTGTGTATATGGTAGGTTAACTGGCAAGAAAGGAGCATGGAAATGAATCTGATCCTGTTAGGCGCCCCGGGTGCGGGCAAGGGCACCCAGGCCGAGATCCTCACGGCAAAGCTGGGCATCCCGGCCATTTCGACCGGCAACATCCTGCGCGCCGCCGTCAAGGAGGGCACCGAGATGGGCCTGAAGGCCAAGAGCTACATGGACGCCGGCGGCCTTGTGCCGGATGACGTCATCATCGGCATCCTGAAGGAGCGGCTGGCCCAGCCCGACTGCGCCAAGGGCTTTATCCTGGACGGCGTGCCCCGCACCATCGCCCAGGCCGAGGCCATCGAGAAGATGGGCATCCGGATCGACAAGGTGCTGGACCTTGCGGTGGACGAGGAGGTCATCTTTGACCGGATGAGCGGCCGCCGGGTCTGCGAAGCGTGCGGCGCAAGCTACCACGTCCGGACCAAGCCCAGCAAGGTGGAAGGGGTCTGCGACGCCTGCGGCGGTAAACTGGTCATCCGCAAGGACGACCAGCCCGAGACGGTCCGCGACCGGCTCAAGGCATACCACGCCCAGACCGAGCCCCTGATCGAGTTCTACCGCAGCCGCGGCAAGCTGGCCGTGGTGGAGAGCGGCACGACCGTCGAGGCGACGACGGCCGAAGTCATGAAGGCTTTGGAGGCATAACGGCATTGATCCAAATCAAGAACGCAAAAGAACTGGACGGGATGCGCCGGGCCAACGCCCTGAGTGCGGCCGCCCTCAAGTACGGCGGCGAGCATATCGAGGCCGGCATGACCACCTGGGAGCTGGACAAGCTGATCTATGAGTTCATCATCAAGCACGGCGGCACCCCCAACTTCAAGGGGCTGTACGGCTTTCCCGGGTCGGCCTGCATCAGCCTGAACGACACCGTCATCCACGGCATCCCCTCCCACGACATCGTCATCCGCCCGGGCGACATCGTCAGCATCGACACCGGCGCCAAGGTGGACGGCTTCAACGGGGACAACGCCTGCACCTACCCGGTGGGCAAGATCGACCTGGAGGCCCAGCGGCTGCTGGACGTCACCAAAGAGGCGCTGCACCTGGGCATCGCGCAGGCCAGGGCGGGCAACCGGATCGGCGACATCAGCCAGGCTGTCCAGACCTACTGCGAGGAGGCGGGCTTCTCGGTGGTGCGGGAATTTGTGGGCCACGGCACCGGCCGTGAGCTGCACGAGGACCCCGAGGTGCCCAACTTCGGCCACGCCGGCCGCGGGCCCCGCCTGGTGCCGGGCATGACCATCGCCATCGAGCCGATGATCTGCCAGTACGGCCCCAAGATCAAGACCCTGGCCGACGGCTGGACGGTCAAGACCAAGGACGGGGGCCTGGCCGCCCATTTCGAGCACTCGGTGGCCATCCTCAAGGACCGCACCGAGATCATGACCCTCGGCTGGGAGGACCCGAACTTTACTCTGTAAAGGCCGGGCCGGCCTTACCGGCGAAGTGCACAAAAACGAAAGATTTCCGCCCCCTAAAAAGGGCGGAAATTTTTATCGGAAAGACGAAAGAAGTACTTGCATTCCGAGGCAAAAAGGTGTATAATTCACTAATGGCTGTGGAGGCCAGATGCTTTCTCGGCAGGCAGGGTCATTCTGTCTGTTTGCGGATTTCGTGCCGCACAGAGGGAAGTATGTGGCGCTCACTGCCGCCCGTCCGTACAAGACAAACTGAGCAGATCCATAAGGAGGCAATTAGCTTGTCGAAAGAAGACGTTATCGAGATCGAAGGCATCGTGCGCGAAGCATTGCCCAACGCCATCTTCAAGGTGGAAATGCTGAGCGAGGATAAGGCCACCGGGAAGCTCACGCCCAGCGGCCACACCCTGCTGGCGCACATCTCCGGCAAGCTGCGGACCAACTTCATCCGCATCCTGCCCGGCGATAAGGTCACAGTCGAAATGTCGCCCTACGATCTGACGAAGGGCCGCATCACCTGGCGCTCGAAATAAGCGCCGGGACCAATCAAAAGGAGGTTCAACATCATGAAGGTCAAGCCTTCCGTGAAGCCCATCTGCGAAAAGTGCAAGGTCATCCGCCGCAAAGGCCGCGTGATGGTCATCTGCCAGAACCCCAAGCACAAGCAGCGCCAGGGCTGAGAACCGGCGCTCGGGGGTCAAGTGCGTAGAGTCCCGGCGCAGACCCCGACACTGACATGGGATGATTTTTGGAGGAAACTATTATGGCACGTATTGCCGGCGTTGACCTGCCCCGCGAGAAGCGGATCGAGATAGGTCTCACCTACGTTTACGGGATCGGCCGCACCACTGCGGACAAGATCCTGGCAGCCACTGGCATCAACCCCGATACCCGCGTCAAGGACCTGACCCGTGAAGAAGAGGCCAAGATCCGCGACTATATCGACCAGGCCAACATCATCGTTGAAGGCGACCTGCGCCGCAACGTCGCTCTGGACATCAAGCGCCTTGTCGAGATCCAGTCCTACCGCGGCATTCGCCATCGCAAGAACCTGCCCTGCCGTGGCCAGCGCACCAAGACCAATGCCCGCACCTGCAAGGGTCCCAAGCGCACGGTCGCCAACAAGAAGAAGTAAGGAGGATATTGAGAAATGGCTAATGCTAATAACGCCAAAAAGGGCGCAGTCCGTACCAAGCGCAGAGAGCGCAAGAACGTTGCTGCCGGTCAGGCTCATATCCAGTCTACCTTCAACAACACTGTGGTGACCATCACCGACCTGCAGGGCAACGCTATCTCCTGGTGCTCCTCCGGCAGCCTGAACTTCCGCGGCAGCCGCAAGAGCACCCCGTTCGCCGCACAGTCTGCGGCTGAGACCGCCGCCAAGACCGCAATCGAGCACGGCATGAAGACTGTCGAAGTCTACGTCAAGGGCCCCGGCGCAGGCCGCGAGTCCGCGATCCGCGCGCTGCAGGCCACCGGCCTGGAGGTCACCCTGATTAAGGACGTGACCCCCATCCCCCACAATGGCTGCCGGCCCCCCAAGCGCCGCCGTGTCTGATTGAAGGAGGAAACTGAATTATGGCAAAGAATACGCAGCCTATTGCAAAGCGTTGCAAGGCCCTGGGCATTTCTCCTGCAGTCTTGGGCTATGCAAAGAAGAATACCACCCGCAACTCCAACGGCAACATGCGCAAGAAGCAGTCCGAGTACGCCATGCAGCTGAAGGAGAAGCAGAAGGTCAAGTTTATCTACGGCGTGCTGGAAAAGCAGTTCCGCAACACCTTCGAGAAGGCGGCTGCCCGCCCCGGCCAGACCGGTGAGAACCTGCTCCAGATGATGGAGTGCCGCCTGGACAACGTCGTGTTCCGCCTGGGCTATGCCCAGACCCGCCGCGACGCCCGCCAGCTGGTCAGCCACGCCCACTTCACCGTCAACGGCAAGAAGGTCAACATCCCCTCTTACCAGGTGAAGGCCGGCGACGTGGTGGAAGTCCGCGAGTCCAGCCGTTCTTCGGCCAAGTTTGCCAAGCTCACCGGCCCCGAGGCCCCCGTCGTGGCTCTGCCCGCCTGGCTGGAGCGCGAGACCGGCACCCTGAAGGGCACCGTTACCCGCCTGCCTGAGCGCAGCGACATCGACTACGAGGTCGCCGAGCATCTCATCGTCGAGCTGTACTCCAAGTAAAACCCATGCGAGGGGCGCGGCCCTGCGGGGCTGGCCTTTCGGATTCTTTTATGAGAATTGCATATGGGCCGATGGGGACATCGGTTTTACAAGGAGGACATTGATATGATGGAGATTGAACGTCCCAAAATCGAAACGGCGAGCCTCTCGCCCGACGGCCGCTACGGTAAATTCGTAGCAGAACCTCTGGAGCGCGGTTTCGGCATCACGCTGGGCAACAGCCTGCGCAGAGTTCTTCTGTCGTCTCTGCCCGGCGTCGCCGTGACCAGTGTCAAGATCGACGGCGTAGTCCACGAGTTCTCCACCATTGAGGGCGTCAAGGAAGACGTTACCGAAATTGTCCTGAACCTGAAGGGTATTGCTGCAAAGCTGTACTCCGACGGGCCCAAAACGGTGCGCGTCGAGGCAGTCGGCCCCTGTGAGGTCACTGCCGACAGCATCAAGCAGGGCGACGAGATCGAGATCCTGAATCCTGAATGGCACATTGCCACCCTGGGCGAGGGCGGCCGGCTCGTGATGGAGCTGACCTTTGACAAGGGCCGCGGCTATGTGCCCGCAGAGCGCAACAAGCAGACCATCGTCGAGAAGAACGATATCAACACTCTTCCCGTCGACAGCATTTATACCCCCGTGCTGAAGGTGAACTACAGCGTGGACAACACCCGCGTTGGGCAGATCACCGACTACGACCGGCTGACTTTGGAGGTCTGGACCGATGGCACGATCAACGCGCAGGAGGCTGTGAGCCTTGCCGCCCGCGTGCTGACCGAGCACCTGAACCTCTTCGTCAACCTGTCGGATGAAGCCGCCGGCACCGAGATCATGGTGGAAAAGACCACCGACGACAAGGAGAAGGCCCTTGAGATGACCATCGAGGAGCTGGACCTGAGCGTGCGGAGTTTCAACTGCCTGAAGCGTGCGGGCATCAACACGGTGGAGGACCTGGTCAGCAAGAGCGAGGACGAGATGATGAAAGTCCGCAACTTGGGCCGCAAGAGCCTGGAAGAGGTCATGGCCAAGTTGGATTCGCTCGGATTCAAGCTGAGCACAGACGATGATAACTAAAATTGTTTAAGGAGTGAAACGGGATGCCCGGTACCAGAAAGCTCGGTAGGACCACCGACAGCCGCAAGGCCATGATGCGCGCGATGGTCACCTACCTGTTAGAGAATGGCAAGATCGAGACCACTGTGACCCGTGCCAAGGACGTGCGTTCGATGGCCGAGAAGATGATCACCCTGGGTAAGAGCGGTGACCTGCACACCAAGCGTCAGGTCTACGGCTACATCACCAAGGAAGATGTGGCAAAGAAGCTGTTTGACGAGATCAGCCCCAAGTACGCTGACCGCAACGGCGGCTACACCCGCATCGTGAAGATCGGCGTCCGCCGCGGCGATGCCGCCGAGATGGCGATCCTCGAGCTGGTCTAATCTTAGATAAAGCCGAAGCCCCTGTCCGCAAGGACGGGGGCTTTTTTGCGTTTGCGGGCAAAAGCGGTATCATGAAATGATAAAGAGTAAATATGCAAAAATATACATATCAAATGGAAAGAAATCAAGAGGTTCCTTCTCAAAATAAATGAAATAAAGTAAAATTGATAAAATAATAAATCGAGCCTTGACACCGGGGGGGGATATGATATAATGGTTTTAAAAGTAAAGAATCATATCTCGAACGCTTTAACTGATATATCATATTTGTATAAATTTCAATAAGGAGAGGAACCGATATGCTGACGATAATCTTATTTATAGTATGTGTTTGCATTGTGTACTTTTGGCTTGTTAACAATAAAAAAACCAGTAATGACGCCATGTCGGAGAGCAAATACACTCCCAAGCCAACGCCTCGGCCTGCCCCAAAAGAGGAAAAGAAGATTAAGGAACCGATTTCTCCGACGGAAGAATATGCGGAATATTATGGACTGGAAAAGCCGATAAAATGGCATGAGTGGAAAAGAGATTATTATGATTATAAGAAGAAGGAAGCAGAGAAGAATATAAGGACAAGATATATTGTGAACAACGCGTTGGCCAATTCTATCGAAACCAATAAAAAGGGAAGCGATTGGGCTGTTTGGGGCGGTATCGCCAATGGTTTAGGCGGCCCTGCTGCAGGTCTTGCCACTGCGTCCAGCATTCAAGCTGAAAATGCATCGATACGCGCGCAAAACGAAAGAAATAGGCAGCTGCAATCGGCTTTGCTCCAGCAGTCAGAGCTGACGTATCGGCAGGAGATGAATTCACCGGAAGTGAAATGGTATCTTCATTCGTATGGTAATGAAAGGTTATTGATTAGGGACATCAGAGAGAAAAAAGTCTTTGATATACCTGCTGATGAGCTGATCAAGTATTTTAAAGTATGGCGCATTGAGATACGGGAAAAAAGTAAATACCATCCAGAAATAACAACTTTTTTAGTTTCTGTTAAGATATCGGATGACCTGCCGCTGATGGATGGCAAAGAAACCTGTATCGATGGAACTTATATCGCACACCTTTTTTATGGCGAACGGGAAATTGCAAGTGAAAGAGTGATTTTGGATTATGGATTCAGTGATTATATCGATGAAGAAAGTCCTTATAAAGTAGAGGAGTGCATCATGGGACAAGGGAAAGGTTCCTCTTGCTTTGTATATTTTTCCTTAAAAAATATAGAGGACTTCGATGTAAGCAAGTACAGAGTAACGCTGAGTCCATACAAGCTCTGGCTCGTAGAGCAGTTCACGATGGATGAGAGGCGTAGTTACATTAAGAGGGCATACAATGGGGCAGGAAAGGAATTTGACGAAGAAGCTATGAAAAAGTTTGGAATAAAACCCAAATGGGAGTCTAAAAAGGGATGAGCTTATGTCAATTTTGATATCTGATACATCTGCTTGGATCAAAAAGATACCGTCTGAACAGCTTCAAGATGCTGACTTTGTCCGAATCGTAAATTTCTTTGTGTTTCACTCTCCGTGCAAAGGACTGTCCGCCATGGGTGTTTCTCTTGCGGAATATGGCTGGAGCAACCCATGGAAATCTCCCTTTTATTTGAATAAACAGCTGCGGCAGGCGGCTACAAATTATGAACTGCTTTTTTCTGCTCAAAATCGTACAACAAAGAAAAATCAGTCGGCCGTAGAAAATAAAGAAGCTAAAAAAGATATGATGGAAATGGCTCTGGAAAAATCTGGCCTGAAAGATCATTTTCCACACTCTTTTGAAAAAGAAGTTATTTGCTTCCGCAACAATAAAAACAATCAGTTTATCAGTGCGTTTTACCATATTCGCAACGCTCTGGCACATGGACGTTTCTGTATCCAAAATGTGAACGGAGAGGATTTCTTTGCATTTGAGGATGTAGGCAAAAATAAGGTGAGTGCAAGGATGATCTTGAGAAAGTCAACTCTTCTTCAATGGATCGAATTGATAGAAGGCGGAGAGAAACCCTATCAAAGAGCTCAATAAGACAAGCCCCCCACCTCCCGGATGGGAAGCGGGGGCTTTTTTGCGGCCCAAAATAGATAATTGATGCGCTTATTATGTTGATAAAATGCGCATGCTATGCTATACTATATCTGTAAGGAGGTGTGCTGTATGGCCAAAGTAAGTACCAATCTCAGCCTGGACGCCGACCTCAAGCGGGAGGCGCAGGCGCTGTATGCCGACCTCGGGATGGACCTGAGCACGGCTGTGAATATCTTTCTCCGGCAGTCCCTGCGGGTGCAGGGGGTGCCCTTCAGCATCACGCGGGAGAGCCCGAACGCAGACACCGCCGCCGCCCTGGCTGAATACCAGGCGATGAAGGCCCATCCGGAACAGTATAAGCGCTACGCCTCGTTCCGCGATGCGATGGACGAGGTACTGGCGGATGTATGAGGTCGTCCTTTCCAACCGATTTCGCAGGGATTTGAAACTTGCTGCTAGACGGGGCTACGATCTTGCCCTGCTCAACGACATTGTGGAGCGCCTTGCTAAAGGGGAAGCGCTTGCCGCCAGGCACCGCGACCACAACTTGACGGGGGATTACAGCGGCTTCCGGGAATGCCATATCCAGCCGGATTGGCTGCTGATCTACCGGACGGATGGTGAAGCGCTGATGCTCTTTCTGATGCGGACCGGAACACATGCAGACCTGTTTGACTGATGGCAGAAGGCTGGCCGCTGCATGATTGGAACAAGCTCCCGCCTCCCGGATGGGAAGCGGGGGCTTTTTTGCGCCTGCCTATAGAATTTGTCACAAATGGATGGTACAATAGAAAAGCAAGTGCTGGCCGGAAGGGGGAACGCGGCGTGAATGTTGGGACAAGGCTGGCGGCGGCGGTCTGCGCCGCGGCGCTCTGCGCGGGCTGCGCCGGGCTGCCGGGGACCGAGCGCGCCTCGGTGGAGGAGCTGCTGCGGGCGCCGCGCCTGGAAGGCGACTACGGCGAGATCCAGGCGGCTCTGGACGGGTGGCTGGGGCAGAGCGCCCAGCTGCGCTATCCGCTCAACGGCGAGCTGCTCAGCCCCTTTTTGATGGGCGATTTTGACGGGGACGGTGTGCAGGACGCCGCCGTCCTCTACACCGCGACCGATGTGCCCAACATCTGCCTGGCGGTGCTGCAAAAGGACGACGCGGGCGCCTGGCAGGTGCAGGACGCCGTCGAGGGTCTGACCGATACGGTGGACACCGTCCGCTTTGCCCGCCTGCAGGAGGGCGGAGCCGACCAGATCGTGGTGGGCTACACCGCCCAGCAGGCCGACAGCTACCTGGCGGTCTACGCCTACCAGGACGGCGAGATCGACGATATCCTGGCCGAGCCCTACGACCAGTACCTCGTCGAGGACATCACCGGCACCGGCTACGAGGACCTGCTGGTCCTCGACACCGACGCGCAGGGGGCCTCGCAGATCAAGCTGCTCACCTCCGACCGGGAGGGCGGCTTCCGGCAGGCGGCGGTGATGGGGCTGTCGGCCGACCGGTACACCGGCTGCGCCTCGCTGGCGGCCGGCATGGGGGCCTACGGCGGGCAGTATCTGGTGCTGGACGGATGGACCGGCGTTTCGGGGGCGAATCTGGCGTCGGTGCTGCTGCGCTACAACGAACAGACCCAGCAGATGGAGCCGGCCCGCCAGATCGGCGCCGACGCCCTGTACGAGGCGTCGCTGCGCAATGTACCCGACCTGACCAGCCGCGACCTCGACCGGGACGGCGTGGTCGAGATCCCCACCCAGCCCGAAGGGGCGGGGCTCATCAACATGGACCAGGGCCGGCGGATGGACTTCATCCTCTGGATGGACTACACCAGCGCCCAGCCCCGCAAGAGCTTTGGGCTGCTGGACGAGGAGCTGGGCTTTTATCTTGAACTGCCGATGGAATGGTACGGCATCCTGATGCTGACCGACGGCCCGGCGGAGGACACGGTGGAGCTGCGCAGCCAGGATGGCGAACAGCTCTACCTGACGGTGCGGGTGACCGGCCTTGCCGACCGCACCTCCGGCTGGACGCGGCTGGGGGTGGTGTCCAACCGGCTGGTGCAGGCGCAGTTCGGGCCGGATGCGGCGCTGAACGACCCGCTCTACCGGCTGTCCCGCTCGTTCTATATTTTGTAAGGAGGGAAACCGATGGTAAAAGTACTGGTGGTGGAGGATGAGGCCAGCATCCGCGAGGTCATTGCCCTGAACCTGCGCCGCAGCGGGATGGAGGTGCTGGAGGCCGGCAGCGCCGAGGAGGCGCTGACCCTGCTGGAACAGGCCCCCGACTGCAGCGCCGCCATCCTCGACGTGATGCTGCCCGGGATGAACGGCTTCTCCCTCTGCGAGACCATCCGCCGCTCCAACCAGAAGATCGGCATCATCATCCTCAGCGCCAAAGGGCAGGAGCAGGACAAGATCCGGGGCCTGTCCATCGGCGCCGACGACTATATGACCAAGCCCTTTTCGGTCAGCGAGCTGCTGGCCCGGGTCGAGGCGCTCTGCCGCCGGGTGGGGCGGGGCGGCGGGGAAGAGCGCGCCCCCACCGCCCTGGTCAGCGGCGGGTTCGTGCTGGACGAGAACCGCCGCCTGCTGCTCAAGGCGGGGCGGCCCATCGAGCTGACCCAGGTCGAGTTTCAGATCATGGAGCTGTTCTTCCGCAGCCCGGGCACCGCCCTGAGCCGGGAGAAGATCCTGAAAGGGGTCTGGGGCGAAAACTACTTCGGGGACGTCAAGATCGTGGATGTCAACATCCGCCGCCTGCGGATGAAGATCGAGGACGAGCCCTCCCACCCGGCCCATATCCTGACGGTGTGGGGTTACGGCTACCGCTGGGAAGAGTGAGCTTTTTATGTGGAAAAAAGTGAAGCGCCCCTGGCGGGCCGGCCCCGGCGCGGGGCTGCGCAGCGGCATCACCCGCCGGTGGGCCCGGGGCAGCCTGCTGGTCATCGTGCTGCTGCTGGCGGTGATCGAGGGGATGTTCCTCTACAGCACCGTCCACGGCTACTATGACGGGGTGCAGCAGAGTATGTACCGGCGGTTTTCCTCCATCAACGGGCAGCTGAAGGTGTACAGCAGCGGCACCGCCCGCCGGACCGCCGCCAGCCGCAGCCTGGCGCTGCGCCGGATGGTGGAGCAGTTTGCCGACAAGGACAAATACGAGTTCATGCTGCTGGACGGCGAGGGCAGCGTCATCGCCAGCACCAGCGGCACCAACGCCGGGGGCATCATCGTCCCCGACGACTTTGAGCAGGCGCAGACCGCCCCCGACGGGTACGGCACCGCCGTCTATACCACCTCCACCGGGGAGCCGGTCATGTCGGTCTGCTGTCTGGTGCCCTATGCCGCCGAAGAGATCGTGGCCATGCGGCTGGTGACCAGCCTGACCCTGATCCGCCGGCAGGTGCAGAACGCCGTCCTGCTGGGCCTGACGGCGGGGGCGGTGGCCCTTGCCATCGCGGCGGCCTCGGGGCTGTACTTTGTGCGCAGCATCGTGGTGCCGCTGGGGCAGGTGGAGCGGGCCGCCGCCGACATCGCCCGCGGCGACCTGGACACCCGCCTGCCCGAGACCAACCCGCCCCGGGACGAGCTGGACCGGCTGCGGGGCAGCATCAACCGGATGGCCCAGGGACTGGCCGAGACCGAGAAGATGAAAAACGAGTTCATCTCTTCGGTCTCCCATGAGCTGCGCACCCCCCTGACCTCCATCCGGGGCTGGGTCGAGACGCTGGAAGCCCTCGACGACCCCGGGGACGCGAACTACCGCAAGGGGCTGGAGATCATCGACAGCGAGACCGGCCGGCTGTACAGCATGGTGGAGGAGCTGCTGGATTTCAGCCGGCTGCAAAATGGAGGCATCCAGATGGACTGCCGTCCCCTCGACCTGGTGGCCGAGTTGACCGACGCTCTGCTGTTCTGCGAGCCGCGGATGAGGCAGGAAGATCTGGCGCTCCACTACGCCGAGCCGGAGGAGATGATCCCGGTCTACGCCGACCCCGGCCGGCTGCGGCAGGTCTTTATCAACGTGCTGGACAACGCCATCAAGTATTCGGCCCCCGGCGGGCGGATCACCGTCAAGCTGTGGGCGGGGGAGTACAAGGCCTTTGTCGAGATCATCGACCAGGGCCGCGGCATCCCCCCCGAGGACCTGGGCAGCGTCAAGGGCAAGTTCTTCAAGGGCAGCAACGCGGTCCGGGGCAGCGGCATCGGGCTGGCGCTGGTGGATTCCATCATGACCGCCCTGGACGGCACCCTCGACCTGCGCAGCACCCTGGGCAAGGGCACGGTCGTTACGCTGGGGCTGCCGCTGTATAAAAAGCTATAAACCCTCTCCGTCACAGCCTGCGGCTGTGCTACCTCCCCCATAGGGGGAGGCGAGATACGCCCGTGGGTATCGGGCGGGTCGGGGTGAGGCGCACTTGTTCACGACTTTGCCTCACCGCCAAGTGGCCCGGGCCTGACGCAGGTATACTTGGCTCCCCCCTGTGGGGGAGCTGGCGAGCGGAGCGAGCCTGAGAGGGAAGCAAACAGGAGTAAATAGACCAATGAACCATCAAGCAAAGAAAGAATGTTTCAAGACCAGTGTGGGCGGGCAGGCCCTGATGGAGGGGATCATGATGCGGGGCCCCCGGCAGATCTGCTGTGCGGTCCGCCGCCCCGACGGCGGCATCGAGACAAGGCTCGACCCCATCCCCGCCCGCAAAAGCTGGATGAAGATTCCCATCGTGCGGGGGGCCGTCTCGATGATCGAGAGCCTGATCGTGGGCTACCGGTACATGATGTACTCGGCCGAGATCAGCATGGGGGAGGACTACGACGCCGAAGAAGAGGAGACCGCCTTTGAAAAGTGGGTGGGGGAGCACCTGGGCGAAAAGGCCGAAAAAGCCCTGCTGACCGGCGCGGCTGTCGTGGGGGGCCTCGGGGCCATCCTGCTCTTTACCGTCCTGCCCACCTTGGTGACGGCCAGCATCGGCCACTTTGTCGAGCTGGGCCGCTGGCCCCGGGTCATCTTGGAGGGTGTGCTGAAGGTGGCCATCTTCCTGGGGTATATGTTCCTCATCTCCCGGATGAAGGAGATCGAGCGGGTCTTCCGCTACCACGGGGCCGAGCACAAGACCATCGCCTGCTATGAGGCGGGGGACGAGCTGACGGTGGAAAACGTCCGCAAGTACACCCGTTTCCACCCCCGGTGCGGCACCAGCTTTCTGATCCTGGTGGTCATCATCAGCGTGTTTTTGTACAGCGTCCTGCCCTGGAGCAGCACCGGGCTGCGGGTCCTGCTCAAATTGCTGCTGCTGCCGGTGGTGATGGGGATCAGCTACGAGGTGCTCAAGTGGTGCGGCCGGTCGGACAGCCTGTTCAGCCATCTTGTCCGCCAGCCGGGCCTGTGGGTGCAGCGGCTGACCGTCTTTGAGCCGGACGACAGTATGATCGAGGTGGCCATCGAGGCGGTCAAGCCGGTCCTGCCCGAGCGCCCCGAGGAGGGCCGGTGGTAAGGCCGGGCCTCGCCCCCCGGCAGGCTTTGGCCGGGGTGGAAGCCCGCCTTGCGGCTGCCGGCTGTCCCGACGCCGGATTCGACGCGGCCGAGCTGTTCCGGCTGGCCGCCGGCCGGGACGCACGTCTCTCCGACCGGCCCCTGTCCCAGGCGGAGGCCGCCCGCCTGGAGGAGGTGACCGCCCGCCGCGCCGCCCGGGAACCGCTGCAGTATATCTGCGGGCGGTGGCCCTTTCTGACCTTTGAGCTGGCGGTGGGGCCGGGGGTCCTCTGTCCCCGCCCCGACACCGAGGTGGTGGCCGAGACCGCCGCCGAACTGCTGGAAGGGGCGGCGCAGCCCCGCGTCCTCGACCTCTGCGCCGGGACCGGCTGTCTCGGCCTCGGGGTCAAGGCCCTGCGGCCCGACGCCCGGGTCACCTGCCTGGAAAAGAGCCCCGAGGCCCTGCCCTACCTGCGGCTGAACGCCCGCTGCGCCCTGTCCGGCGCGCTGGACGCCGCCCCCGGCGGGATGGAGGACCTGCTGGAGCCCGACGCCTTCGACGAGGCGGCCCTCTGTGAAAAGCTGGGCCTGCCGGCGTTTGCCCCGCCCGCCGTCGAGGTGGTGGAAGGGGACCTGTTCACCTACTGGCAGACCCTGCCGGCGGGGCAGCTGGACCTCATCGTCTCAAACCCCCCCTACCTGACGGCGGAGGAGATGACGCAGCTGCAGCCCGAGACCGCCCGGGAGCCGGCCATGGCGCTGGCGGCAGGCCCTGACGGGCTGGATTTTTACCGCGCCCTGGCGGCGCATTACCGGGACGCTCTGCGCCCCGGCGGCGCGCTGGTGCTGGAGATCGGATGGCGGCAGCGCGAGGCGGTGACCGCCCTGCTGACCGCCTGCGGCTGGACCGATATCGTCTGCCGCAAAGACTACGGCGGCAACGACCGGTGCATAGCGGCCAGGGCGCCCCGGTCCGGCTGAGGGCGTCACAACTTCCTGTTGTAATTTCCCTGATTTGTGGTATACTGTAAGGGAAAAGATTCTTATTGCAAAGGAGCATCAGGGTATGGCAAAAAATCAGAACACGACGGTGCCGGCGGCGGTCAAAAAGACCGGCGCGGACGAGAAAAAGGAGGCGCTGACCACCGCGCTGGCCCAGATCGAAAAACAGTTCGGCAAAGGGGCCATCATGAAGCTGGGGGACAGCGCCATGCAGGTGGAGGCCATCTCCACCGGCAGCTTGGGGCTGGACCTGGCGCTGGGGGTGGGCGGCGTGCCCCGCGGCCGCATCGTCGAGATCTATGGCCCCGAGTCGAGCGGCAAGACCACCCTGGCGCTGCACGTGCTGGCCGAGGCCCAGAAAAAGGGCGGCGAGGTGGCCTTCATCGACGTCGAGCACGCCCTTGACCCCAACTATGCCGCGGCCCTCGGGGTGGACATCAACAGCCTGCTGGTCAGCCAGCCCGACACCGGCGAGCAGGCCATGGAGATCTGCGAGGCGCTGGTCCGCTCGGGCGCCATCGACGCCATCGTCATCGACTCGGTGGCCGCGATGGTCCCCCGGGCCGAGATCGAGGGCGAGATGGGGGACAGCCACGTCGGACTGCAGGCCCGCCTGATGAGCCAGGCCATGCGCAAGCTGACCTCGGTCATCGGCAAGACCAACACCGTCTGCATCTTCATCAACCAGCTGCGCGAAAAGGTGGGGGTCATGTACGGCAACCCCGAGGTGACCACCGGCGGCCGGGCGCTGAAATACTACGCCTCGGTCCGGATCGACGTGCGCCGGGTGGAGGGGCTGAAGGACTCCTCCGGGCAGTTCATCGGCAACCACACCCGCGCCAAGGTGGTCAAGAACAAGGTCGCGCCCCCCTTCCGGGAGGCCGAGTTCGACATCATGTTCGGCAAGGGCATCTCCAAGATGAGCGAGCTGATCGACGTCGGCGTCAAGCTGGGCATCGTCCAGAAGAGCGGCGCCTGGTTCAACTACGGGGACGTCCGCCTTGGTCAGGGCCGGGACAACGCCAAGCAGTTCCTGGCCGACAACCCCGAGATCGCAAACGACATCGAGGGCCAGATCCGGGCCAACGCCGACAAGCTCTACTCCACCGGCCGCAAGGGCGCGCTGGCCAAGGGCAGCGCCGCCGTCGCCGCCCAGGACGCCAAGGACAAGGAGCCGGCCAAGGCCGCCGGCCCGGTGGTCAAGGCGCCGGCCCCCAGCAGCGAGAGCGAGCTGGACATCATGGTGGAGGATTAACCCATGCCCTGGCAGCACAGGGCCCGCCGCGCCGCGCAGCCCGCGGAACCCTCCGCCGACCCCGCCGAGTGCCGCGCCCGCGCGCTGGCCCTCTTGACGGGGCGGGACTACGCCTCGGCGGAACTGTACGAAAAACTCTGCGTCCGTTTCACCCTCGAGGCCGCCGCCCAGGCGGTGGCCGGCCTGGTGGAGGCGGGGCTGCTGGACGATGCGCGCTATGCCGAGGCCAAAGCCCGCGCCATGCAGCGGGCCCGCAAAAGCCGCCTGGCGGCCGCCCTGGCCCTGCGGGGCAAGGGCCTGACCGACGAAGAGATCGACGCGGCGCTGGACGCCGCCTACGCCCCCGACGAGACGGGCGCCGACCCCGAACTGGACGCCGCCCGCGCCCTTGTCGCGGGGCCCTACCGGGCCAAACTCGCGGCCGGCCGGCGGGACCTGGTGGCCGCGGCGCTGGCGCGGCGGGGGTTTCCCCACCGGGTGATCCGGCAGGCGCTGGACGAGGCCGCCGAAGGCGAGCCGTAAGCAAACCAAACAGAAAAGAGCGACCATATGAAAATTGCCTGTATCTCTCTGGGCTGTCCCAAAAACCAGGTGGACCTGGACGGGATGGTCTACACCCTGCTGGCCGCCGGCCATGAGACGGTGGCCGACCTCGGCGAGGCCGACCTGGTGCTTGTCAACACCTGCGGCTTCATCGAGAGCGCCAAGACCGAGGCCATCGAGAATATCCTCGAGGCATGCAGCTATAAGCAGCAGAACCCGAACCTGAAGGTGGTGGTCACCGGCTGTCTGGCCGAGCGCTACCGCAGCCAGATCCGGGAGGAGATCCCCGAGGTGGACGCAGTGGTGGGCTGTGCCTCCAACGGGGTCATCGACCAGATCGCGGCCCGGGTGGCCGGCGGCGAACAGCTGGAAACCTACGGCCCCAAGCGGGATTTTCCCCTCGGGGGCAAGCGGGTGATCGGCACGCCGGCCCACTACGCCTACCTCAAGATCGCCGAGGGCTGCAACAACCGCTGCCACTACTGCGCCATCCCCCTCATCCGGGGGCCGCTGCGCAGCCGCGCGTTGGACGACTGCGTCGCCGAGGCCAGCTGGCTGGCCGGCGAAGGGGTCAAGGAGCTGATCGTGGTGGCCCAGGACCCCACCGCCTACGGCGAGGATTGGGGCAAGCCGGGCAGCATCTGCGCGCTGCTCGACCGGCTGAACGCCATCGAGGGGATCGAGTGGATCCGCATCCTCTACGCCTACCCCGAACGGATCACCGACGATTTCATCGCCGCCATGCAGCGCAATGAAAAGGTGCTGCCCTACCTCGACCTGCCCATCCAGCACTGCAACGACGAGATTCTGCACAATATGAACCGTCGGTCCACCAAAGCCGAGCTGCTGGACGTCATCGGGCGGCTGCGCAAAGCCATCCCCGGCATCACCCTGCGCACCACCCTGATCGCCGGCTTCCCCGGCGAGAGCGAGGCCCAGTTCGAGGAGCTGTGCGCGTTCGTCAAAGAGGTGGAGTTCGACCGGCTGGGCTGCTTTGCCTACTCGGCCGAGGAGAACACCCGCGCCGCCGCCATGGACGGCCAGCTGGACGAGGAGACCAAGACCCGCCGCGCCGAGATCGTGATGGAGATCCAGACCGGCATCATGGCCCGCAAGCAGGCGGACAAGGTGGGGCAGACTCTCCGCGTCCTCTGCGACGGACTGGACGACGAGAGCGGCCTGTACATCTGCCGCACCGCCGCCGACGCCCCCGAGATCGACGGGGCGGTCTGCGTGGCCAGCGACGAGCCCCTCTACCCCGGCCGGTTCTACGATGTGCGCATCGAGGAGAGCGACCTCTACGACCTGTACGGCCGCCCCGCGGCGGAAAGCGAAGGAGGAATGAGCGATGAATCTGCCCAATAAACTGACCCTGGCCCGCATCGTGCTGGTGCCGGTCTTTATGGTGTTTGCCTCGCTGACCCAGTATGGGACGGCGGATTACAACGCCGTCTGGTATCTGGCGGCGGGGGTGGTGTTTGCCCTGGCCAGCTTTACCGACTATCTGGACGGCCACCTGGCCCGCAAGTGGCATATGATCACCGACTTCGGCAAGTTTGCCGACCCGCTGGCCGATAAGCTGCTGACCACCGTCGCCTTTTTGTACATGATGCGGGACGGCGTCTGCTCGCCGGTGGTGCTGGCCATCATCCTGGCGCGGGAGTTCGCGGTGTCCGGGCTGCGGATGGTGGCCGCCGGCGCCAAGGACGGCAAGGTCATCGCAGCCAATATGTGGGGCAAGGTCAAGACGGTGCTGCAGATGCTGAGCATCATCTTCTACTACTTTGCCGCGGCCTTTGCCGGCCCCGCCGACGTCATGGCGGTGGAGCTGCTGGGCAGCGCCCTGTGCTGGCTGGTGGCGGCCGTCACCGCCATTTCGGGCATCAAGTACCTGGCGGACAACCGGCACTTTATCAACACCGCAAAGTAAGAGGCGCGCCATGCACACGACCCGCCTGCAAAAGTTTTTGTCCATCCTGGCCAATCTGGCCATCGTCGGGATGGAGCTGCGCGCCATCCCCCTGAGCTGGGACGGGGTCCACGCGCAGATGTTTCTGTTTTACACCGAGTTGTCCAACCTCTTTGCGATGGGCGTCTGTTTTGTGACGGCGCTCTGTCAGCTGCGGGCGCTGCTCACCGGCGGCGAGATGCCGGCCTGGGTCCGCACCCTCAAATACACCGTCACCTGCTGCCTGATGCTGACCTTTTTGACGGTGGTGTTCGTTCTGGCCCCCATGTACGGCCCCGACGGGCACTATGTCATGCTGCTGACCAGCTCGATGCTCTACAACCACTTCCTCAACCCGGTGACGGCGCTGCTCTCCTTCGTCCTGCTGGAGCGGGTCCCGGCCCTGCCCCGGCGGGCCGTCGGCCGCGCCATGATCCCCACCCTGGTCTACGGCGGCATCATGCTGGCGGCAAACATCGCCAAAGTGTATAAGGGACCCTACCCGTTCCTCTATGTATACGAACAGCCCCTCTGGACTTCCTGTATGTGGGTGGTGGTCATCCTGGGCGGCGCGCTGCTGATCGCCTGGGCGGTCTGGAAGCTGGGCGGCGGCCGCGCGGCTTGACGCGGCCCGTCCTTTTGGGTACAATAAACGCAGAGAGTTTTGACAACAGCGCACAAGGAGGCTGCATGATGGCACGAAGAATTGGTATTTTGGGCGCAGGCACCTGGGGAACCGCTCTGGCGCGGATGCTGGCGGCAAACGGCAGCGACGTGCTGCTCTGGTCGGCCATCCCCGCCGAGATCGACAACCTCGCCGAGACCCGCACCCACCCCAACCTGCCGGGCATGGTCCTGCCCGAGAGCCTGCGCTTCACCAAAGACCTGGCCGAGGCGTGCAGCGGCCAGGATATTCTGGTGTTTGCGGTGCCGTCGGTCTTTGTCCGCTCGACGGCGGCCAAGGCGCGGCCCCACATCCGCTACGGTCAGGTGATCGTGGACGTGGCCAAGGGCATCGAGAAAGAGACCCTCTTCACCATGACCGAGGTCCTGGCCGACGAGCTGGGCAAGGAGGACGGCCCCCGCGGCATCCGTCTGGTGGCCCTGTCCGGCCCCACCCACGCCGAGGAGGTGGCCCTTGACCTGCCCACCACCATTGTGTCGGCCTCGCCCGACACCGAGGCCGCCGAGATCGTGCAGGAGGCCTTTACCAGCGACTGTATGCGGGTCTACACCAACCCCGACATCAAGGGCGTCGAGCTGAGCGGCGCCATGAAGAACGTCATCGCCCTGGGCGTCGGCATCTCGACCGGCCTGGGCTACGGAGACAACGCCCGCGCCGCCCTCATCACCCGCGGCATCGCCGAGATCGCCCGGCTGGGCTCTGCCATGGGCTGCAACATCCACACCTTTGCGGGGCTGGCCGGCATCGGCGACCTGATCGTCACCGCCACCAGCCAGCACAGCCGCAACAACCGCGCCGGCCAGCTGATCGGCCAGGGCCGCACCCCCGCGCAGGCCGTCAAGGAGGTGGGGATGGTGGTGGAAGGCATGAACGCCCTGCCCGCCGCCATCGAGCTGAGCGAGCGCTACCAGGTGGAGATGCCCATCGTGCAGACGGTGAACGCCATCGTCAACAAGGGCATGAGCCCCGCCGAGGCGGTGCACGCCCTGATGACCCGCGACCTGAAACGGGAAGTTTGAGCGAGCCCAAAATTTTCTTTTTCACAAAAATTATACAGTTGGCAAAAAACGGCTGAAAGGCCGGCTGAGAGCGTCTGCGAAAGCGGGCGCTTTTCTTTTTTGCGTGGGCGCTCCGCTGGGCCAGAGGGCCAGGGAGGGTGTTTCGACTCCCCCTCCCTAGGCCCTCTGGACTCCCTACCCACCCGCAACGACCAGGGCGGAGCCCTGGACCCAAAAACAGAAAGGAGCTCTGGACGTCTGCCTGAAAAAGTGCCATCACTCGCATTCGCTCGCGCACTTTTTCCGGGCGGCAGACACCCAGAACTCCAATCCTGTC
>DXHQ01000024.1 GCA_019113345.1 Candidatus Faecalibacterium intestinigallinarum
AAGCCGAAACTTTTTTTGCAACGGTCATAAACAAATCTAAAATCCGTCATGACTGGCCGACATGCGCGGACAGTCATGACACAGCCAGGGAAATTTCCCGGCGGGAGTGTGCGAGCCGCCAAAGCGGCGAATGCATGGTTCGCCGGGGAATTTTGTCGGAAAGGGGGAGACTAGGGGGAAAACATTTCTGTCCTGCGCAGCAGGCAGAAATGGGTCCCCCCTAGCTACTAGAACAGCCCCGCCGCCTTCCGGCAACGGGGCTGTGGTATCAATGTTGGGTCAGAGGAAAAGGTTTACTCCTCTTCGCTCTGCTCCTTCAGCAGGGCCTTCATGGACAGGCTGATGCGCTTCTTGTCGAAGTCGACATCCAGCAGCTTGACGTCCACCATATCGCCCACCTTCAGCACGTCGGAGACCTTCTCCACCCTCTCGTTGCTGATCTCGCTGATGTGGACCAGGCCGTCCACACCCGGCAGGATGCGGACAAAGGCGCCGAACTTGGTCAGAGAGACGACAGGGGCATGGAAGACGCTGCCCACGGGGTAGTTGCTGCGCAGCTGCTCCCAGGGGTTGTCCTCGCTCTTCTTGTAGCCCAGAGAGACCTTGTGGTTCTCGCGGTCGATATCCTTCACATACACCTCGATGGTGTCGCCCACGCTGACCACCTCGGAGGGATGCTTGATGCGGTTCCAGCTCAGCTCGCTGATGTGGCACAGGCCGTCCACGCCGCCGATGTCGACAAAGGCGCCGTAAGAGGTCAGGCTCTTGACCACGCCGGTGTAGGTCTTGCCGACCTCGACGCTGGCCCAGAACTCCTCGCGGCGGGCCTTGTTCTCCTCAGCGGTGACCTTGTTGATGCTGCCCACGATCTTGCGGCCGGAGCACTCGGTCACGACCAGACGGACATGCTTGCCAACCAGAGCGGTGTAATCCTCGTCGCGGCGCATGGTGGCCTGAGAACGGGGGACGAACACCTTGACGCCCTTGACGTTGACAACGACGCCGCCCTTGTTGTACTCGGTGACGTCGCCCTCGACGACCTCGCCGGACTCAGCGGCCTTGGCGATCTCTTCCATGCCCTTGCGCGAGGCAAGCTTCTTGCGGGAGAGCTGGATGACGCCGTCCTGATCCATGACTTTCTCGACGATGAGGTCCAGCTCATCGCCAACCTTGACCAGGTCCTCGACCTTTGCGGAGGAGTCGTCGGTCAGCTCGCTCAGACGGACAAAACCGGTCTGCTTTGCGCCGATGTCGACCTGGATCTCGTTGGCGGAAATGCTGGTCACGACTCCTTTCACAATACTGCCTGCATGAACACGTTTTTCCTCGGATGCGTTCAGCATCTCCTCGAAGCTCATGCTGTCATTGATTTCTGTCATACTGTTAAGTACCTCCTCAATAATAGACGATGGCGTTGAAGCCCCTGCTGTCACGCCCGCCGTCCTCACATCTGCAAACCACTCGGGCTGAAGCTCGCTTGCTGTTTCAACCGTAACGGCCCGCGTATGTTTTGCGGCGACTGCGACAAGCTTCTGGGTGTTGGAAGAATGATGACCGCCAATGACGACCACAAGATCGCACTGCCGGCTGAGGTCTTCCGCTTCCTGTTGCCTCGCCCACGTCGCATTACATATTGTATCAAAAATTTCGGCGTTTGTATAGGCTTTTTTCAGAAACTCCGAACATTCTTGCCATTTTGTTGCCTGGAATGTGGTCTGGGCAACCACAAACATCCGTTTTTCGGGATTTTCAGGCCCTTTCCAGGCCCGCAATTGGTCCAGGTTAGCGAAAACAAAGCTCTCGCCGCGGGTGTGCCCGACGATGCCCTGTACCTCCGGGTGGGGCGCGTCGCCCGCCACGGCAAGGCAGACCCCCTCCGCTTCAGCCCGCCGGGCGATGGCGTGGATCTTGGCCACGAAGGGGCAGGTGGCGTCCTCCCAGGGCACGCCGAGGGCGGCCAGCTCGTCGTAGACGCTCTGGGGCACCCCGTGGCTGCGGATGACCACCCGGTACCCCGCAGGCACCTGCCGTGGGCTGTCCGCCACTTTGGCCCCCTGCCGCTCCAGCGCGGCCACCACCTGGGGGTTGTGGATCAGGGGGCCGAGAGTGGCCACCTTCTCCCCCGCTTCCAGCAGACGGTAGGTCAGCTGGACGGCCCGGTCCACCCCGAAGCAGAAGCCGGCGGTCTTGGCTAAACGTATCTCCATCTTGTCTCCCTTTATGGTAAAGTCAGTATGCGCGGCGCAGCCGCCTTTATGCGTGGGCCGCGCCCTCGAAGGCGTAGCGGTTGCCCAGGTCGATCCAGGCGGCGGTCAGGGCCTGCTTGTTGGCCTTGAGTGTCTTGATGTCCCGGCGGCTTTCCATCTTGAACTGGGCGGCCGGCATCGGCTCGCCGAAGATGACCCGCACCCGGCAGAACAGCTTCATCCGGCCGTCGGGGGTGTCGTACAGCACCCGGCAGGGGATGACGTCGGTACCGGCTTCCGCCGCCACCACGAACAGCCCGCTCTTGGGGGAGAGGAGCTTGCCCTCCTTTTCGCGGGTGCCCTCTGGGAAGAGCAGCAGCCCCCGGCCCTTTTTGCACTCTTCGATGGTGTTGCTCAGCGTCTCCATCTCGTCCTTGGTGCCGCGGACCATCACGCAGCCGCACTGGCCCAAAAACCAGGTGACAAAGCCGTTGATCTCAAACAGCTCCTTTTTGGCAAAGACCACCATCCGCTTGCCCCAGAACCGCGCGATGGCGACAAAGACCGGGTCGATGGCCGAGATATGGGTGGGGGCCAGGATAAAGCCGGTGGACTGGACCTTTTTCAGGTTCTCCCGCCCGATCACCTGGATGCGGAACGCAACGTGCCAGATCAGCCAGGCAGCGCACAAAATCACAGGATACAGCATCACATTTCCCCCACACGCTCTTTGATGATCCGTTTCATGGCCGCCAGGCTCTGGCCCAGGTCCATGTCCGAGGTGTCCAGCAGGACGGCGTCCTCCGCGCGGCGGAGGGGGGCGGCGGCCCGGCCGCTGTCCTGTTCGTCCCGCTGTTTGACGTCGGCCAGCACCTCCTCATAGCTGTCGGGGCGGCCGGCGGCCTGGTATTCCAGCCAGCGGCGGCGGGCCCGCGCTTCGCAGCTGGCGGTCAGGAAGATCTTGACCGTGGCGTTTGGCAGGATGACGGTGCCGATGTCCCGGCCGTCCATCAGGATGTTGCCGGTCTTGGCCATGTCCCGCTGCAGATCGAGCAGGAAGGCCCGCACCGCGGGGTTTGCCCCCACCGCCGAGGCGGCCATGCCCACCTGTTCGGTCCGGATGAGGGCGCTGACGTCCTCGTCGTTCAAATAGATATGCTGTTCGCCGTCCAAAACGGCCAGCCGCAGCCGGATGTCCGGCAGCAGCGCGTCCACCGCCGCCCGGTCGGCGGGGTCAACCCCGGCGCGCAGCGCGTAAAGCCCCACGGCCCGGTACATGGCGCCGGTGTCGACATAAATGTAGCCCAGGTCCCGCGCCAGCTGCCTGGCCAGGGTGGATTTGCCTGCCCCGGCGGGGCCGTCGATCGCAACCGATATCATCTTTTTATCTCCTTCCGGCAGGCGGGGCCGATCCCCCGCCCCCTGCGTCTTTCCCCGGTTCAGGCCACCACGACGGCGGTGCCGCTGGCTGTGACCATCAGCATCCCGTTGTCGGCGCCCAGCACCTCATAGTCGATGTCCACCCCGACGACGGCGTTGGCCCCCATGGCGGCGGCCCGCTCCTGCATTTCCTCCAAGGCGCTCTGCCGGGCGCCGATCAGCTCGTCCTCATAGCTGCCCGAGCGGCCGCCCAGAAAATTGGTGAAGGATGCCGCGATGTCCCGGATGAAATTGACGCCCGAGATCACCTCGCCGCAGACGATGCCCTTGTATTCGACGATGCGCATCCCTTCGACCGACTGTGTCGTTGTAACGATCATGTGTTGCCTCCTTATTTCAGGCCCCCGCACAGGTGGGCCGCAAAGGCCTGCGCCGTGCAGAAGGCGATCTGCAGATTATAGCCGCCGGTGTAGGCGTCCACGTCCAGCACTTCCCCCGCGAAATAGAGCCCTGCGGCTTTTTTGCTCTCCATGGTGCGGGGGTCCACCTCCCGCACCGACACGCCCCCCGACGTGATGACGGCGTGGGCCAGATCGCCCCGCCCGTCGATGGACACCGTCCAGTGCTTGCACAGCCGGACCAGCTCCCGCTTCTGCTCCCGGGTGATCTGGTTGGCCCGGGTGGCGGGGTCGATGCCCCAGCGCGCCACCATCACCGGCTGCATACTGGCCGGCAGCAGCTTGACCAGCGCCCCCTGGGCCGCGTGGTTGGCCAGCAGGGCAAAGTCCCGGGTGATGCGGTCGTAGAGCTGCTCCTCGCCGAGGGCGGGCTTTAAGTCGATTTCGACGTGGTAGCGGTGCTTTTTCATGTCGCCCAGGTGGCTGGACGCGCTGAGGGTGAGCGGCCCGCTGATGCCGAAGTGGGTGAAGAGCATTTCGCCCTGCTCGTCCCAGACGGCCTTGCCGTCCTCAAAAAGGGTCAGCTTGACGTTTTTCAGGGCCAGCCCCATCATCTTTTTGCAGTCCGGGTCGTGGGACACCAGGCTGACCAGGCTGGGCACCGGCTCCACGATGGTGTGGCCGGCCTGCCGGGCCAGCTTGTAGCCGTCGCCGGTGGAGCCGGTGACCGGGTAGCTCAGCCCCCCGGTGGCCACCAGGACGCAGTCCGCCCGGTAGCTTTGGCCCGAGGTCCCCCTGACCCCCGCGCAGCGGAAGGCGGGGCCCTTTTTGGCCTTTTTGCCCGGCAGCGCTTCGGGCTGGGGCAGCGGTTCCAAAAGCAGGCTTGCGGCCCCGTCGTGGACCAGCCGGGCGCCGGCGGCGTAGTCCAGCAGGGCCTGCCGCACCTCGGCCGCCTTGTCCGACACCGGGAAGACCCGCCGCCCCCGCTCGACCTTGAGGGCCACGCCCAGACTCTCGAACAATTCCATCGTTTTGGCGGGCGGGAAGGCGCAGAGCGAGGAATACAAAAACCGGGGGTTGGTGCGCACATGGCGCAGAAACTCCTCCTCGTCGCAGGCGTTGGTCAGGTTGCAGCGCCCCTTGCCGGTGACCAGGATCTTCTGGGCCGGCTTGTCGGTGTGTTCCAGCACCGTGACGGCGTGCCCCCGCCGCGCGGCGGCCCCGGCCGCCATCAGGCCGGCTGCGCCCGCTCCTACGATCAGTACTTCCGCCATCCGCTCGCCCCTCTTTTCGTCAGAATCCGTACTTTTTAATAATACCAGAATCGGCGGGCAAAAGCAATTATGAAAAAGACGGTTTCAAACAAAAAGGCCCAGACCGGGCGGCGATGCGCACAGTCTGAGCCTTTGGTCCTGCGGGCGGTCAGTTTCCGACCAGCTGCACCGGGTCGAGATACTTGTCCCCGTCCAGCACTTCGAGATGAATGTGGGGGTCGAGCGCGCTTTCACCGGTGATGCTGCCGGCGTGGCCCAGCTTCTGCCCGGCCGTGACGGCGTCCCCCTGGCTGACGGCGGCGTCCTCCAGGGCGCAGACCCGCCACAGGCGGCCCTCGCCGTCCCGGATGGCGGCCACGATCCCCCAGTTGCCCTCGGCGGCGAGGCTTTCCACCGTGCCGCTCACCGGCGCAAGGACCTCTTCGCCCGCCTCGCAGGCGTAGTCGACGCCGTTGTGGGTGCGCCAATCGCCCAGCGTCTCGTTATAGACCAGCTCGTCCCCGCTCCAGACGGCGAGCACCCGCCCAGAGACCGGCCGCGTATACCCCGAGCCGGCTGACGCGCTGGCAGCGGGCGATTCGGTTTGCAGTTCGGACGGTTCGGACACCGAACCAGACCCAGACGGCGCACCAGAAGATGCGCCGGACGAGCTCGATTCGGGCAGATCGGCCACCGACTGGGCCGCGCCGGCTGCATCCTGCTGCCATACCTGTTCCTCCCTGTCCGGGGCCAAGCCCCCGTCCGCACCGGGGAAGGTCTCCTCCCCGGTGATGCTCTGGCTGGGCTTTTCGCCCAGGTCCTCGGCCATCTGGTCCCGGATGGTCCGCACGGCCCACACGCCGGCGGCCGCGGCCGCCGCCACGCAGGCCAGCAGGGCCAGCACAAAGCCCTTGCCCCGCAGAAAATTCCTGATGTGTTCCATTCGCTTTGCTTCTCCTTCGGTTGAACCTGTGTACGGGTGTTGCCCTTAGTTTGAGACAGACGCCGCCGAAATATTCGCCCCTCTGGACTTTTCTCTGCCTCTTTGCTACAATCGTACCCAAGGAGGCGGTTGTATGATTTTTCTCGAGACCCGGCGCCTCATCCTGCGCAACGTCGCGCCCAGGGATGCGGCCGCCATCTATGATTACCACAACAGCGAAGTCTGCGCCCGGTATCAGCGCGGCCAGACCAGGACCCGGTCCGGCATCGACGCGCTGGTCCAGCGCCGCCGGAACGACCTGCTGTCTCTGGACGCGCCCGCGCTGCTGGCCATCGCCCTGAAAGAAACCGACGAGCTTGTCGGCGAAGTCGTCGTCATGCCGCAGGACGGGACCGTCTCTCTCGGCTATACCATCTCTTACCTGCACCACCGGAAGGGCTATGCCTTTGAAGCGCTGTCCGCCCTGCTCGCCATGCTGCACGAGCACTTTCCCTCGCAGGATTTTGTCTGCTTCACCGACCCGGAAAACCGGCCCAGCATGGCGCTTTTGCAAAAACTGGGGTATCAGGACCTGGGCTATGCGCCCAAGATTCACGCCCGGATGTTCGGCAAATGGCTCCGGCCCGACACCCGGGCCGAGCTCCGGCAGGCCGCGCAGGAGCATTCATCCCACAGCGCCGGCACGCCTTGAAGGCGGGACGCCCGCTCCGCTTTATCAGGCGTCCTCTATGCAAAAACCCGCGGCCGCAAAGCCGCGGGGATTTTTTGCGCCCAAATTGGTACGGACATCTTGACAAAAAGTAACGGGTGTGTTACAATTCAAATGTAATCAGTCCATTACTTTTTGGAAAGGAGACATGACTTTGATAGAAAACCGCCTCAAGGTCCTGCGGGCTGAGCGGGACTGGACCCAGGCCGATCTGGCCGACCGGGTCGGCATCTCACGGCAGGCCGTCATTTCGATCGAAAAGTACAAATACACCCCGTCGCTGGAGCTGGCCTTCAAGATCGCAGAAGCGTTCGGCGTCTCCATCGACCAGGTCTTTGCCCACAAGGAGGACAACCATGACTGAACAGACCATCCTTTTGATCCTGCTTTTCTGCGCCCTGGCCGCCACCCTGGGTCTTTACATCCTGAAAGCCGCCAAGCAGACCGCCTACCGGGGAGACGAGCGCTGGCAGACCGTCCAGCTGAAGGCGGGCGTCCTCGCCGACGCCACCAACTGGCTGCTGATTTTCCTGCTGCTGGGCGCGGCCATCTTTGCCGACGGCGAGGCCACCTTCACCCTCAACCGGATCGGCACGCTGTATATGATCTATTTCGGCTTCCGCAATCTGGTGGAGCTGGCCGCCGTCCTCTTTTACGACCGTCAGCTGTAAGACGCAAAAGCCCCGCGCCCTGGGGAGGGTGCGGGGTGATTTTGTCAGAACGGGAACCTCTCGTCCTGCCTGTAGCCGCAGTGGGCGGGGTTGCCCTCGCTGCGCCAGATCTCATGCCGGCCCAGGTCATAGATCACCGACCAGACCGTGTCTCTGCCGGTCCGGCGGTCGTACTGACAGAGAAAACCGTACCGGCCCGACAGCAGCGCTTGGGCAAAAGAGAAAACTGGCGTCATCTCCTCCCCTTCCAGCGCCTTGCGCATCGTCTGATAGCGCCTGTCCGCAAACCAGTCGTCCTCCTGCGGGCGAAGGTATCGCCGCATGGCGGGGCTGTGGAATGTATTGGTCGCGCAGACAAATGCCTTGTCCGTCCGGGAGGGGCGTATCACCTCCTGCCCTTCCGCGCTGCATTCCACCACCGCAAGATGCCCGGCCGTGTCCGCCAGCGTGAGGGTCTGCGCCGACCCCACCGGGAGGCGCTGCAAACAGTCCAGCGCTTCGGGCACTGTTTCGCACCTTTCCAGACAATACCGCACCAGCAGTCCCGCGTTGAACCCCGGCTTTCGGACGGTCGGTGCCACCGACGTCAGACCCACCGCCAGCCCGTGTTCGTTGACACCGTCCTCGATCTGCAGGAAGGAGGTCGTGTTGCCGGTAAACGAGCAGCCTCCGTCGGTCAGACGGTAGAGCACGTTGGTGTTGTCCGCTTCCCGTTCCGTCAAGAAATCGCTGTTTCTGCCAAACACGACCCCCTGTTCGGATGCCGCCGCAAAGCAGGAACAGTGACAGGAAGGCGGCATCGCGTAGGTGCTGAACAGCACCGCCTGCAGCAGACGGACGTCGCAGTGCTGTCCCTCCGCCAGACCCTCCAATTCTTCCAGAATCTCCGGGAAATACGCCCGATACACGGCAAGGCAATCCGCCGCATATGCCAGCCGCTCCGCGGTAACGGCAAAGGGGATGTGCTCCAGAATCAGATGGTGACGGGCAGACAGCAGGGAACCCAGTTCCCACCCCGCCTGGCCGTGCGTACCTTTCCATTCGACATGATTCATAAAAACGCTCCTTATTTTTTGTGGAATAAAGAGCCGCCGGCAGCCTGGTTTTATCTTACAGGAGCCAAATTTTTATGTCAATCTTTTCAAAAAATAAAGTGGCTGCGGCAAAATATTTTTGCTGCGCCTCGGGCGGGAAGGGTGGGAATTCATCATTCCGTCAGCTGTAAGACGCAAAAGCCCCGCGCTCTGGGGAGGGTGCGGGGTCTGCTGCATTATCGGTTCTGAATCTGGCCGCTGGTATGCAGGATGAAGCCGGCCTTGGTATAGGCGTCCGCCCGGACATCCTCCAACTTGAGGCTGCCGATCGCACTGCCAATCTCGAGCTCCCCGGCCGTCACCTGTTTGAGGCTGACGCCGCCGACGGCGCTGCCCACCGACAGCTCATCGGCTTCCACTCCCTCGATCTCGACCGAACCTGCGGCGGCGCCTATCTCCGCATTCCGTACCCGGGCGTCCCGCAGCGCGGCCTTACCCGCCGCGCTGGCCAGATCCAGCTGTTCCGCCTGAACGCCGGTCACCTCCACCTTGCCGGCGGCGGAAGCGGCCGAGAGAGTTTTTGCGTCTACGCCTTCCACCTTGAGCGTGCCCACCGCCAGGCCGGCTTCCAACTGCTCATACTGTTTGTCGGGCAGGGTGACGGTCAGTTCCCGGTCAGAAAACGGCTCGATGCTGTGGCCCTCCATGCGGATCCGCAGCAGGGCGGGACCGTCGTCGTCTGTTGTATCCACGTCAACGTCATCCAATACCTCGACCACCAGCCGGCCGTCCTGCACCGAGATATCATAGAGGGGTTCCTCGTCCGGCAGCGCGGCATACCGCACCGTGATGTGATCGGTGTCCGCCGCCCGGATGGTCACCTTGGCGCTCGCGTCTTTGACCGTCACGCTGGTGACCGACTCAGCCGTCTCGAACTGCTGGTAGACATAGTCCTTTTTGGCAACGCCGAACCCGCACAGCAGGCTGACGCCCACCGCTGCGGCCAGGACCGCTGAAACAACGCGCTTTTTCGTGCTCATCGAAACATTCCTCCTGTTTTCGTTTTCTGTTTGGGGTGCCCGACCGGATGCAGGCGCCCTCATTGGTGTGATTGTAGCACTAAACTGCCGCGCGTGCAAGGGGTGTGCTCCTCCATCCGGCCGCGCGTGGTTAAACCATATAGACACAAAATAGCCTATACAATTTATTTTATTGTAGCACAACTGCCGTTATAATGCAAGTAAGAATAAACTGTATGGACGTGATGAAGTGGATTATTACCAGATCGGGCAGCGAATCCGGAAATACCGCAAGGCGCAGGGCCTCTCGCAGGAAGAGCTTGCCGCACGGGCGG
>DXHQ01000025.1 GCA_019113345.1 Candidatus Faecalibacterium intestinigallinarum
GCGGCCGGCTTGCGGTCCTTGACCGGGCGGATGGTCCACAGCTGGTCGGCGCCGGGGCTCTCCTGCCAGATCTGCAGAATGGCCCCCTCGGCGCTGCCGATGCCCACCGTGTCCACGCAGCGGCCGCTGGCCCACTGGCTGATGATGCGGACAGTGCCGTCGTTGACCGGCACCAGCGTCCACATCTGGCTGCCGCCCAGCACGTCGTCCCACAGCTGCAGCCAGGTGCCGTTGGCGGTGCCCGCCATGGCCAGGTCGATCACCTTGTTGTTGGCCCGGCAATGAATGCGGTAGCTGTTCTCCCCAACGCGGTCAAAGAGCCACTCCTGCTCCGGCTTGTGCTCATACTTGCCCAGACGCAGCTGCGCGCCGCCGGCCCCGTCGTCCCCGACGTAGCCGATGACGCAGCCGGTCGCCGCGGCAATGGTATAGGCGCGGCCGGCTTCGATCAAGGTCTGTTCGACTGTTTTCATATCGTATCCTCCCTACAGGTTCTTTTCCAAACGCGCTCTGCAGCAGCGCAGGGCGCGGCATCCCCAATCTATGCCCGAATTATACCACCCATCGTGTTTTTTCACAAGCATATGGGCGGTGTTTCGGCAGTGTGCACAAAAGCGCCGTACATCACTCAATATTTTTAGGTTTTACGGAGGCGAATTCCGGCCTCATTCGGGGCTCTGCCCGGCCCGGACCCGGGCGTCCATCCGGTCCAGCTCGGCCAAAAACTGCGCCATAAAGGGCACCGCCACCACAAAGCTGAGGGCGTCGGCGATGGGCTGGCTGTACTGCACCCCGGCCAGGCCCCAGACGTTCGGCAGCACCGCGATGAGCGGGATGAAGAAGATGCCCTGCCGGCAGCAGGAGAGGAAGGTGGCCCTTCCCGCCTTGCCCACGCTCTGGAACAGCATATTGCCGCAGACCAGCACCGGCTGCAGCAGGGTGGCGATGCACTGCCAGCGGAAAGCCGGCAGCGCGATGGCGGTGACGGCGTCGTCGTCCCGGAAGAGGCGGACCAGTGCGTCCCCATTGCCGTAGCAGACGGCGGCGAGGGCGGTCATCAGGACAAAGCTGGCCCCGATGGTAAACAGGCAGGCCGCCCGCACCCGGTGGAACTTCTGCGCGCCGTAGTTGTAGCTGGCCACCGGCTGGAAGCCCTGCCCCACCCCCAGCGCCACCGACATCAGGAACTGGAAGATGCGGGAAACGATGCTCATGGCCGCGACGGCGGCGTCGCCGTAGGGACGGGCCGCCACGTTCAGCATCATGCTGGCAAAGCTGGCCAGACCCTGCCGCCCAAAGCTGGGCAGGCCGGTGGTCAGGATGGCGGCGATCTCCCGCCCGCTGCGGGTGTAATGGCGGAGGGCCAGTTTGCTGACCGTCTTGCCCCGCAGGTACATGGACAGCAGGATCAGGAAGCTGACGATCTGGCTCAGGCCGGTGGCCAGGCCCGCGCCGCCGGTGCCCATCCCGAACCCGAAGATAAAGACCGGGTCGAGCACCATGTTCAGCACGCCGCCGGTGACAAGGCCGATCATGGCAAAGCTGGCCTTGCCCTCATACCGCAGGATGTTGTTCATCACCAGGCTGGACATCATGAAAGGGGCCGCCAGAAGGATGTAAAAGGCGTAGTCCCGGGCGTGGGGCAGGATGGTCTCGGTGCTGCCCAGCAGCCGCATGAGCGGGGTCAGCCCGGCGATGCCGAACACCCCCAGCGCCGCGCCGGCCCCCACCGCGGTGAAAAAGCTGGTGGAGGCAAAGCGGGAGGCCGCGGGCGCGTCCCCGCTGCCCAGCTTGCGGCTGATGATGCTGCCCGCGCCGTGCCCCAGCATAAAGCCGATGGCCTGGATGACCGCCATCAGGCTGGACACCACCCCCACCGCGCCCGACGCGCTGGTCGAGATCTGGCCCACAAAAAAGGTGTCGGCCAGGTTGTAGATGCTGGTGATGAGCATACTGAGGATGGTGGGCACCGCCAGCCCCATCACCAGTCTGGGGATGGGGGTCTTGGTCATTTTGTCAAACTGGAGCTGCTGCTGGGTCTTTTCGGCTGCCATGGGTCTTTCACACTTTCTGCCCCGCCGGGGCGGCACTTTTTGTTATAGTATACAATATGGGGAGAATTTTGTCGAGGGCATTCTCCCCTTGACAACCTCCCGGCCCCTGTGTATAATAATTTGCAGTCAAGTTGCAATTTCGCGGCGGGCGGGTCCCAAAGGGACGGCCTGCCGCTCGTTTTGCGCGGGGGATGCCCCCGCACGGAGGTTTTGTTCCAATGTACAAGAAACTGAAGCGATTCCTGGCCGCTCTGGCGGCGGGCTGTCTGGCGCTGGGCCTGCTGGCCGGCTGCGGCGCGTCCCCGGCAGGGGACGCCGGCGCGGCGCCCGGCTCCGACGCCGGGGATCAGCCGCTGCGGGTGGTGGCCACCATCTTCCCCATCTACGACTGGGCCCGTCAGGTGATGGGCAGCGTGCCCGGCATCGAGCTTGTCTGGCTGCAGGACACCGGCGTGGATATGCACAGCTACCAGCCCACCGCCGAGGATATGATGCTATTGTCCTCCTGCGACCTGTTCCTCTATGTGGGGGGCACGTCGGACAGCTGGGTGGACGGCGCGCTGCAGGAGGCCGTCAACCGGGAGATGGAGGTGGTCAGCCTGCTGGACGTGCTGGGAGACGCCGCCCGGCTGGAAGAGCTGACCGAGGGGATGCAGGCCGACCACGACCACGACGGTCATGACCACGGCGGGGCCGAGTACGAAGAGCACATCTGGCTCTCCCTCCAAAACGCGGAGCTTCTGACCGGGGCCATCGCGGACGCCTTCGGCCGGATGGACCCCACCCACGCGGCGGACTTTGCCGCCAACGCCGCGGCCTATACCGAGCAGCTGGACGCTTTGGACGGGCAGTACCGGGCGGCGGTGGAGGCCTCGCCGGTCCGCACCGTCCTGTTTGGGGACCGCTTCCCCTTCCGGTATCTGGTGGAGGACTACGGGCTGGACTATTACGCGGCCTTCCCCGGCTGCTCGGCCGAGACCGAGGCCAGCTTTGAGACGGTGGCCTTCCTGGCCGGCAAGACGGCCGAGCTGGATCTGCCCGCCGTGCTGGCCATTGAGAACTCGGACCACCGGGTGGCCGAGACCATCGCCCAGAACGCCGGCAACGGCGCGGCGGTGCTGACCCTCGACTCGATGCAGGGGGTGACCGCCGAGGACGCCGCAGCCGGCGCCACCTACCTTTCCATCATGGAAGCGAATCTGAACGTTTTGAAGCAAGCGCTGGCTTGAGGAGGCCCTATGGCTCTGATCACCTGTCAAGACCTGGCCCTCGGGTATGAGAACACCCGGGTGGCCGAACATCTCTCCTTCACGGTGGAGGAGGGGGATTACCTGTGCATCGTGGGCGAGAACGGCTCGGGCAAGTCCACCCTGATGAAGACCCTGCTGGGGCTGCGCGCCCCGCTGGCCGGCCGGATCACCTTTGGGGACGGCCTGCGCAAGAACGAGATCGGCTACCTGCCCCAGCAGACCCCCATTCAGCGGGACTTCCCGGCCAGCGTGCAGGAAGTGGTGCTGTCGGGGTGTCTCGCCCGCTGCGGGCTGCGCCCCTTCTATTCCCGGGAGGAAAAGGCCCTCGCCGCCCGCAACATGGAGCGGCTGGGCATCGCCGAGCTTGCCCGCCGGTGCTACCGGGAGCTTTCGGGCGGGCAGCAGCAGCGGGTGCTGCTGGCGCGGGCCCTCTGCGCCACCCGCAAGCTGCTGCTGCTGGACGAGCCGGTGGCCGGTCTGGACCCCAAGGTCACCGCTGAGCTCTACGACCTGGTCGCCGAGCTGAACCGTGCCGATGGCATCACCGTCATCATGATCAGCCACGACATCGCGGCGGCGGTGCGGTACGCCAGCCATATCCTGCACATCGGAGAGGGGCAGCGGCTCTTCTTCGGTACGGCGGCAGCCTACCTGACCAGTCCGGCGGGGCGGGCTTTCGCCTCCCCCGACACCCGCGGCAGCGCGAAAGGCGGTGACAACGCATGACGGCATGGCAGACGTTACAGTATTATTTTGCATTTCCCTTTGTCCGGTACGCCCTGATCGTGGGCGTTTTGATCGCTTTGTGCGCCTCCCTGTTCGGGGTAACGCTGGTGCTCAAGCGCTTTTCCTTCATCGGGGACGGGCTGTCCCATGTAGCCTTCGGCGCGCTGGCCATCGCGGCGGTGCTGAACCTGACCGACGAGATGCTGCTGGTCCTGCCGGTGACGGTGGCGGCCGCCATCTTCCTGCTGTGCAGCGGCCAGCGCGCCCGGCTGCAGGGCGACGCGGCCATCGCGGTCCTCTCGGTGGGCACCCTGGCGGTGGGCTACCTGCTGATGCACCTGTTTTCCACCAGCACCAACCTCTCGGGCGATGTGTGCAGCACCCTGTTCGGCTCCACCTCCATCCTGACCCTGACCCAGGCCGAAGTCTGGCTCTGCGTGGTGCTGTCGGTGGCGGTCATCGCGCTCTTCTTTCTCTTTTACAATCGCCTCTTTGCCGTCACCTTTGACGAGGCCTTTGCCTCGGCCACCGGCCTGCCGGCCGGGCGGTACAGCCTGCTGATCGCGGTGGTCATCGCGGTCATCATCGTTCTGGCCATGAACCTGGTGGGCTCGCTGCTCATCTCGGCCCTCATCATCTTCCCGGCGCTGTCGGCCATGCGGCTGTTCAAGAGCTTCCGGGCCGTCACCATCTGCTCGGCCGTCGTCTCGGTGACGGGCGCCGCCGCCGGCATCCTGATCTCGATTCTGGCCGGCACCCCGGTGGGCTCCACCATCGTGGCGGTGGACCTGGGGGTGTTCGCCCTCTTCGCCCTCCTCGGCGCCCTCACCGGCCGCACCGACTGAACCAACCAAAGTCAGAAAAGTCCCGGTCGGACGACATGCGCGTACGACCGGGACACATCCAGGGAAATTCAGCGCAGAGAGTGTGCGAGCCGCCTTGCGGCGCGTGCGCGGTTCTGCGCTGAATTTTGTCCCCGGGGGAATATTAGGGGGGAGGAATTTCTGTCGCGCATATGCGCGCAGAAATGGGTCCCCCCTAAAGCGTGTCGTTTTCGACACGCTCAGCCGAGCGCCACATCCAAAACCATCATCAGGGTAAAGCCCAGCGCAAAGGCCAGGGGCCCCGCGTCCGAGTGTTCGCCTTCGGCCATTTCGGGGATCAGCTCTTCCACCACCACATAGAGCATGGCCCCGGCGGCAAAGGCCAGCAGCCAGGGCAGCGCCGGGATCACCCATTCGGCCGCCAGCAGGGTGACGGCGGCGGCCAGCGGCTCCACCACCCCCGAGGCCGTCCCGCCGGCAAAAGCCCGCGTCCGCGGCGCGCCCTCGGCCCGCAGCGGCAGCGAGACGATGGCCCCCTCGGGGAAGTTCTGGATGGCGATGCCCAGCGACAGAGCCAGCGCGCCGGCCGCCGAAATGCCGGCCCCGCCGGTCAGGACGCCGGCCCAGACCACCCCCACCGCCATCCCCTCGGGGATGTTGTGGAGGGTGACGGCCAGCAGCATCATGGTGATGCGGGGCAGCCGGGCGGGCGGCCCTTCGGGCCGGCTGGCGTTCTGGTGCAGGTGGGGGATGAGGTGATCCAGCAAAAGCAGGAACAGCACCCCCGCCCAGAACCCGCCGGCGGCGGGCAGAAAGGCCCATACCCCCAGCCCGGCGGCCTCCGCCTCTTCCAGAGCGGGGAGCAGCAGGCTCCAGACCGACGCCGCCGTCATCACCCCGGCGGCAAAGCCGGCCAGCACCCGCTGCACGCTGCGGCGCAGCTGCCGCCACAGAAAGAACACGCACCCCGCCCCCAGCGTTGTGCCGGCAAAAGGGAGCAGCAGCCCCCAGACCATCTGTGTCGTCATTGTCAAACCTCGTTTCTGTCCGTAGTTTTGTCTCTCCTCCCCACTCTATTCCGCCGAGGGCGCCGGCGTCCTCGGGGATGAGATCATTATAGTTAGTTTAAACAAACCTGTCAAGCATCAAAACGCCGCCCCCTTGCTTCCGGGTGCGGCGGATTTGTTATAAAACCTCCTTCCGGATGGCGGCGATCAGCTGTTCCATCAGCCCCACCCGGTTGAAGGGGGTCATCAGGTAGAAGCCGTCGGCATAGGGCGCGGCGGCTTTGGCGGCCGCGAGGGAGATCTCCAGCGCCAGCTCCTCGCCCCGGGCGCGGTCGGCGCCCTCATAGCGCCGGATGAGGTCGGGGTCGAGGTGGATGCCGTTGACCTCGTTTTCCATATAGAGGGCGTTGCGGTGGCTGACCACCGGCAGGATGCCGGCCAAGAGCTTTGCCCCGGGCAGCGCCTCGCGGGCCGTGCGCAGATGTTCCAGCGCCTGGCGCGAGAGGATGGGCTGGGTCAAAAAGCCGGCCATCCCGCTCTCGGCTTTTTCGCGGGCGCGGCGCAGCTCGACGTCAAAATTGCGGGCGTTCAGGTTGAGCGCGCCGAACACCGTCATGCCGGGCAGTGCCTCGCCGGGGGCGGCCAGGGTGTGGATGTACCCCGCCAGCTTGCGGGAGTTGAACTGATAGACGTTTTTCACCTCGTCCCGCTCGGCGGTGGGGATGGGGTCGCCGGTGATGGCCAGCACCTCCCGCACCCCCTCGGCGTAAAGGCCCAGCAGCAGGGCCTTGGCGGCGTTCAGGTTGCGGTCCCGGCAGGTCATGTGGGGCAGGGCCACCAGACCCAGCTCCCGCCGCAGCTTGCAGGCCGTCAGGGCGGCGTCCACCCGCGCCTGCGCGATGGGGCAGTCCGCGATGGTCACCGCGTCCACCCCGGCCGCCTGCAGCCGCCGGGCCGAGGCCATATAGCCCGCAAGGTCGGCGTTTCGGGGGCTGTCCAGCTCCACCGCGATGACCTTCTTCCCCGCCGCCAGCTTGCGCAGGAAGGGGTCGTCCGCCGCCGGGGCGGGCGCGGCCGGCGTCGGGGAGGCCGGGGCCGCCTGCGCCCCAGAGAGGGGCAGCGGGGTGCGCTCCAGCGCCTGGCGCATGGCCCGGATGTGGGCGGGGGTGGTGCCGCAGCACCCGCCCAGAATGACCGCGCCCTGCTGCCGGATGCGGCACATTTCCCCGGCAAAGTAGTCCGGGCTGCCCTGGTAGACCACATGGTCCCGGGCCACCAGCGGGTAACCGCCGTTGGGCATGGCCGATACCGGCAGGCCGCAGCCGGCCAGCGCCGGCAGGACCGCTGCCATCGCATTGGGGGCCAGCAGGCAGTTCAGACCCACCGCGTCCACCCCGCCGCAGGCGGCCATCCGGGCAGCCAGCGCCCGCACCGAGACCCCCTCCCGGGTATAGCCGTCGGGCAGCACCGCAAAGGAGACCAGAACGAACGCCCCCGGGCAGCGGCTTTTGATATAGGCCGCCGCCTCGGCCACGCCGGCGTCGGTGCTCAGGGTCTCGAAGAGGAAGTTCTGTGCCCCCTTTTCAAGAAAGATATCCGCCACCGCTTTGTAGCTCTCGGCAGCGGGGCCGGCCTCGGTGTCGGGCGCGGGACCGAGGTCGGCAAAGACGGCGGCGCGGTCCCCGGCGGCGTAGGCCGCCAGACGCCATCCTTCCCGGGCCAGCTGCCGCCAGCCGGCCGCGCCGGCTGCCGCCATCCGGGGCAGACTGAAGGTGTTGGTCTTGATCGCCTCGGCCCCGGCCGACAGGTATTCCCGGTGGACGGCCAGGACGCCCTCCGGGTCGGCGAGGTTGGCCTGTTCGCATTCCAGCCCCGCCCGGCTTCTGTAATAGGTGCCCATCCCGCCGTCGAAGAGCAGGACGCGGTCTTTGAGGATATCGCGCGCGTTTTGCATGGTGACACTTCCCTTCCCTTTTACTATGATGCTACCAGTGTAGCGGTTTCGGGGCAAAAGTCAAGCGGCGCTTGCCAAAAAGGCGGGTATATGCTATATTTGTCTCCACAAAACAAGAGGGAGGAATGCACCATGCGCCACGTTGGCACACAGGAAATCGAAACGCCCCGGCTGCTGCTCCGCCGCCTCACCCCGGCGGACGCTCCGGCCATGTACCGCAACTGGGCCAATGACCCGGCCGTCACCCGCTATCTGCGGTGGGAGCCCCACAAGGACGAAAACGAGACCTTCGCCCTGCTGACGGCCTGGGAAGAGCTCTATCAAAACCCCGACTACTACCAGTGGTGCATGGTGGAGAAATCCACCGGCGAGGTGTTCGGGGCCATCAGCCTGACGGTCAGCTGCTGCAGCGAGCCGGAAGCCCTTCAGGCCTGGCAGGAGCGGGGCGCCGACCTGACGGACGGGGTCTGGGAGCCGGGCTACTGCATCGGCCGCGCCTGGTGGGACAAAGGCTACACCACCGAGGCGCTGAACGCCGTGGTGGACTACTGGTTCACCCGGACGGACAGCACATGGCTGGCCTGCTACCACGCCCTGGGCAACCCCGCCAGCGGCGCAGTGATGCAGAAGGCGGGCTTTGTCTACAGCCACGACGCCACCTACCACAAATTTGACGGCACGCCGGTGCCCTGCCGCACCTATCTTTTGACGCGGGAGGCCTGGCAAGAGAGAAAGGACACACTTTGAGCGAATTATACGATATTTTAGTGGAAACGCCCCCCACCCCCACCCTGCTGCTGGCCCTGGACCAGGGGGCCTTTGACTGCGAGCGCAGCCTGAAAGAGCTGGCCGCCCTGTGCGAAACCAACCACATGGAGGCGGTGGGCGAGGTGGTGCAAAAGCGCGCCACCCCCGAGACCGGCACCGTTCTGGGCAGCGGCAAGCTGGAGGAAGCCCGCCTCGCCGCCGAGCAGCTGGGGGCCCAGTGCGCCGTCTTTGACGGGGAGCTGACCGGCAGCCAGCTGCGGAACATCGCGTCGGCGGTGGGCGTCGAGGTCATCGACCGCACCATGCTGATCCTCGAAATTTTCCGCAGCCGGGCGGTGACCAACGAGGGCAAGCTGCAGACCGAGCTGGCCCTGCTGAAGTACCGCCTGCCCCGTTTGCAGGGGATGGGCGAGAGCCTGAGCCGCCAGGGCGGCGGCGGGGGCGGAGGTGCAGGCGCCCGCCGCGGCGCCGGCGAGACCAAACTCGAGCTGGACCGCCGCCACATCCACGCCCGCATCGACACCCTGGCCGCCCGGCTGGCCGAGATGGAAAAGCGCCGGGGCGAGAGCCGCCGGGCCCGGGCCAAGACCGGGATGCCGGTGGTCAGTCTGGTGGGCTACACCAACGTGGGCAAGTCCAGCTTGATGAACGCCCTCTGCGGCCCCAGCGTGGCCGAGGCGGACATGCTCTTTGCCACCCTGGACCCCACCAGCCGCAAGCTGGTGCTGCCCAGCGGGATGGCGGTGCTGCTGGTGGACACGGTCGGCTTTGTCTCCCGTCTGCCCCACAACCTGGTCGAAGCCTTCAAGAGCACCCTGGAAGAAGCCGCCTGGTCGGACGTCATCGTCCAGGTGGCGGACGCCTCCGACCCGCAGCGCGAAGAGCAGCTGGCCGTCACCGCCCAGGTGCTGGACAGCCTGGACTGCGCCGACATCCCCCGCGTCACCGTCTACAACAAGTGCGACAAGCCCGGCGCGGCCGCCTTCGACCCCGCCGTCCTGCTGACCAGCGCCAAGACCGGCCTGGGCCTGGACCGGCTGCTGACCCGTCTGGACCAGCTGCTGGCCGACCGGGTGCGCGCCATCAAGGTGCTGCTGCCCTACGACGCGCTGGGCCTGGCGGCCCCCCTGCGGGACCGCGGCAGCGTCCAGACCGAAGAATACCGCCCCGACGGCCTCTACCTCGAAGCCATCGCCAAGCGGGAAGAGCTGCATCTGTTTGAGAAGTATATGGTGTGAAATAGTGCGGGCCTTCTCCGGCACAGGAGGCTGCGCCTTAATTTCCCTCTCCGCCGCCTGCGGCGGCACCTCTCCCGCACGCGTGAGAGGCAATAAGGAATGGATTTGAAAAGAGGCCCTGTCTTACTCCGACCAAACGGAATAAGGCAGGGCCTTTTGGCTGCTTATGAAAATCCCTACATCTTAAGCTCCCACGCGTGCGGGGGAGCTGTCGTGCGAAGCACGACTGAGGGGGCCAGCGCACAGTGTCCGGTGGACGAAGCAGGGCACCGCAACCCGTCTTCCGAAAACACAAAAACCCGCCTGGCAGCGGGTTTTTGTGTATAGAGGGGTGGGAAAGTATATAAAGCAGTAAATCTCAATCGAAACGGCGGGCCGTCCGTCCTGTCTGTCCGGCGCGGCACTGCCTTGTGATTTGTATTATACCCAATTTTGATTTATTGTCAAATTGTAAATTTTTGAAATGCCTTATCATTTCACTTTACATTTCGGGCAAAACTTTATATAATTAAACCCGAATGAAGTTGCCTTGCTGTTTTGGGCCGGTTTTGTGATTTTTTACAACCAGAAACTTTATTTACAGAAAATTTTATCTATTTCACCGGAAATAGAGCATTGGAGGTAACCCGAATATGGATGATTTGGACCGCAAGATCCTTTCCCTTCTGGCGCACAACGCACGGATGCCCGTCAAGGAGATCGCCGAACACGTCTCGCTGACAAGCCCCGCTGTTTCCAGCCGTATCCACAAGCTGGAAGCGGACGGCATCATCGGCGGCTACACCGTCGTGCTCAAGCGGCCGGCCAACCGCCTGTATGTCGACGCCCTCATCAGCCTGTCGGTGGCCCCGTCCGAGCGGGAAGGTCTGCTCAACCTCTTGCAGAACAGCAAGGAGGTCATGCAGTGCTACCACGTCACCGGGGAGTACACCTTCCTGATCAAGGTCAGCTGCGGCAGCATGATGCAGCTGGAACAGCTGATCCTGCAATTCCAGAAGCTGGGCAGCACCTGCACCCAGATCATCCTGTCCACCCCGGTCGACCACGGGCCGCTGGACTCTTTGCAGCTGTAACGCTGCGCTCCAGGGGGAACCAATTTCTGCGCGCAGTCGCGCGTCAGAAATCTTCTTGGTTGCGGTGCCCTGTTTTTGCTACGCCCGTCACAGCGGGCTTGCAAAAATTAGACCGCGGCCCCTGCTCCGCTTCGGCTGTTTCTGCCGCAGGCAGCGCCTCAGCTTCGCAGTCCCTGGTATCCCCCTTTTGACAAAATTTCTCGCCGAACCGCGCACTCGCCTATGGCTCGCACACTCTCGGCTCAAAATTTCCCTGGTTGTGTCCCGACTGTACGCACATGTCGTCCAGCCGGGACGTTTTTATTTTTCGGATTTTTTGCGCAGGACGCAATTTCAGCCCGGGGCCGTTCGTATAGGATATGACGGCGCCAGACAGGGCGCATAAATGGGGCCGCCGCGGCCCATCCTGTCAGCAGAACGCCGCATCCATGTACGAAAACAGAAAGGAATCCACCTTCCATGAAGATGAAACAGATTTTGACCGCCGCTCTCGCCGCCTCTCTGGCCCTGCTCGCTCTGGCAGGCTGCGGGGGCAAGACCGCTTCTTCGGGCGAAGCCGCCGCTAAGGACTACGCCCAGATCATCCACGACGCCCGCGACGAGGAGATGAACGACTCCTTGATGATCATCGCCCCCGACGCAGAGGGCGGCTTCACCGCCCTGGGCGGCGGCGCCGAAGAGATGAGCGCCGACGACATCAAGGCCCAGGCCGAAAACTTCATCCTGCCCATGCTGGGTCTGGAGGCCGGCGATTATGAGGACTTCGCCGCCTCGGTCTCGATCATGAACGTCCGCAGCTACGGCATCGCCATCGTCAAGCCCGCTGAGGGCAAGGCCGAGGCCGTCCAGGAGGCGCTGGAAAACTACGTCACCAGTCAGCAGCTGGCCATGCAGAACTACCTGGCCGACCAGTACGAGATCGCCAAGGCAGCCACCGTCACCACCGTCCCCTCCGGCGAGGTGGTTCTGGTCTGCTGTGAGGATTCCGACGCCGTCCTGACCTCCATCCAGGACGCTCTGGCCGCCTGAACCTGACCCCTTGACCTCTCCGGGAGTCCCCCTCTCCCTTTTCCGGCCCGCAGCTTTGTGCTGCGGGCTTTTTTGTGCTTCAGCGCGCCGCCCTCTGCTGAAAAGCCCCCTAAAACGCAGCCCCCATCCGGTAAAGCGTACTTTTCCGAATGGCCCAAAAGGCCCGGCCGGCGGCTCCGGACGTATTGATGCCAGGTGCTTTTTCTGCTATAATTTAGGGCGTCAATACACAAACACTCCCGTCCGGAAAAGTACGCCTTTCCGGACGGGGGCCAACCAAAAGGAGGAAAATATCATGCTTGCGAAAAAAGTCACGGCGCTGCTTGTGTCAGCAGCGCTGGTCCTCGTCTTGCTGGCGGGGTGCGGGAAAGGTACTGATTTAGGCGGCATCTCCCAACTCGCCAACCAGCTCACCCTGAACGGGGCGGAGATTAGCTTCTCCCCCAGCAGCAGCCTCAGCAGCGCTCTCGAAAAGGCCCTCGAGGGAGGCGGCGACCTCAACGCCGTTACCAGCCGGCTGATCCAGCAGCTGGGGTATAAGAGCGTGTTCGATTTCAGCGTGTCGGGCTTTGACTCGGCGCAGAAGGGGCAGCACACCGTCAAAGTCTGCTCTGCGACCGGCGCGGATGCCGAGGAGGCTGCCGCCAACGCCCTGAGCCAGTTTGCCGGGGTTCTGAAAAGCCTGACCAGCGGCAAGTATACTGCCCATATCAGCATGGTGGAGACCAGCAGCGGCAGCTATGTTGCGGCCATTGACCTAACCGTCGTTGAGCCCGGCGGGGGCAGCGATGACGACGATGAACCTGTGACGCTGACCAAGATCACTGCCACAAACCCAGCCAAAATGGTGTATGAGGTCAACGAGAGCTTCGAGCCCGCAGGGATGGTGGTCACCGCACATTACAGCGACGGCTCGACTAAAAAAGTGACGGATTATACATATTCTCCCACGGTTTTCACCAGTGAGGATGAGGGCAAAACGGTTGTCGTTACCATTCGGTATGGTAAAAAAGAGACGCAGGTGTCTGTTCAGGTCAACATGATTACCCTGAAAGAGATTACTGCCACCGCCCCCACCAAGACGGAGTATAATGTGGGAGATACTTTTGATCCCAATGGGATGGAGGTCACCGCATGCTACAGCGACGGCTCGACCAAAAAAATTGAAACCTCGGCCTGCACCTTTAACCCCAATGAATTTACAAGTGAGCAAGCAGGCCAGAACGTGGACGTCACCGTCTCTTATACGGAGGATGGCGCAGAGGTAAACACGACGGTCTCTGTGACGGTCCGCGACCCCGGCTATTATATGAACGGTGATACCTATATGGTCTACAATGCCGACGGACTGCAAGCCTGGGCGGAAGCTGTGAATGGCGGAGCCTACAGCGCCAACTGTACGTTGACCAGCGATATCAATCTGTCCGGTATTACCTGGGAGACTGTATGCTACGGCAGCAACGCATATTCGGGTGTTTTTGATGGCGATAACCATACCATTTCCAATTTGAACGTAAAAAAGAGAGAATGGAACGGAGTGGATTACAGTTACAGTAGTCCCTATGGCCTATTCGGAAATGTAGGTACTGGCGGCACCATAAAAGATGTTACCGTTTCGGGAAGTATTAATCTGACTGACCGCGACACGATTGGAATGATTGCTGGTAAAAATTGCGGTCAAATTATCAACTGTCACTCGGAAGGTTCTGTTTCAGGTAAGTCCAACGTAGGAGGAATCGTCGGCTATAACAAGGGCGGAATCATCGAGGGCTGCACGGTCAGCGGAAATATTACTGCAAAAAGCCAGTTCAGTTATGTGGGCGGCATAACAGGCCAGAACAATTACTCTTCTAAGGTCATTGGATGTTCCTTTGACAATGGCACTGTAAATGGCAGCAGTTATGTCGGAGGAATCGTCGGTTCCAACAATAATGGGAGCCAGATCATTGCCTGCTATGCCAAAGGTACCATCAAAGGCAACAGTCAGGTTGGCGGCGTTGTTGGGAATCAGTTCGCAAGTGCAAAGGATATTGTCATAGGCTGCTATTTTACAGGAAGTTCGACAGGCAACGAATATGTTGGTGGCGTGGCAGGTCAGAATGAGCTAGCGCAATGTTTGAAAGCCTGCTACTGGAATGGTTCGGCGACCGGTGGCCTCGGCGTTGGACAAGGAACCTTGAGCCGCGGCGAGGCGGAGAAAGTGCCCGATGATGAAAGCTGGGACGACGCCGTAGCTGCCATGAACAATGCGATTTCTTCTTATGACTACCGGTTTGACGGTACGATGAGCGCCCCCTCTCTGTCGAATTAAACAACCATAATCCCGTAAGAAATATGTTCCAGCCCCCGCTTCTTAAACGAGGCGGGGGCTTTTGCTGCGGGCTGTTTTTTATGGGGAAAGTGTGCTATAATACAAGCTGCATTGTGTGACAAGACCCGGCCGCCCCCGCGGCCCCGGAAACAGGAGCGGCCCATGAAAGCAACCATCATCATCCCCAACATCAACGGCAAAGGCTGGCTGAAGGACTCCATCGAATCCATCTACGCCCAAACCGAGCAGGACTTCCACCTCATCGTGGTGGACAACGGCTCGACCGACGAGAGCCTCGCCGAGGCCCGCAGCTACTGCGGCCGGCCCAACTTCACCCTGATCGAGAACGGGGAGAACACCGGCTTTTCCCACGCGGTCAACCAGGGCATCGCCCTGGCCGAGAGCGAGTATGTGGTCCTGTTCAACAACGACGCTTTCGCCGAGCCGGACTGGCTG
>DXHQ01000026.1 GCA_019113345.1 Candidatus Faecalibacterium intestinigallinarum
AAGCGGGCGGCCATACAGCAGCCCCAGTCCGTGGACAGCTGCGGGCATATTGGTCATCACCCCTACTGAGCGCACCAGTCCGGCTGCTACTGCTGCCGCAATGCCGCAGTTGATGCCTTCAGAGTAGCCCAAGTCATCGGCGCGGATGAGCAGACGTTTCACAAAACATTCCTCCTTGTTTCCAAATTGCAGAGCATGATTACAAGTTTCTGCGCTCTTTACACGAAAATTATAACATTGATTGTGATGTATTTGGTTGCAAATGTGAGTGTGACGTTTCAAAACGGCAACATGTGTTTCAATTTTTGAAAAGCAAAAAACTTTTTCATCGTTTTTTGTAAGCTTTGACAAAACAAAAAGGCCGCGGGGCGGTCAACCCTCGCGACCTTGCTGTATTTTTGCTGTGCTTTACTGGAACGCTTTATCGTATGCCCGCATATAGCCCATGACGATCAGGTCGTTGGCCATGAGGGCTGCATATTTGCCCACGTCGTTGCGGTTGGTGGTGCCGCATTGCAGGATGAAATCGGCGGTGTTCAAATAGGGGCTGGCAAGGTTCTGGGTGATGACCAGCACCTTGCACCCGCTGGAAATGATTGCGTTACAGATGTCCGGGTAACGAGTCAGGTAGCTGCCGCCCACGCTGCAAATGATGGCAAAGTCGTTTTCGGTCAGGCTGCGGGCGCACTCCAGCTGAGCGGCATAATCCATGAACAACTCGACATAGCGGCCCATCATCATCATTTTGCTCTGGAAGTAGTGGCCGATGTCCCACAAAAAATGGTGGGAGAAATAGGCCGCCTTGCCGCAGCCGTGCAACACCCGCACAATGTCGGGAATAACTTCGGCGTTTTCAGGCGTGATGGTAGCATAGATGTTGCCGATCAGCGTGTCGCGATAGGAACCGATGGCCATTTCCTGATTGTTGTGCAGCATGGTGTAGAACTGCCGGGAATAGTCGGTCCGCATGGTGAAGTCCTGCTCCAGCCAGGCCTGGAACGCTTTGAAACTGTCCATCCCCAGAAAGCGGCAAAACCGTGAAATGGACGCCTTGGAGGTATAGCACAGGTCCGCGATCTGGCCGAGAGTCATCCCCTTGAGCTGGGGGTAATGCTTGAGCAGAGTCACTGCGATATCATAGTTTGCGTCCCGTTCGGGTGTGGTGCTCACAAAACTGAGCAGCCTATCTGCCAGAGACCCCATCACTTTTGTTTCGCTCATCGCTGCTGCCTCCCCTCGCCTTCTCAAAGTGTTTTTATTGTATCATATTGGACAGCGAAATGTCAAAGAAGCGTATTGTTTTGGAAGAAAATCATACCAAAAGTAACGGCGGGCAGCCGAACGTCTGCCTTTGGTGTACAAGAACAGGTAGTGTTCAAAAAGAATACCACCAGACGGCGCTCAAAAGCCTTGCAATAAGACACAAAATATGGTATATATTATACGAAATATATTGCAGTTACATACATCCCCATACAGAGCGAAGGGAGGCCCCGCCATGACCGCCGTCATCTACGCCCGCTACTCATCGGACAACCAGCGTGAAGAATCCATTGAAGGCCAGATTCGTGAGTGTACCGCCTATGCCGAGAAGAACGGTATCACGGTGGTCAAGCACTACATTGACCGGGCTATTTCAGCCAAAACAGACAACCGGCCCCAGTTCCAGCAGATGATCAAGGACAGCGAGCGCAAGCTGTTCGACATCGTTTTGGTCTGGAAGCTGGACCGCTTTGCTCGCAACCGCTATGACAGCGCCCGCTACAAGACGCAGCTCAAAAAGAACGGCGTCAAGCTGATGTCCGCAACCGAGGTCATCTCAGACGGGCCGGAGGGTATCATCCTGGAGTCGGTGCTGGAAGGTTACGCCGAATATTATTCCGCCGACCTCGCAGAAAAAGTTGTCCGCGGCCAGACTGAAAACGTTCTCAAAGGCCGCTGCAATGGCGGCCGTGGGACATTTGGTTATACGCTGGATGCTGAACGCCGTTTCCATATCGACCCGGTCACTTCGCCTTTTGTACTGGAAGCCTTCAAAAGATATAAAGAAGGAGCGACCATGAAGGAAATTCGTGATTGGATGAATCTGGAAGGCGTCAAAAATCCAGTCGGCGGCGCTATGACATACAATAGCGTAGAGCATATGCTTAAAAACCGACGATATATAGGAGAATTGAAATTCCGAGATATTGTTGTGCCGGACGCTATTCCCCCGTTGGTCCCTATGGAATTATTTGAGGAGGTGCAAGTTAAAATTTCCAAAAACAAAAAGGCCCCTGCCCGTCGCAAGGCAGAGGACGACTATCTTCTGACGACCAAACTATTCTGCGGCCACTGCGGTGCGCTGATGTTTGGTGAAAGCGGCACCAGCCGCACTGGCGACGTGCACCGCTACTACAAGTGCGCGGCCGCCAAGAAGCGGAAATCCTGCAATAAAAAGGCGGTTCGCAAGCAGTGGCTGGAAGATCTGGTAGTCAGCGAAACCATGAAACTGATCCAGAACGATGCGGTCATTGATTCCCTTGTGGCGGCGGTCATGGAATTGCAAAACAGGGAGAGCACCAGCCTGCCCCTCTACGAGAAGCAACTTCGGGAGACCGAGACCGGCATTCAGAATATGCTCAACGCCATTCAAGCCGGCATCCTGACCAGCTCCACCAAAGAGCGGCTGGAAGCCCTCGAGGGCCAGAAAAAAGACTTGGAAGCAAAGATTGCCGAAGAAAAATTGGCCAAGCCCGTGATGAAGGAGGAATTCGTCCGCTTCTGGCTGTTGCACTTTCGCAAGCTGGACCTGTCCCAAAAGGAGCAGCGGCAGGCGCTGGTGGATACTTTTATTAATGCAATTTACCTTTATGATGATAAAATGTTGATTACCTTCAACTACAAAGAAGGCACGGAGACCGTTTCTTTCGGCGAGGCCACCGAGGCTGCGGCAAAGGAAAAAAGTTCGGATATGGATTGCCTTGGTGCACCAAAAATGCCGTAAGACTGAAAGGTCTTGCGGCTTTTTTGTTTGTCTGGAAATGCCTGCACGGTCGGTGCGTGGACAGATGCAGGCTGCGTCCCGTGTCATTCTATCTACAGGACAGACCAAAAGACCGGCCTCTCCCGTGGAGGGAAGCCGGTCTCTGTTGTTGATACTATTTTGCGGTTCTGCCGTCGTTTGGCGCCAGGGTTTCCAGCAGGCGGGCGATGGCGTCGAAGGACGCTGCGGTCCAGTCCGCTCGGGAGGTGTCCTGGCGGATCGAGCCACCAGTATAGCCCACCACCTGCAGCCCGGCAGCCTTGGCTGCCTGGAGCCCGGTGGGGGAGTCCTCCACCGCCAGGCACTGCCCGGCGTCCAGACCCAGCCACCTCAGCGCCAGCCGGTAGCTGTCCGGGGCGGGTTTGGGGGTCTGGACCATGTCGCCGCAGACCACCACGTCGAAGCTGCGCAGCAGCTGCATCCGGTTGAGGGCGGTCACGATCAGCTGGGTCCGGGTGGAGGAGACCACCGCGGTGGCCACGCCGCGCGCACGCAGCGAATCCAGCCATTCCCGCAGCCCGGGCTGCGGCCGCAGGCTGGCGCTGTCCGCGTAGGTGTTGCCGCAGCGGCGGCGTTCTTCGGCCAGCGCCGCGGGGCTGACCGGCGTTTTGGCGCGGGAGAGCAGGCGCTCCAGGGTGGTTTTATCGCTGACGCCGACCAGAGCCAGGCGCTCGGCTTCGGTCAGCTCGACGCCGAAACGGCGGAGCGCGGCGGCCAGATATGCGGCGTTGGACGGCTCGGTGTCGGCAATGACGCCGTCAAAGTCCAACAGGACGCCCTGCGGCCACATCGCCGTCAGTCAGCCAGCAGCTGACGGGCGCGGGCCTGAATGTCGGCGATCTGCTCCGGCGTCAGGTCGGCAAAGTCGCTGTTCTCCATCGAGCAGTTGGAGTCCTGCACATAGACGATCTTGGTGTCCTTCTGGGTGATGGAGTAGAACCAGCACTCGGCGGGCACGTTGTACACCTTGCCCTGCTCCATGGGGGTCAGCTCGATGCTGCGGAAGCTGCCGTTCTCGCGCTCGGCGGTGATCAGCAGCGCCTTGCCGGCGGTGAGGATGAACTGCTCGTCGGTGGAGTGGTGGATCTCCAGATGAGCGATGCCGGCAATGTCGTTGTCCGGCTTCCAGTTCTTGATGCAGACCAGCCATTTGGGGTTTTTGTACACGCACAGAATGCCTTCGCCGTTGTTCTGGTAGCAATCCGGTTTCATGGGTCAACGCTCCTTTCGCTTTGTCACAATTCGGTGCGGCCGGTGATGGGGGTCCCGTACCCGAACGCGCCTTCCTTGGCGCACATCCGGGCCGAGAAGGCGGCGCCCACGGCCATGGCGTGCTGCAGCCGGGCGGGCATATCGGACCCTTCTTCGACCAGCGCGCCGGTGCGGGAGCTCTTGAGCAGGTCGCACAGGAAGGCGGCGAAGTAGGCGTCGCCGGCGCCCATCGTGTCGATGACGTCGTCGGCGTGGACCGCCTGCGCGTAGTAGAACTGCCCGTCGTACAGCACATAGCTGCCGGCTTCGCCGATGGTGCCCAGCACGATCTGGACGCCGTGGGCGGCGGCCTTGCGCATCTCGCGCTCGCGGTCCGCGTCGCTCAGGTGGGCGCAGGAGAGGATGGCCACCTGCACATAGGGCGCCACCCGGGCCAGATACTCGTCGGTCCAGCGGGTGGAGAAGTCGTAGGCGATGGGCACGCCGGAGGACTGCAAAAAGGGCAGGTCGTCCTCGATATAGCTGTTGAGGTTGGTGTAGATCAGCTGGAACTGACGGATGTAATCCAGGTCCTCGGCGGTAAAGTCAAAGCCGTGCTCCTTGGCGACGCCACCTTTGTTGGAACCCAGAAATACCCGGTCGTTGCCCTTGAGGGTGACCATGGCGAAGCCGTTTTCGCCCTCAAACTGGCGGCTGCGGCTGTCGTCGATCCCCAGCTGCCGGAGCAGGCTGCGGTTGTAGGCCGCCACCTCGTCGCTGCCGTATTTGCCCATGTAGGCGGCCTGCGCGCCGTTGAGCTGGGCGTAGACGCAGGTGTTGACGCACTGTCCGCCGGGGTACATCTTGCCGCGGGAAAGATATTTGTCGCACACGTTATCGCCGATGGCGACGATCTTGACGGGGTCCATGCTATCCTCCTGCCTTTCTGCTCAGTACTCCACCTTCCACATATACCGGCGGGTGGTCAGCGGATGCTGACGGGCTTCGGCCAGGGCGTGGTTGTAGATGGGGTAGACGTTGTTGAACAGCGAGTGGTTGAAGTAATCCACGACCGATGCGTCGATGGTGGACAGGCCCAGCTCCTTGGCGTCCAGCACCTCGATCCGCTTGGCATAGGTGTGCAGGAACTTCAGGCAGCGCTCGTCCAAGGCGCGGGTGGTGCCCTCCGAGATCTGGATGACAAAGGGGGTGTTGGCGTCGGTGACCTCGAAGGGGCCGTGGAAGAACTCGCCGGTGTGGATGCAGGCCGAGTGCATCCACTGCATCTCCATAAAGATGCAGATGCTCTCCATATAGGCGGCGCCCCAGCCTGCGCCGCTGCCCATGGTGTAGATGACGCTGTCGTCCTTGTACTCCTGGGCAAAGGCCAGGGCGCGGGCCGCCACATGGGCGCGGGCCTTGCGGATGATGCCGGTGATCATGCCGGCGCCCTGCTGGAAGGCGTCGTAGTGGGCGTAGCCCTCGGTCTGGTTGAGCAGCTCGACGGCCACCTGCAGCGCGCACATGGTCTTTTCGCCGGCGTAATCGATGTCGCCGGCCAGATGGTCGGGGCTGGCGTCGAAGGAATAGTGGATGATGTAGTCGCCGAACTCGATGATCTCCGACTCTTCCAGCCAGGTCAGAATGATGACCGCGGCGCCCATCTCCTTGCCCAGGCGGGCGGCGGCGATGGTCTCGGGGGTGTTGCCCTTGTGGCAGGCCAGGCAGATGATGGAGTTCTTGCCGAAGTCCTTCGGGGTGCTGTGGACGAACTCGTTGCTGTTGACCCAGCCGGTCTTGAGGGCGGCGCTCTCGCGCTCGATCAGCTCCTTGGCGGGGTACAGCGCGCCAAGCGAGCCGCCGCAGCCCACAAAGTAGAGGTTCTTCACCCCGCCGTCGTCCTTCTTGGCTTCGAGGATCTCTGCGATGATGGCTTTGATGTCGGTGTACTTGTAATGCATTGTTATATTCCTCCTTTGAGAGCGTTCCTGCCATCCACGGCCCTTTGCCGTGGAATTGTCTTGTCACAATGATAATACAATACAATACATTTGTCAATGCCAAAAAGAATGGTTTGATTTTGTGCATTTTTGCCAAAGCGCGTCGGTTTCTTCTTTTTGCAGCCCGGTTCCGGCTGGGAGGCACCGGTTTTTCCGCGGCGGGTCTTGGCTCCCCTCTTTACGAAACGGACGGCTTCCTGTATAATAAGAGCGCAGACCTCTGCTTTGTATTGTGACAATCCCGGGCGGCCCTGCCGCCGGTGTTTGCTGTATTTGATCGAATAATCGTTTTTTAGCTCTCATCCATTTGCAAAAGAAGGGACTTTTCCATGACATTGGATAATACAATCTCCACCCCGCTGTTCCAGCAGCTGGCCAACACCCTGCGCAGCGCCATCGAAACGGGGGAATACCCCGCCGGCAGCCGCCTGCCCACCGAGAACGAACTCTGCCAGAAATATTCGGTCAGCCGCGTCACCGTGCGCAAGGCGCTCGACGAGCTGTCCCGCAGCGAGTTTCTGGTGCGCAAGCCCGGCAAAGGCACCTTTGTGGCCGAGAAAAAGTTCCAGCGCGGCTTGTCCGGCGTGCTGGGCTACAGCGAGATGTGCCGCCGCATGGGGTATGAGCCGGGCGCCCGCACCATCCGCATCGGGCTGGAGGAACCCAGCGACGAGGACGCCGCCCAGCTCCACCTAGCCAAAGAGGAACAGCTGCTGGTGGTGGAACGCCTCCGCCTGGCTGACGGCAACCCGGTCATGCTGGAAGTGAACAAATTCCCGGAAAAATTCTTCTTTTTATTCAACGAAGATCTGAACAATGCCTCGCTGTATGAGACCATCCATAAAAAGACTGGCATCGTCTTTACCCGCTCCTCCAAATTATTGGAGATCGTGTTCGCCAACTATCAGGAGTCGCGGTATCTGGGGGTGAGCAAAGGCCACCCCCTCCTCTCCATCAAGAGCATCGTGCAGGATGACAGCGGCGAAAACCGCCACCTGAGCCATCAGCTCTGCATCGCCGATAAGTTCAAACTGATGGTGTAACGGCGGCGTCCGGCATTGTCTTACCGGTGGGCCGCATCGGTATCGTCCCGCGCCGGCCTGACGCCCATACAAATTCTGTGCCATAGAATACCATAGTGCAGCACAGCAAAGGCCCCCTCTGTTCCCTTTCAGGTGAACGGAGGGGGCCTTTTTTGCGCCTTCTTTATGGATTTTGAAAATACATAATAATACTTAACAGTAATTTGCACAAAATAATTTCCGCGATTCTGTCTGATATCGACAAACTTGCGCAGAACCTGTTGACAAACGCTGTTTCTTTTTGTATCTTAATAACACAATACAAAACAATACAATACATCCTGCGGCCCGCCTGCCGCACCCTGTGTTGTATTGCGGCGTGTGGCCTGGTATCGGCGCCAATACCAGCGCAGCCCGAACTCCCACCCAACCAGTTCATCCCATCAAGGAGGCTATATCATGTTCTGGATCGAGTTAATCATTGTCATGGCCATGATCTTCATCGGCACCCGCAAAGGCGGGCCCTTCCTGGCGCTGGCCGGCGGCATCGGCATGTTCATCATGACCTTTTTCCTGCACGTAAAGCCGTCGGATCCTCCCATCACGGTCATCCGCATCATGATCGCCGTCATCGTGGCCGCGTCCGCGATGCAGGCAGCCGGCGGCCTGGACTACATGGTCCGTCTGGCCGAAAAGATCCTGCGCAAGCACCCCGAGCACATCACCATCCTGGCCCCTGTGGTCGCCTATGTGTTTACCTTCATGTGCGGCACCGGCCACATCATCTACAGCCTGCTGCCCGTCATCAATGAGATCGCCATGGAGACCAACGTCCGCCCCGAGCGTCCCATCTCGGCCGCGGTGGTCGCCTCGCAGAACGCCATCACCGCCTGCCCCATCTCGGCGGCTACCGCCGGCATCCTGGGCCTGATGGCCGGTTACGGCAACGTCAACCTGTTCACCCTGCTGCTGGTCTGCATCCCCGCCACCCTGCTGGGCGCGTTCGCCGCCGGCATCTCGGTGCTGCGCCGCGGCAAGGAGCTGAGCGAAGACCCCGAGTACCTCGAGCGGGTCAAGGCCGGCCTGGTCAAGGATTACAAGCTGGATAAATCCAACGAAAAGCCCATCACCCAACCGGCCCGCATCTCGGTCGGCATCTTCCTCGTCGCCATGCTGCTCATCGTCACCCTGGGCGCCATCTCCGCCCTGCGCCCCGTCTTTGCCGACGGCAGCCAGCTGGAAATGACCACCGTCATCGAGATCTTCATGCTGATGGGCGCGGCCGCCATCGTCCTGGTGGGCAAGTTCGACAGCAACATCATGCTGGACCAGCCCGTCTTTAAGACCGGCATGTTCGCCGTGGTCCTGGCCTACGGCCTGTGCTGGATGGTCAACACCTTCATCGGCGACCAGAGCACCTATATCTCCGACACCATGGGCGCCCTGGCCAACCAGTACCCCTGGATCTATATCATCGCGGTCTTTGTCGTGGCAGCCATCACCACCAGCCAGTCCTCCACCACCATGATCATGATCCCCATCGGCATGGCGCTGAACCTGCCCGTCTATATCATCATCGCCGGCTGGGTGGCCTGCAACGCCAACTACTTCATCCCCGCTTCCGGCCAGTGCGTCGCCGCCATCGGCTTCGACTCCGCCGGCACCACCAAGATCGGCAAGTTCGTGTTCAACCACAGCTATATGCTGCCCGGCCTGGTGATGACCGTCGTCACCGTCGCAGCCGCCCTGCTGATCGGCCTGGTCGTCTACTGAGTTTTCCGCACACTTCCTCCCATATCTGCTTCCAAGCCCGCGCAAACGCCCGGCGTCTTCCCTGCACACCGTGCGGCGGACGCCGGGCGTCCTGCATTCCAGCCAAACCAAAGGAGGTTCCCCCATGAAACTGGCCCCCATGAGTTACCATTACCTGCGCTATCCCATCACCCGCTTTCTGGACAAGGTGGAGCGCTCCCCCTTCGACAGCATTGACCTGTACTGCTCGGCTCCGCAGCTGAACATCTTCGACTATTCCCTCTCCGACCTGCTGGCGCTGGACAAAGAGATCCGCCGCCGCCACCTCTCGCTGATGGCCATGACGCCGGAGAACTGCACCTATCCCGTCAACTTCTGCACCCCGGAGCGGACCACGCGGGAGGCGAGCCTGCGCTACTATCAGCGCGCCATCGACACCGCCGCCTTTCTCGGCTGTCCCAAGGTCCAGATCAGCACCGGCTTCGGCTATTTTGACGCCCCCCGCGAGGAAGCCTGGAACTACTGCCGCGACTCGATGCAGCAGCTGGCCGCCTACTGCGAGCGCAAAGGGGTGACCCTGCTGCTGGAAGAGCTGAAGGTCACCACCACCAACGTCCTGATCACCAGCCGGGACCTGGCCGCGATGCTGGACGAGATCGGCTCCCCGGCGGTGGTGGGGATGGTGGACATGGACCAGATGACCTATGCCGGCGAGACGGTGGGCGACTATTTTGCCAACCTGGGCAGCCGGCTGGGACATATCCACTTCAACGACCGCGGCCACACCGTGCCCGGCGACGGCGACTTCCCCATGAAGCGCTATTACGACGAGATCGTCGCGCAGGGCTATCAGGGCAGCTGCTCGTTTGAGATCTGCGACCGCCGCTATTACTGCGACCCCGACAAGGCCATCGACGACATCGTCCGCTGGCTGCGGGAAAACACCCGCGAGCTGGACTGAGAGGAGGCGTCTATCATGTGGACAGAAGAATTGTTCGGGGTGAAAAAGCCCATCATCGCGCTGCTGCACCTGGACGCCCTGCCCGGCGACCCCGGCTACTGCGGCAGCATGGAGCAGGTGCTGGACCATGCCCGCGCCGACCTGACCGCCCTGCAGGACGGCGGTGTGGACGGCATCCTGTTTGCCAATGAGTTCAGCCTGCCCTATCAGCCGGTGGCGGACATCGCCGTCATCTCGGCCATGGCGTACATCATCGGCAGCCTCAAGCCGCTGCTGCGACTGCCCTTCGGGGTCAACGTGGTCAAAAACCCCATCGCCACCATCGACCTGGCCGCCGCCACCGGCGCCGGCTTTGCCCGCAGCTGCTTTTCGGGCGCCTATATGGGCGAATACGGACTGTATACCTCCAACAGCGGCGAGGCGGTGCGCCACCGCAAGGCGCTGGGCATCCCCGGGCTGAAGCTGCTGTACAAGGTCAACCCCGAGGCGGACACCTACCTGGTCCAGCGGGACATCCAGACGGTGACCCGCTCCATCCTCTTCGGCGGTTTTGCCGACGGGCTGTGCGTCTCGGGCGCGGCAGCCGGCAGCGAGCCGGACGACGTCCTGCTGGAAAAGGTCTGGCAGGTGGCGCGGCCCCGCGGCGTGCCGGTCTTCTGCAACACCGGCTGCCGGCACGAAAACGTCCGGGACAAGCTGCAGCGCTGCGACGCCGTCTGCATGGGCACCGCCTTCAAAAAGGACGGCGTGTTCGACGGGCGGGTGGACCGGGCCCGGGTCGAGAGCTTTATGGACATTGTGCGTGATATCCGCGCCGGGCTGTAACCGCCGGGAGGTGCCTTATGGAGTACTTTCTCGGGATCGACATCGGCACCCACGCTTCCCGCGGGATGCTGATCGACCAGAACTTTGCCGTCGCGGCGGACTGCTCCGTCCCCCATGGGATGGAGAACCCCCGCCCCGGCTGGTTTGAGCAGGACGCCGAGGCCGTCTGGTGGAAAGATTTCTGCACCCTCTGCCGCCGGCTGCTGGAGCGCAGCGGCATCCGTCCCGGGCAGATCGCCTGCGTGGGAGCCAGCGCGCTGGGCACCGACTGCCTGCCGGTGGACCGGGACTTCCGCCCCCTGCGGCCCGCCATCCTCTACGGCATCGACGCCCGCGCCGACGCGGAGGCCGCCTGGCTGACCCGCTATTACGGCGCGCAGCGGGTGCAGCAGCTGTTCGGCCACCCCATCTGCTCCGGCGACACCGCCACCAAGATCCTGTGGCTGAAAAACCACGAGCCTGCGATCTGGGCCGGCGCCGCCTGGTTTTTGACCGGCAGCTCCTTCCTGACCGCGCGCCTGACCGGGCGCGCCGTCATCGACCGGGCGCTGGGCAAGGGCTCGTTCCGGCCGCTGTACCGCCCCGACGGCAGCGTCTGGGAGGAGGAATGCCGCCTGTACTGCCGCCCGGACCAGATCGCCGCCTGCCTGCCGGTCCATGCGACGGTGGGCACCGTCACCCCGGAAGCCGCCCGCCAGACCGGTCTGGCGGCGGGCACGCCGGTGATCACCGGCACGGGCGATTCCACCGCCGAAGCCATCAGCGTCGGGCTGGTGGAGGCCGGCACCGCCTTTTTCCAGTATGGGTCCTCCCTGTACTACTATTACTGCACCGACCGCCTGGTGGACAGCTATGTCTCGCCGGCGGGCAACGGCGCGCTGAAGGGCGGCAAGGAGTTCAGCGTGCCCGGCACCTTCTGCCTGGGAGACGGCACCAACGCCGCCGGCACCCTGACCCGCTGGGTGCGGGACCTGCTCTATCCACAGGAGGCGGCCGCCGAGCGGCAGGGCGGCGAAAACGCCTACGCCGTCATGGCGCGGGAAGCCGCCGCCGTCCCGCCGGGCAGCAACGGCCTGATGATGCTGCCCTACCTGTACGGCGAGCGCAGTCCCCTGCAGGACCCCGCCGCCACCGCCATGCTGTTCGGCCTCAAGGGCAGCCACACCCGCCGGGAGATCAACCGCGCCGCCCTGGAGGCGGTCGGCTATTCCACCCTGCAGCATCTGATCCTGTTCGACGAGCTGGGCCTGCCGCCCCGCCGGCTCATCACGGCCGGAGGCGGCACCAGAAACCGCACCTGGATGCAGATCGTCTGCGACATGGCCGGGATGGAACTGACCGTCCCCGCGCCGTTCCAGTGTTCCGCCTACGGCGACGCCATGCTGGCGGCGCTGGGCTGCGGTGCGCTGGACAGTTTTGCCGCCCTGCGGCGGGCCCTGCCGCCGGGCACGGTCTTTCGGCCGGACGCCGGCGTCCATCGGCTGTACGCCGAGCAATACCCCATCTTCCGGGATCTGTATCTTGCCAACCGCCAGCGGATGCACGCGCTGGCATAACGATCTGAAAGAGGTTTTGCCATGGTCATCGACACCCATATCCACCCGGCGCTGTTTGCGCCCATCTGCCAGGACGCCGAACAGTTCCGGCGCCGCTGCGACCAGATGAATTACCATAAAATGAAGCCGTCCGATCTCGACTTGCTGAAAAAGCAGTACGCCCTGGCCGGGATGGTGCGGGCGGTGCTGCTGCCGGAGGACTGTTCGGCCGAGACCGGCGTGCCCGCCATCTCCAACGACGACATCGCCCTGCTGGTGGCGCAGGACCCCGGCTTTTACATCGGCATGGCTTCGGTGGACCCGCGCCGCCCCGACGCGGAGGAAGAACTGGACCGCGCTTTCAGTAAGCTGGGGCTGGCGGGGCTGGCCGTCAACACCGCGCGGCTGCAGATCTACCCCAACGACCCCCGCCTGCTCCGGCTGTACGACATCTGCCGCGAGCGGCGCAAGCCCATCTTTTTCCATGCCGGGCTCTGCCTGGAGCGCAACGCCCTGGCCAAGTACGCCCATCCGATGGAGTTCGAGGAGATCGCCCTGCGCTACCCCGAACTCAACCTCTGCCTGACCCACTTTGGCTGGCCCTGGGTGCAGGAGACGGCGGCGCTTCTGCTGAAATACCCCAACCTGTACGCCAACACCGCCCTGATGAACTTCGACGGCCCCTACCAGCTGTTTGAGAAGGTGTTCAGGCAGGATATGGGCCGTTACTGGCTGGACCACAACCTGGCGGGCCAGGTCATGTTCGGGTCGGATTCGCCGCGCATCCGTCCGGTGCGCAGCAAGCGCGGGCTGGACAGCATCGAGCTGCTGCCCGAAACGCGGGAGGCCATCTACTGGCGCAACGCCGCGCGGTTTTTCAGCCTGGAGGGGCTTTGCTGAATATGCAGTACAAATTGAAAGAAGTCGGCATCTGCGCCGACAGGGAATTTGAGATGATCCGGATCACCGACCAGGTGCGGGCCTTTGTCCGGGAGAGCGGCGTGCAGAGCGGCATCGTCTTTGTCATCACCAAGCACACCACCACCGGCATCACCGTCAACGAGAGCCTGCCCTGCGTCGAGCGGGACATCATGGACACCCTGGACCGCCTGGCCCCGGAAGATTACCCCTACCATCACAACCACTATCTGCCCAGCTACGGCACCATCGGCGGCAACGCGCCGGGACACCTGAAGTCTCTGCTGACCGGCAACCACTGCGTTTTCCCCGTGCTGGACGGCGAGATCCGGTTGGGCACGGCGGACGACATCTATTTCTGCGAGTATGACGGCATCAAAAACCGGACCTACATGATCTATGTGATGGGCGACTGAGAGGAGGGAGCTGCATGAAACGAGCCATCGCCATGGCCGACAACTGCATCGACGTCTATTACAAACTGGACCGCTACTACCTGACCGGCAACAGCATCGACTTTGCGCTGAACTACAAGTCCCTGGGGGGCGACGTGACCGAGATGACGGTGCTGGGCAACGACGTCTTTGCCGACGCGCTGGTGGAGCGGCTGGCCCGGCGGGGCATCCCGCTGCGGGTGCTCAAACGGGTGGACCGCCCCACCGGCATGGCCAAGATGGACCTGGTGGACGGCGACAAAAAACACCTGGAATTCCGCGGCAACGCGATGGAGGAGATCGAACTGGGGCCGGAGGACCTCGATTTCATCCGCGGCTTCGACATCGTCTACTGCGAGCGCTGGACCCGCATGGCGCGGTACATCAGCACCCTGCGCCGGCCGGAACAGATCTGGGTGTACGATTTTTCCCGCCGGCTGGAGCAGCCCGGCAACGACGAACTGCTGCCCTGGCTGGACTACGCCTTTTTCTCCTACGACAGGGACGACGGCTACATCCGGGCGTTTCTGCAAAAGGCGGTGGCCAAAGGCTGCCGCTGCGCCGTCGCCATGCTGGGCGAGGCCGGCAGCCTCGCCTGGGACGGCAGCCGGTTCTACGCGCTGGCCGCCGACCGCCTGCCGGTGGTCAACACGGTGGGGGCGGGCGACTCCTATATCGCCGCCTTTACCTACGGGCTGAGCCTGGGCGAGTCCATCCCCGCCTGTATGGCCCGCGGCAAGGCGCAGGCCAACCGCATCATCCAGCAGTTCAACCCCTATCCCGACCAGTAACCTGCCGGCAGCCTGCCGGCGACCTGAAAGAACAAGGAGGTATTTCCATGCAGGCAAGTCAGCTTTGCGCCGCCAACTATCACTACAAGCGTTATACCTTGGAGGCGTTCCTCGCCGCCGCCGAGCGGCTGGGCTACCAGTCCATCGAGCTGTGGGCTTCCGGGCCGCACCTCCACCTCGAGGATTACGACGGCGCCCGTCTGGACGCGCTGGCCCGCAGCATCCGCGCCCACGGCCTGACACTGCGCTGCTTCACGCCGGAGCAGTGCGTCTACGCCATCAGTGTCAGCCACCCGGACAAGGTCTACCGGGATCGCACCGTCGACTTTTTCAACCGCCACATCGAGGCCAGCGTCCGGCTGGGCTGCGACCGGATGGTGGTCTCCACCGGCTTTGCCTATCTGGACGTGGACGCCGAGGACGCCTTTGGCTGGTGCGCCGAGGCGATGGCCCGCATCGCCCGCAAGGCAGAGGCCGAGGGGGTGACGCTGGCGGTGGAGCCCTTTACCAAATACACCACCCACATCTGCAACCAGGCCAGCCAGCTGGTGCGGCTGCTGCAGACGGTGAACAGCCCCCGCCTGAAGGGCCTGGCCGACACCGATGTGATCGCCACCACCGCGGTGGATACCTTCTCCAGCTTCATCGACGTCATCGGCGCCGAAAACCTGGGCCACGTCCACTTTGTGGACGGCCACCCCGGCGGCCATCTGGCCCTGGGGGACGGCGCGCTGGACCTGGAGACCGCCCTGTCCAAGCTGGAAGCCGTCCGCTACGACGGCCCCCTCGGCCTGGAAATTCTGGACCGCAGCTATGTCTTTGAGCCGGACAGGCCCCTGCGCCAGTCGATGGACTGGTTCCTGGCGCATCTGGAGAAGAAGGGGTAATTTCTTAAAATAGAACAAAGAGCCGCCCGCGCCGGTGTGATCTTCCGGAACGGGCGGCTCTTCGTTTGTTTTTGAGGGGCTGTTCAAACAGGACCAGCTGCGCGCAGAGGCAGGATGCAAAGCCAGCCAGCAGCGCCATGTCCTGGCTCTCATCCGCCGATCAGCGCCACCGCCACATCGTTGACGTTGGTGCCGGTGGGGCCGGTCATGAGGAGGCCGTCCACGGCCTTGAGGGCGTGGTAGGCGTCGTTGTCGGTCAGGACGGCGTGGACCTCGAGGCCCCTGGCGGCAAGGGCGGCCAGGGTGTCGCCGTCGGCGTAGCCGCCGGCGGCATCGGTGGGGCCGTCGGTGCCGTCCGAGCCCACGCTGAACACCGCGGCGGCAAGGCCCGCAAGGCCCGGCACAGCCGCGAGGGCCAGCTCCTGGTTGCGGCCGCCGAGGCCGCGGCCGGTCAGGCGGACCACCGTCTCGCCCCCGGCGAGGAAGGCCAGCTTTTCGCCGCTGCCGGCGTGGGTGCGGGCGATGTCGGCCAGGAAGCGGCCGGCCTGGCGTGCCTCGCAGTCCAGGCAGTCGGTCAGGAGGATGGACCGATAGCCCAGCTTTTCGCAGGCGGCCGCCGCCGCGGCGCAGAGCTGCCGCACGCTGCCGGTGATCTGCGTTTCGACGTTGGAAAGCTCCTTCGGCGTCTCCTGCCCCAGCAGGGTGCGGGCGGCGTCCGACAGGCGCAGGCTGTACTTTTCGGCGACGGCCAGCGCCTCGGCGCAGGTGGAGCGGTCGGGGACGGCGGGGCCCGAGGCGATCATGTCCAGCGGGTCACCCAGAATGTCGCTGAGCACGATGCTGTAGACTTTGGCCGGCGCGCAGGCCAGCGCAAAGCGCCCGCCTTTCACGGCCGAAAGGCGCTTGCGGATGGTGTTCATCTCGACGATGTCCGCCCCGCAGGCCAGCAGCTGCCCGGTGATGTCCTGCAGCTCTGCGCCGGGCAGCAGCGGCTGCTCGAACAGGGCGCTGCCCCCGCCCGACAGCAGGAACAGGACGGTGTCCTCCGCCGTCAGCCCCTGCACGAGGCCGAGGGCGGCTGCGGTGGCGGCAAAGCTGTTTTCGTCCGGCACCGGGTGGCCGGCCTCGTAGCAGGTGACGCCGGGGATCTCCCCCTTGACATGGCCGTACTTGGTCACCACCACGCCGGCGTCCACCGAGCCGAGGGCCGCGACGGCGGCGTGGGCCATCTGCCAGGCGGCTTTGCCGGCGGCCACCAGCAGGACCCGCCCGCCGCCGGGGGCAAAGCCCGCCAGCGCGCGGCGGACCGCCGCGTCGGGCAGAACGGCCCGGATGGCCTCGTGGATGACAGCGTCGGCGTCGGCGCGCAGTTTCTGGTTCATAGGGCGGGCTCCTTTCGTTGGGCGGTTTACAGCAGGCCGGCGGCGGTCATGGTCCGGATAAAGCCCTGGCGGGCCGGGCCTTCGGGGGTGGGCAGGGTGGGCAGGTAGGGCGCGCCCACCTGACGGCCCCGCAGCGCGGCCATGTCCTTGGCCGCCACCGGGAAGCTGGCAGCGTCCATCGACAGGCGGACGGGGTTGAGCTTGAACTGCGCCTCCAGGCTGCCGGCCAGGTCGCCGGCGGCATACTTGTTGTAGACGTCGGTGATCAGCTCGGGCATGAAGTTGGCCGCGGTGCACACGCCCCCCACCGCCCCGTGGCAGAGGCTGGCGTAGAGCAGGGTATCCTTGCCGCCAAAGACCTTGAAGTCCACGTCGCGGGTGCGGCGGATGAACTCGGCGGTCTGGGTGATGTCGCCGCTGGTGTCCTTCATCCCGACGATGTTGGGCACCTCGTGGGCCAGCGCGTCCACCAACTGGGCGCTGAGGGTGTAGCCCACCCGGCCGGGGTTGTTGTAGAGCAGCACCGGGGTGCCGGGCACGCTTTCGGCGATGGTCCTGAAATGGTTGTACAGCTCCGCATAGGTGGGCTTGAGGAACATGGGCTGCAGCACGCTGACGGCGGCCGCGCCGTTTTGAACGGCCATTTGGGCCAGGCGGCAGCACTTTCTGGTGCTGATGGCCCCGATGCCGAAGTAGACCGGCACCCGGCCGGCGGCCTGGTCCACCATGATGCGCAGGCCGCGGGCCATCTCGTCCTCTTCCACCATGTAAAACTCGCCATTGGAGCCGAAAGCCAGGATGCCGCTGACTCCGCCCTCGATGACGTAGTCGACCTGGGCGCGCTGGCCGGCCTCGTCGATCTTTTCCTCCTCATCGATGACGGTCAGGATGGGGACGACGACCCCTTTCATAAAATCGGTGTTCATGGCGTCCTCCCTCAGCGGCCGATCTCAATGCCGGTCAGGTACTCGTAGTAGTGGGCGATGGCGCTGTGGTCCTTCTGCCCCTCGCCGCGGTTGTGCAGCCACTGCAGGATCTCCTGCACCTCGGCGGTCATGGGCACCGGCGCGCCGACGGCGTGGGCGCAGTCCAGAACGTTGTTCAGGTCCTTGATGTGCAGGTCGATCTTGAAGCCGGGCTTGTCGTTGCCCTCGATCATCATGGGGGCCTTGGCGTTCATGACGGTGGAGCCGGCCAGCCCGCCTCTGATGGCGGCAAAGACGGCGTTCGGGTCCACGCCGGCCTTCTGGGCCAGGGTCAGCGCCTCGGCCAGGGCCTGGATGTTGCAGGCCACGATGATCTGGTTGGCCAGCTTGGTGGTGTTGCCGGCGCCCACCTCGCCGCAGCGGACCACCGAGGCGCCCATGGCGGCGAGGATATCCTTGCACTTGTCAAAGACCTCCTGCTTGCCGCCCACCATGAAGGAGAGGGTGCCGTCGATTGCCTTGGGCTCGCCGCCCGAGACGGGGGCGTCCAGCATCTCGACCCCCTTTTCGGCCAGGGCCGCGGCGATCTCCTTCGAGGCCACCGGGTTGATGGAACTGCAATCAATGAAGACGCTGCCCGGTTTCATGTGGGAGGCAACGCCGTTATTCGCATCGCCCAGCATGACCTGCTTAACCTGGGGGGAGTTGGGCAGCATGGTGATGACCACGTCGCACGCCTCGCCGATTTCGGCCTGGGTGGCGCCTTTGGCGCCGGCGGCTTCCAGCTCCGCGACGGGGGCCTGGCTGCGGTTATTCACCAGCAGGTCGCTATAGCCTGCCTTGAGCAGATTTTTGGCCATGGGCTTGCCCATGATGCCGAGACCGATAAAACCGATTTTCATACAAATACCTCCCAAACGATCTTCTATCAAACAATATAACCCACTGACTCCAGGCCGTCAAGCAGCAGGTCGACCAGCTCCTCGCTGGGGGCGTTGTCATAGTCCATGGTGTCAAAGACCTGCTGGTAAACGCCGGTGCCGACGCCCTTGAGCATCTCGTCCTCGAACAGCGGGTCGTGCTCAAAGGCGCAGAAGGACATGATCTTCTTGTTGGCTTCTTCCACCACCGGGTTAATGGCGCCGGCTGCTTCGGCGGCGGCCAGGCCGGACTTGGAGGCGGGCAGGCCGCAGGCCGAACCCATGATGGCCGCGCCTTCCTCCTCGTTCAGCAGGTAGTTGATCAGCATGGCGCCCTCCGCCGGGTGCTGGCAGGTCTGGGTGATGGCCAGGCCCATCGAGAGCTTGGTGAAGCCGCCGTTGTAATCGCCGAACTTGATCTCGTCGCCGACGGTGAAGCCGGGGCGGTTGGCCTCGTCCAGCGCGTCCTCGTATTTGGGCGCGGAGGAGTCCCACTCGAAGAAGCCCGCCACCTTGCCGGTGATCCACTCGGCGGACTGATAGACCAGGTTCTCGCCGTTGATGCCGTAATACTTGGGCAGCGGCATCAGGACATGGTGCTCCACCAGGCTGCGGATAAAGTCAAAGCCGGTGGCGATCTCCTCGCGGGTATAGTTCAGGGTGCAGGTGGCGGGGTCGGCCCAGTTCTTGCCGTAGACCGACTCGAGGTAAAAGACCATCAGGATCATCCGGTCGTAGCCGGGCAGGTGGAGGGGGTAATAGTCCTCGCCCAGCACGTTCAGGAAGGTCTCGCCGGCGGCATACAGCTCGTCGAGGGTCTTGGGGTAATCGGTCAGACCGGCCTTGTTGAAGGTGGTCATGTTCCAGTAGAAGATGCGGCCGGTCATCGAGACGGGCACCGCCTGCTGGCTGTCGGCCACAAAGCAGGTGTTCACCACCGCGTCGTCCCACTGGGAAAAGTCGATGTAGTCGGCGTAATCCCGCAGGTCCATAAAGGTCTGGGCGCTGCTGGAATATTTGTACATCCAGTTCCAGTTGATCTGGCAGACGTCCTCGCCCACGCCGCCGGCGAATTTGGTGGACATGGAGTCCTCCCAGCCGGTCCAGGCCGAGAAGGTGGGGTTGACGGTGATGCTGGGGTGGGACTGCATGAAGGCGTCGATGGCGGCGTTATAGGCCTCGTGGCGGGACTCGCCGCCCCACCAGCTGATGCTGAGGGAGACGTCGCCCTCGGCAGGGGCGGTGGAGACCGAAGCGGGGGCCGAGACGGCAGACGAAGAGCCGCTGCCGCCGCAGGCGGCCAACAGGCCGGCCGCACCGGCTGCGCCGGCGGCCTTGAGGAAATTGCGGCGGGTGATCATGGTGGTGCGCATGGTGTTGTCCTCCTTGGTTTGATTTCTATATCGTCCCGGCTCAGGTGATGGGCGCGGGATTAAAGATGCACATATCGTTGTGGAAGCCGTACTGGTCGCTGTAGGGCTGTTTTGTGCCGCTGGCTACGTCCAGGATCATGTTGAAGATCTCTTCGCCCACCTCGGCGATGGTCTTTTCGCCGGTGGCGACGCCGCCGGCCGAGATGTCGATCAGGTCGAACCAGTGTTCCTTCATCTCGTTGCGGCTGCACACCTTGATGACGGGGGCGACGTCCAGCCCGTAGGGGGTGCCGCGGCCGGTCATAAAGACCTGCAGGCCGATGCCGCTGGCCACCTGGCAGGGGCCGCAGACGATGTCGGAGGCGGGGGTGGCGGCAAAGATCATGCCGTGCTTCGTGGGCTTCTCGGCCGGGGAGAGCACCTCCACGATGGGGGAGGCGCCGCTCTTTGCGATGGAGCCCATCGCCTTTTCGACGATGTTGGCCAGGCCCCCCTTCTTGTTGCCGGGGGTGGGGTTGGCGTCCCGGTCCACCCCGCCCTGCGCGAGGTAGTCGTCGTACCACTGCATCTCGGCGGCCAGCTTGTCCCGCACCTCGGCGCTGACGCAGCGGGCGGCCAGCATCTGCACGCCGTCCCGCACCTCGGTCACCTCGCTGAACAGGACGGTGGCCCCGCCCTTGACCAGCATATCGGCGGCGTAGCCGGCCGAGGGGTTGGCGGTGATGCCCGAGAAGGCGTCCGACCCGCCGCACTGCATCCCGATCAGCAGCTCGCTGAGGGGCAGTTTCTCCCGCCGGCGCAGGTTGAGCTTTTGCAGCTTCTTGTCCGCCATATCCAGGATGGCCTGCATCATGGCGTCGTGGCCGGCGAAGTCCTGCAAGGTCAGGCAGTTGTCGGGGGTGATGTCCTCGGGGGGCAGGACGCGGTCGTAGGTCAGCTTTTCGCAGCCGAGGCCCACCACCATGATCTCGCCGCCGAAGTTGGGGTGCCGGATGACATTGGCGATGGCCCGGATGGGGATGGGGGCCAGCGGCGCGTTGATGGCCACCCCGCAGCCGTAGGGGTGGGTGATGGCCACCACCCCGTCCACGTTGGGGTACTTGGGCAGCAGCTCCCGTTTGATCCGCTCCACCGCCACCCGCACGACGCCGGCGGCGCACTGGACGGTGGTGACGATGCCCAGCAGGTTCCGGGTGCCGGCGGGGCCGGTCTTGTTGCGGTAGCCCAGCCAGGTGGTGCGGGTGGGGCTGGGCAGCTGCTCCGGCGTTTTGAGGTTGGTGCCCCAGGGCAGGTTCGCAAGGGCCGGGCTTTGGGGCAGTTCGAGCATATGCTCGTTGATCCAGCTGCCGGCCGGGATGTTGTTTTTGGCGTAGCCCAGCACCACCCCGTAGCGGATGATCTTGCCCCCGGCGGGGATGTTGTGCAGGGCGATCTTGTGCGCCTGGGGGATGGGCTCCCGGGTGACGACGCCGCTTTCCAGCGTGGCGCCGGCGGGCAGGTCGTGCACCGCCACCGCCACATTGTCGCTGTCTTTGATCTGAATGCTCAGGCGTTCGGACATGATGTTCACCTCATTTGCGCCGCAGCTGCTCGCTGACGGCCATCATGCAGGCGGCGGCGCCGTGCTGGTTGTCCGCCATCTGCTTTTCACGGATGTAGTAACCGGGGGTGCCGGTGCGGTCGGTGCGGTGGTCCGGCCCCGGCCCGAGGCCCGCGCTGGCGCAGATGCCGCAGAGGGTCCGGCCGCCCGACGGGGCGAGGTAGGCCGTGCGTATCCCGTCCAGAATATCGCTGCCGGTCTGCCCGCAGGCGGGGGGCAGCATTTCCAGCCGCGCGCCCTTCATCAGGGCGTAGGCCGCCATGGCGCTGCCGGAGGTCTCGGGGTAGTTGCCGGGCAGGCCGGGCAGGTCCACCACCTGGAGGAACAGCCCCGTTGCCTTGTCCCGATAGGGCAGCAGCCCTTCCACGGCGTTTTGGAGCAGGGCGGCCAGCTCTCCGGCGCGGGGGGTGTGGGCGCGGGCCAGCTCGTAGGTGTCGGCCAGCGCCATCAGGAACCACCCCTCGGCCCGCAGCCAGACCGCCGGGCTTTGACCGGTGGCCGGGTCGGCCCAGCCGGCCTGACGGGAACAGTCGTTGGCGTGGCGGTACAGCCCCTTTGCCTCGTCCCAGAGCAGGCGGTGGGCGCTGGCGAACTGATCCAGAATGTCGTCCCAGCCGTCCGCGCCGTACTCGTCCAGACAGGCGGCGTAAAAGGGCATGGCCATGTACAGGCCGTCCAGCCAGACCTGATGGGGGTAGATGTCCTTGTGCCAGAAGTTTCCGGTGACGGTGCGGGGGTAATCCGCCAGCATCCGGAAGGCGGCTTGCACACCGCGGGCATAGCGCGCCTCGCCGGTCAGCTGCCCCAGGATGCGCAGCGACTTGCCAAAGCTGACCTTGTCCAGATTGTGCTCCCCCGGCTGCCAGCCGGTCACGTGGCCGGCATCGTCCATCAGGAAGGGGGCGCTGGCCCGGATGGGTTCCAGCCACCGCGCCTCTCCGGTGGCGCCGTACAGGTCATAGGCGCCCACCACGCAGAGATCGTCTTTATAGTTCCAGGGCTTTTCCCGCAAAAACTGCGGAAATGTTTCCCTCAGATAGGTCGCAAAGTAGTCCAGCCACATGGCGTTTCTCCTTTTTACAGGCCGGCGAAGTCGGCCACACGGTCCAGGATGACGGCCCCCTCCTCCCGGCTGACCAGGCGTTTGGGCGCAAAGCGGCCCGCCGCGTCGAGGGTCATGAAGCCGAAGTAGAGGGCGCGGGCGGCGTTGGTGCCGTAGTTGGCCGCCACCTCGGCGGCGTCGGCGCAGTCCGGCATGGTGCTGGAGGCGTTGCGGTAGCAGACGCCGCAGGCCTGCATGGCCACGGTGGCCATCTCCTGCCGGGTGACCAGCCGCCCGGGGTCGAAGCGGCCCTCTTCCAGCGGGAAGAAGCCGTTCGCCGCCGCCGCGCCGGCGGCCGGGTCGCCGCAGTCGGCGGGCTGGACGGCGGGCAGGGCGGGATCAGCCAGGGGCAGCAGCATCTCGGCCAGCTCCAGCCGGGTGACCGGCCGCGCCGGGTCGGGCAGGTCGGGGGAAGGCAGCATCCCGCGGCAGCACAGCCGGGCCGCAGCGGAGAGGGGCGTGCCGGCCGGCAGCACCCGGTAGGGGATGCTTTGGGCCCGGCTGCCCGCCTCGTCCAGAGCGGTGACCCGCAGCCAGCGGGCCCCGGGCGGGACGGCGAGGCGTTCCCCCTCGCCGCAGCCGCGCCAGTCCTTGCCGTCGGACGATGCCTCCCACACAAAGCGGAGGGGCCGTTCTGCCCCGCAGCTGACGGCGCTGGCCGTCACCGTCCCGCCCGGGACCGGCAGGCCCAGGATGCGGGCGTAGCCCGGCCGGGGGTAGCGTTTGCCGTTGATGGTCACATCTTCCAGCACGGCGTCCTGCCAGTGGGCGGCCCGCAGCTCCCGGAGGACGCCGTCGATCCGGATCTGCCGCAGCACCAGCCCGGTGATGGGCACCTCGGGGAAGGCCTCGAGGAAGATGCCGTAATCCCCGCCGTGGGCGGTGATGTTCTCGATGGTGATATCCCGGAAGGTGGGCAGGCAGTCGCCGCTGCGGCCGTCCTCATACAGCATGGTGCCGTGGACGGCGGCCCCGTGGACGTGCTCCATCACGCTGTCCCGCAGGACCACCTGATGGACGCAGCCGCCCCGCCGGGCGTTGGTCTTAAAGCGCAGGGCGTAGGTCAGGTGGGGGCTGGAAAAGCGGTTCCCGCTGGCTACCACCCGGCAGATGCCGCCCGACATCTCGCTGCCCAGAGCGATGCCGCCGTGGCCGTCCGCAAAGTCGTTCGATTCGATCAGGACGTCCCGGCAGGGCAGGTTCGCCTCCCGGCCGTCCCGGTCCCGCCCCGACTTGAGGCTGATGCAGTCGTCGCCGGTGTCGAAGCGGCAGTTCTTGATCCAGACGCCCTGGCAGCTCTCGGGGTCGCAGCCGTCGTTGTTGGGACCGTGGCTGGACAGGGTCACCCCGTCCACCGTGACGCTCTGGCACTGCACCGGGTTGAGCTGCCACATGGGGCTGTTTTTCAGGGTGACGCCCTGCAGCAGCACCCGCCGGCAGCGGATGAACTGGACGAAGTTGGGCCGCAGCCACCGTCCCTGTCCGAAAAAGCGCTGGCTCACCGGGACGCCCTCCTGGTTCATCCTGCGCAGGGCCGCCCGGGCGGGGGCCTGCAGGTCGGGTCTGTCGTCCGACCAGGCCTCTTCGACCTGGTGGTGCCAGTTCCACCAGTGCTCGGCGTCCGCCCCGCCGTCCAGCACGCCGGGGCCGGTGACGGCGATGTCGGCGGTGTCGCAGGCGTAGAGCAGGGCGCTGTAGTTGTAGCAGGGGGTGGCCTCCCAGTGGGCGTAGACCAGGGGGTAGTTCCGCTCCGGGTCCTCGGGGGTGAAGCAGAGCCGCGTCTCGGGGGAGGCAAGGCGCAGCTCGACCCCGTCCTTCAGCCGCAGCGCGCCGGTCGTGTAGACGCCGGGGCCCAGTTCCAGTACGCCGCCCCCCGCCGCGCTGAGGGCGTCGATGGCCTGCTGCAGCTGTTCGGTCTGTAGCTGCCCGGGCGCGGGGGCGACGGCCAGCCGGCCCGGCCCGATGCGGGGCGGCGCGATGCCGGCCAAGATCTCCCGGCGCAGCTGTTCGGCGCTGCTTACCATAGGCGCCGCCGGAACGGAAGCGACACTTCGCCTGTTGTCAAAATCGTCACAGCAAAACCCTCCTTTTTGTTTGGGCATTTCTTGGATGGCGGGGTATTTCTGCTTTATAGCACCATTATACCGCCCTTTTTGCCGGGATTCGATACACAAAAAGTCAAGCTCTTCATAACATTTTGCTCACAATAGATTGCACCGGCGGAGCAGATGCGGTATACTCTTGGCAAAGGAGGAAAGGCCCATGAACACACGCCAATATTACTACTTGACGACCATCGGCGCCTGCGGCAACCTGAGCCGCGCGGCGCAGGCGCTGGGGGTCTCGCCGTCGGCCCTGAGCAAGTTTTTGGCCGAGTGCGAGCGCAGCTTCGGCTTTGCGCTCTTTCTGCGGTACGGCCGCCGGCTCTACCCCACCGCGGTGGGCCGCTTTGCGGTCGAGTGCGCCCAGAAGATATTGGACGAGCAGCGCCGGATGCTCCTGACCATGAAGGCGGTCATGGGCCGCAGCCGCCGGCAGATTCGCCTGGCCACCGCCCCCAACCGCGGGGCCATCATCTACAGCAAGATCTACCGGCCCTTCTCCCGCCGCTACCCGGACGTCGCCCTCAGCCTGACCGAGCTGCTGGCCATCGAGCAGCCCGCCGCCATCGCGCGGGGGCAGATCGACCTGGCTTTGGGGGCCGGCCCCGCCAGCCCCGACACCGCCGACATCCCGGTGGCCCATGAGGAACTGCTGGTCTGTCTGCCGGCGGCCCACCCGCTGGCCGGGCAGGAGGCCATCCGGCTGGACAGCCTGCGGGACACTCCCTTCGTGCTGCCGGGGCGGCGGCACAGCATCCGCATTCTGGCAGAACAGCTGTTCCAGGAGGCGGGCTTTGCGCCGGTGGTGGCCTTCGAGTCGGACGACGTGCTGCTGGTGGACTCGATGCTGCACCAGGGGCTGGGGGTGGGGCTGGTCAGCCGGGTCCATGTCGCGCCCTGTGACGAGCTGGTTTACCGCCCGCTCGACCCGCCGGTGCGGCAGACCCTGCACCTGCGCTACCCGCTGAGCCGCCGGCTGAGCGAGCCCGAACGCTACCTGGCCGCCCTCCTGGCCGAGGAGCGGCTGGTGGACTCCCGCTACCAGGCGGCCGACTCGCCCTTTGTGCGCCAGCTGCTGGAAGAGGCCGCGGCCCCCGCCCCCTCCGGCGCGGAAGGGGCGGAGGCTCTGCCCGGTCCGGCTCCGGAGGCGGTGCCGGAGATCAACCTGGACAGCAAAACGCTGGAATACCTGGCGGCCATCGTGGAGGAGCAGAGCCTGTCCCGCGCGGCCGAGCGCTTCTATCTGGCGCAGCCGGCCCTCTCGCGGACGCTGCACCATGTCGAGGAAATGGTGGGCCTGCCCCTCTTTTCCCGGGAGCACAACCGCCTGCGCCCCACCGCCGCGGGGGCGGTCTTTGTCAACAGCGCCCGCAACATCCTGCGCATCGAGCGCGAGATGTTCGAGCGGACCCGCACCTACCGGGCCGGCCGCGGCGGCCACCTCTACCTGAGCTGCGATCCGCTGTTTTCGGCGGCGCTGCACGAAAAAGTGGAGCCCGCTTTCCGCAGGCTCCACCCGGAGCTTTCCCTTGTCATCGCCGAACAGGACCGCGCCGCCGCGCTGGAGGCCCTGGGCAGCTCCTCCGCCGACCTGGGCGTCTTTCTGGCCACCGAAGCGGCGCATCCGCCGCTGCTGTGCGAGACGCTGGCCCTGACCGAACTGGTCTACCGCTTTGCGTCCGGCGTCAGCCCCGCGGGCTGGCAGCCCGGCGACGCCCTGCCGGCCGGCTTCCAGCCGCGGCCGCAGCTGCTGGCCGAGCGCGGCTCCACCCTCCGCGGCGAACAGGAGGCGCTGCTGGCGCAGCTGTGCCCCGCCCCGCCGCCGCCCGCCTGCGAGGCGAGCTTCCCGCTGCTGCGCCGGCTGGCCGCCCTCGGCGTCGCCGACAGCATCCTGCCGCTGCACCTGCTGCCCCGCGCGCTGCACGCCCAGTGCGCCGCCTTCGACCCGCCCCGGCCCCTCTACCTGCTGCTGGCCCGCCATCCCGGCCGCGCCCTGCCGGCTGCCGCCGCAGACCTGCAAACACTGATCCGCCAGGCGCTGGACGGGGCCTTTCTGCTCTCCGGCTGAAAGCTGAGGGGAATTTCCCTCCTGCTGTGCGCTGGGGATGTGATGGGCTGCGGGACAGACATCCGGGGCTTCTTTGCTGTGGAGAAAAACAGACAAAAAATAAAAGGGCGGGGCGCTGCCTTTGGGCCGGCAACGCCCCGCTCTTTGCTGTCTGGCTATGTTTTGATACACGACAAAGAAAAAACGCACCCAAACCTAAAAGTTTGGATGCGTCTGTAATGGTGAACCATTCCCCGCATCAGCCGAACCCAGGACCTCCGCGCGGGTGACGATTTGGGAGGTATCCTTAAATGGCGGCAGGTTTGCCGGAACGGCAGCCCGCACCTATTACAGCAGCGCTTCTTCCAGATCGGCCAGCATCACGTCCAGGGCGGTGACGCCGCCCTCGGCGGTGTACCAGACGGCGGGGTGGGCCAGATAGACGATGTGGCCGTCCTGGTAGGCGCGGGTGCCTTTGACCAGTTCGTTCTCCACGATCTCCTGTGCGAGCTGCGCGCCCTCGGTCTGGATGGCGGCGTCGCGGTCCAGGATGAACAGGTAGTCGGGGTCCTTCTCAACGATGAACTCGAAGGACGCTTCGTTGCCGTGGGTGGCGGTGTCGATTTCGGCGTCCACGCCGATGTTCTCAAAGCCGATCTCCCGGCCGATCATCGAGCAGCGGCCGTCGTTGCCCAGCACGTTCAGGCCGCCGCTGGTGACAAGGCCCACGATGGCGGTCTTGCCTTCGGCGAAAGCCGCCAGCGCCTCGATGCGGCTGTCAAAGCCGGCCATCAGTTCGTCCACCTCGTCCTCCAGGCCGAACATCGAGGCGATGATGCCGGCATTTTTCCGCACGCTCTCGACCACGCCCAGCTCGGTGTCGGTGGAGAGGAACACCACCGGCGCGATCTCGCTCAACGCGTCGTAGGAGGAGGCCAGCCGCCCGCCGATGAAGATCACATCCGGCTCGCAGGACATGACAGCCTCAAGGTCGGCCTCCTTGATGGTGCCGAGGTTGGCCATATCGCCGCCGATGTAGCTTTGCAGGTAGTCCAGAGAGGTCTGGGCCGTGCCCACCACCCGGTCCCCGACGCCCAGCGCGTCGAGGATATCCAGCAAGGCCATATCCAGAATGGCGATGCGCTGCGGGTCGTAGGGGACTTCCAGCTCGATCTCCTCCCGCGCGCCGTTCAGGCTGGAAATGGCGACGGTCTCGGGCGCGGCCGTCTCGCCGGCAGCGCCCTGCGAGGAAGCGGCCGGCGCGGAGGCTGCGGGCGTGCTGGCGGCGGAGCTTGCGCTTGCGGCAGAGCCGGCGCTTTGGCCGCAGGCGGCCATCGACGCGGCCAGGGCGAGGGCCAGGGTGAACGATGCAAGTTTTTTCATGGTGTTCTCCTTTTTGACAGGTCAGTAATAGATCGACAGAGGTTTCCCCTCGATCTCCAGAATTTCAAAGTCCACTTTGTAGATGGATGACAGGGTCTCCCGGGTCATCACCTCGGCCACCGTGCCGAATTTGGCGATCCTGCCGTCCACAAAGGCGCAGATGTAGTCGGAGTAGAAGGCGGCGTAGTTGATCTCGTGCAGCACCAGGATGACCGTCTTGCCCAGTTCGTCGCAGAGGCGGCGGACGGTGCGCATCATGTTGGTGGCGTGGTAGATGTCCAGGTTGTTGGTGGGCTCGTCCAGCAGGACGTATTCGGTGTCCTGCGCAATGACCATGGCGATCAGCGCACGCTGGCGCTGTCCGCCCGACAGCTCGTCGATGAAGCGGTCCTCAAAACCCTCCAGTTCCATGTAGGCGATGGCCTGGTCGATGAGCTGTTCGTCCTCGGGGGTGGTGCGGCCGCCGGAGTAGGGGAAGCGCCCGAAGGTCACCAGTTCCCGGACGGTCAGCTTCATCTGGATGTTGTTGGACTGGGTCAGGATGGCCAGCTTTTTGGCCAGCTCGCGGCTTTTCCAGCGGGCAATGTCTTTGCCGCCGAAGTCCACGAGGCCCGCGTCCCGGGCGATGAGCCGCGAGATGATGCCCATGACGGTGGACTTGCCCGCCCCGTTGGGGCCGATCAGGGAGAGGACCTTCCCCTTGGGGATCTCAAAACTGACGGCGTCCACCACCGTCTTGCCGTCGTATTGCTTGGTCAGTTGTTGTACGCGCACGTTCAGACCCTCCTTTTGGTCAGCAGTAGGTAGAGGAAGTAGAGGCCCCCGCCCACCGTGATGAACACGCTGATGGGGATGGCGTAGGTGTAGACGTGTTCCACGATCAGCTGGCCGGCCACCAAAATCAGCATCCCGAACAGGGCCGACCCGGCGATGAGCTGGCTGTGCCGGTAGGTCTTGAGCAGCTGGCGGGAGAGGTTGGCGATGATGAGGCCCATAAAGGAGATGGGGCCGACCACCGCCGTGGCCACCGCGATGGCCAGCGTGACCCCCAGTAGCAGGCGGCGGATGCAGCGGTCGTAATCGACGCCCAGGTTGACGGCCTGCGCCTTGCCCAGGGTGATGACGTCCAGCAGGGCCAGGTCTTTCCGCAGGACAAAGACCAGCGCGGCCAGCACCGCCAGGGCAAAGGCGATGATCTCCCCGTTGACGTTGCTGAAGCTGGCCACCAGGGTCGTCAGCAGGCTGTCGTACTCGTTGGGGTCCATGATGCGGGTGAGGGTGGACTGGATGCTGCCGAAAAAGGAGGTCAGCACCGTGCCGATCAGCAGCACATACAGCACGTTGTAATGGGTCTTCTGAAACAGGTAGCCGTAGATGACGGTGGCCGACAGCCCCATCAGGACCAGGTCCACCGCGAAGGCGGCGTTGGCGTTGACGGCCAGCACGCTGCCCGACCCCGCCACAAAGACCACCGCGGTGTGGATGAGGGTATACAGCGAGTTCATCCCCAGCAGGCAGGGCGTGACGATGGTGTTGTTGATGACGGACTGGAACACCAGCGACGCCCCGCCGATGGCAAAGGCGGCGATGAGCATGACGGCCAGCTTGGGGATGCGCAGGCGCATGGCGAAATCAAGGTATTTGGGGTCTACATCCACCGTCAGATAGGCGGCGCAGGCGGCCAGAACCAGCGCGGCCAGCACGAGCAGCTTGAGCCGATTGGCCCGGCGGGCGTTGATCTTCATCCTGTGGCCCCCCTTTCCTGCGCGGAGACAGCCCCGGCGCAGCCGCCGCTGTGGGCGGGGCCAAGCCGGACGGCTTTCCGCCCGTGTTTGAGGCGGTAGAGCAGCAGCCCGATGAACAGGACGCTGCCGATGATGCCCACGATCAGCTCGATGGGCAGCTCATAGGGCGCGATGACCACCCGGGCCAGCATATCGCAGACCAGGACGAACAGTGCCCCGAACAGGGCCGTATCCACCAGCGTGCCGCGGATCTTGTCCCCCTTGAACATGGCAATGATGTTGGGCACGATCAGCCCGATGTAGGAGATCGACCCCACGACCACCACCACCGAGGCGGTGATCATGGCCGCGATGGACAGCCCCATGAACAGCACCAGCTGGTAGGGCACGCCCAGGTTTTGAGAAAAGTCCTTTCCCATCCCCACGATGTTGAAGTGGTTGGCAAACACAAACGCCAGCGCCACCAGGGGCAAGGCCAGCCAGACCAGCTCGTAATTGCCGGCCAGCACCACCGAAAAGTGCCCCACCAGCCAGGACGAAAGGGCCTGGGTCATCTCGTACTTATAGGCGAGATAGTTGGTGACCCCTCCGATGACGTTGCCGAACATGATGCCCACCAGGGGCACCATCACCGCGTCCTTGAACTGAATGCGCTGGATGAACCAGACAAAGACCCAGGTGCCCAGCACGGCGGTGGCAAAGGCAAAGACGGCCCGGCTCCACAGGGTGGACTGCGGCATGAACAGCAGCGCCAGCAGGATGCCGAACTGCGCCGACGAGATGGTGGCCCCGGTGGTGGGAGAAACGAATTTGTTCATGCAGAGCTGCTGCATGATGAGGCCGGCCACGCTCATCCCCACCCCGGTGCAGAGGATGGCCAGCAATCGCGGCAGGCGGGAGACAAGAAAGACTTTCATCTGCTCCGCATCGCCGCCAAAGAGGCTGTGCAGGTCCAGGTCGATGACCCCCACAAACAGGGATACCCCCGACAGGACCAGCAGAAGAACGGCCAGCGCGGCCGTCAGCTTGTATTTTGCGATGGATGTTTCCTCCTTTAAGTTAGATATAGCAAACTCCGGGCGCAAAAAAATATACGCCCGGAGCGTGCAGGTCAGACCAGCGCCGCGCCCAGTGCCCGGCAGGCTGCCAGGGCGTCGTCGTCCGGCGCTTCGTTGCAGATCACGCTGTCGCAGACGAGGACGGCCCCGTCCTCCTTGCAGCGCGCTTCCCAGCTCTGCATCCATTCGCCGCTGCCCCAGCCGTAGGAGCCGAACAGGGCAACCTTCTTGCCGTTCAGCCCGGCTTCACAGGCAGTGAACATCGGCTCGAACTCGCTCTCCTCCAGCTGTTCCGCTCCCATGGCCGGGCAGCCGAAGGCGGCGGCGCTGTACTCACCCAGCTGCCCGGCCGAAAATTCGGCGGCGGTCAGCAGGGCGGCTTCGGCCCCTTTGCTCTTGACGCCTTCCGCCACGGCGGAGGCCATGGCCTCGGTGTTGCCGGTGCCGCTCCAGTACACAACTGCGATCTTGCTCATAGAATATCTTCCTTTCGTTTGGGTCTCAGAGAGGATGGATTTGCGTGGTTAGCAATTACTAACCATGTGGCCATTATAACCGCTCCCGCCTTTTTTGTCAACGGTCTTTTTTGCGCCACCCGGCTTGACAGCCTGCGCGCCGGGGGCTATACTACAAAAGTAAGACAAAACTAACCACTTGAGGCATGGAGGTGCTCATGATGTGGAAATACACGGTACAGGTCGAAGGCATGATGTGCGGTATGTGCGAAAACCACGTCAACGACGCGGTGCGCAAAGCCCTGCCGGTGAAGAAGGTCGCGTCCTCCCGCAAAAAGGGCGAGACCACCGTCTTTGCCGCACAGCCGCTGGACGAGGACGCCCTGCGGGCGGCCATCGCCGCCACCGGCTACGAGGTGGGCAGCATCCGCTGCGAGGAGGCCAAAAAGGGGCTGCTGGGCTGGCAGTGAGCGGCTTGACAAGCCGCCCCCGGAGGGCTATACTAAGGACAGTTAGTTAGAATATACAATCCGGAAGGGGGATCCCCATGCTCGATTATCTGGACCGGCAGCCGCCGCAGGAGGCCCCGCCGGAACAAAAGCCCGGCCTGCTGCATCTGGAGCTGGACGGCGGCCTCGCCGGCGGGTGCTGCGGCGGGCACGGCCAGCCGGGGCATGTCTGCTGCGGGCGGCACAAGCACCAGCCGCCGCCGGAACCATGAAAGCGCGCGGCTGCGCCGTTTTTTTAAGGCTGAAGGTTAGCTCTGGCTAATATTGCAAAGGAGGTCGATGGCATTGAAGCAGCACCGCTTCTGGGCGTGGGCAGCTGTGTTCTGTATGTGCATGGTCATGCTCACCGGTTACCGGCACAAATAAACAGAGACGAAAGGAAGGACAAGGTATGATGAAACAATATGTCAGGCTGGCCTGCTTTGTGGGCGGAGCGCTGTTCGGCTCGGTGGGGCTGCGGCTGCTGGCGAGCAGCGACGCCAAGCGGGCGTACACCCACGCCGCTGCCGCCGGCCTGCGGATGAAGGACGCCGTCATGGAGACCGTCACCACCGTGCAGGAGGAGGCCGCCGACATCCTGGCCTCGGCCCGGGACATCAACGAGGCGCGGGCCGCCGCCCAGGCTGAGTGCGCGGTGGAGGACAGCGCCGGGGACGCCGCCGTCGGCACAGAGGACGCATAAACGCCGGGGGCCGTGTCAAAACGGCCCCCTTTTTGGGAGGGAGCACCCATGAAGGCAAGCATCGTACATGAGAGCCGGGGCCGGATGCGGCTGCGGCTGGCCCAAAGGCGGCTGACCCTGGCCCAGGCCGACCGGCTGGAAGCCTGGCTTAAGGCCCAGCCCTGGGCCGTGGAGGCCGCCGTCCACGAGCGGACCGGCTGCGTCATCCTGCGCTACCGCGGCGGGCGGGAGGCCGTGCTGGCCGCCGTCGGCGGCTTTTGCTGGGCGGACGCGGCGGACCCGCCGGAGCACAGCACCCGCGCGCTGAACCGCGCGTTTGAGGAAAAACTGGTGGGCAAGGTGCTGGCCAAGGCGGCCGGCAGCCTGTTTTTGCCGCCGCCGCTGCGGGCCGCGCGGGTGGTCTGGCATATGATCCCCTTCCTGCGGCAGGGGCTGGGCTGCATCTGGCGGCGCAGGGTCCGGGTCGAGCTGCTGGACGCCCTGTCCATCGGGCTGTCGGTCTGCCGGCGGGACTTCGGCACCGCCGGGACGGTGATGTTCCTTTTAGAGATAGGCGAGCTGCTGGAGGACTGGACCCGCAAAAAGTCGGTGGCCGACCTGGCCGAGAGCCTGTCGCTGCACGTGGACCGCGTCTGGCTGCAAACGAAGGGCGGCGAGGTACTGGCGCCCATCGGGCAGGTAAAGCCGGGTGACCGGGTGGTGGTGCAGGCCGGGGGCATCGTCCCGCTGGACGGCGTGGTGGCCGAGGGCGAGGCCATGGTCAACCAGGCCGCCCTCACCGGCGAGGGGCTGCCGGTGGCCAAGCGCCCCGGCGGCGCGGTCTACGCCGGCACCGTCGTCGAGGAGGGGCGGTGCGTGGTGGAGGTCCGCCAGAGCGCCGGCCAGGGCCGCTACGACCAGATCGTCGAGATGATCCAGAAGTCGGAGCAGATGAAGTCGGCCGCCGAGGCCCACGCCTCCCGTCTTGCCGACCGGCTGGTGCCCGCCACCTTCGCGGGCAGCCTGCTGGCCCTGGCGCTGACCCGCAATGTCAGCCGGGCGCTGTCGGTGCTGATGGTGGACTTTTCCTGCGCGCTCAAGCTGGCCATGCCGCTGGCCGTCCTCTCGGCCATGCGGCAGGCCGGGCGGGACCATATCACCGTCAAGGGCGGCAAATTCCTCGAGGCGGCGGCCCGGGCCGACACCATCGTCTTTGACAAGACCGGCACCTTGACCCACGCCTGCCCCCGGGTGGCGCAGGTGGTGCCCTTCGGCGGGCACGACGAGGCCGAGATGCTGCGGCTGGCCGCCTGTCTGGAGGAACACTTCCCCCATTCGATAGCCAGCGCCGTGGTGGCTGAGGCCAAACGCCGCGGCCTCGACCACGCCGAGCGCCACTCCAAGGTGGAGTATCTGGTGGCCCACGGCATCGCCAGCTCGGTGGAGGGCGAGCAGGTGCGCATCGGCAGCGCCCACTTCATCTTCGAGGATGAGCGCTGCCGCATTCCCGAAGGGGAGCGGGAAAAGTTCGACGCCCTGCCGGCCGAATATTCCCACCTGTACCTGGCGGTGGGCGGCGAGCTGGCCGCCGTGCTCTGCATCGCCGACCCCCCGCGGGCAGAGGCGCGGGCCGTGCTGGAAGCGCTGCGCGCGCTGGGCATCCGCCGCACCGTCATGCTGACTGGGGACAGCCCCCGCACCGCCGGGGCCATCGCGGCCCAGGTCGGGGTGGACGACTGGCACGCCGGGGTCCTACCCGCCGACAAGGCCGGCTATGTGGCCTCTCTGCGCCGGGAAGGCCACTGCGTCCTGATGGTGGGGGACGGCATCAACGACTCGCCCGCCCTCTCCGAGGCGGATGCCGGCATCGCCATCCGCAGCGGCGCGGCGCTGGCCCGGCAGATCGCCGACATCACCATCGCGGCCGACAGTCTGTGGGAGCTGGTGCGCCTGCGCCGGCTGGCGCTGGCCCTGGCCGGGCGCATCCGCAGCAACTACCGCTTCGTCATCGGCTTCAACGGCAGCCTGATCGCCCTCGGCGCGGCCGGCGCGCTGTCCCCGGCGGCCTCGGCCACCCTGCACAACCTCTCCACCCTGGCCGTCAGCCTGCACAGCATGAGCAGCTTGCCTCAGCCGGAGACTTGACGCGATAGAGCCCCACAGGCCGCAAGGCTTGCGGGGCCTTTCGTTTCCCCCTTGACAACCCCTCCCTTTGGGTGTATGATAACAGCGTTACATAACATTGTTACAGGAGGCCCGCCATGCCCGGTATGGAAGAAACGTCCCCTCTCACCAAGCAGAAGATACAGGCCGCCGCCCTGGCCGAGTTTTTGGACAAGGGCTTTCTCGGCGCGTCGCTGCGGCAGATCGTCAAGAACGCCGGCGTGACCACCGGGGCCTTCTATGGCTATTTTTCCAGCAAGGAGGCGCTGTTCGCCTCCATCGTCGAGCCGCACGCCGCCGCCCTGATGGGCCGCTTTATGGAGGCGCAGACCTCTTTTGCCGAGCTGCCCGAGACGGAACAGCCCGGCCATATGGGGCAGGAGTCGGCGGATTACGTCCACTGGATGGTGGATTACATCTGCCAGAACCACGAGCCGGTCAAGCTGCTGCTGACAAAGGCCGAGGGCACCAGCTACGAGCATTTTGTCCACAATATGGTGGAGGTGGAGGTCGAGTACACCCTCCGCTATATGGAGGTGCTGCGCCGGCTGGGGCAAAACGTCCCCGAGCTGAGCCGGTCCCTCTGCCACATCATCGCCAGCGGAATGTTCAACGGGATGTTCGAGATCGTGGTCCACGATATGCCGCGGGAGCAGGCGATGCGGGACGTGGACCAGTTCCGGGCCTTTTACACCTCCGGGTGGCTGGCCCTGATGCAAAATGGACGGGATGGCCAGACCTGAGCCGCAAAAAGAAGGGAGAAATTCTCCCTCTCTTTTTTGAGATAAAAGTTAGACATTTCTAACTATCACAACGCAAGGAGGAATGTACATGAAAAAACAAAAGAGCGACATCGCCGTCCTTTTGGACTTTGCGGGCAGCTACAAGGCCCTGACCTTCCTGGGGCTGGGGCTGTCGGCGGCGGCGATGCTGCTGAGCATGGTCCCCTACATCTGCATCTGGCTGGCGGCGCGGGACCTGATCGCCGTCGCGCCCGACTGGACGCGGGCGGGCAGCGTCGCGCGGTACGGGTGGCTGGCCTTCGGCTTTGCGGTGGGGGGCATCGTCCTCTATTTTGCCGGGCTGATGTGTACCCACCTGGCGGCCTTCCGCACGGCGGCCAATATCCGCAAGCAGGGGGTGGCCCATCTGATGCAGGCCCCGCTGGGCTGGTTCGACGCCAACGCCTCGGGGCTGGTGCGCGGGCGGCTGGACGCGGCCGCCGCCGACACCGAGACCCTGCTGGCCCACAACCTGGCCGACATCGTGGGCACCGTCACCCTGTTTGTTGCCATGCTGGCCCTGATGCTGGTGTTTGACTGGCGGATGGGCGCGGCCTGCCTGCTGGCGGCGGTCATCTCCATCCTGGCCATGTTCTCGATGATGGGCGGCAGGAACGCCGGCTTCATGGCCCAGTACCAGGCCGCCCTCGACCGGATGAGCAAGGCCGGCACCGAGTACGTCCGCGGCATCCCGGTGGTCAAGATCTTTCAGCAGACGGTCTACTCCTTCCGGGCCTTCCAGCAGTCCATCGAGGATTACAGCCGCTTTGCCGGCCACTACAACGCCGAGGTGTGCAGCAAGCCGCAGTCGGTCAACCTGACCTTCACCGAAGGGGCCTTCGTCTTTCTGGTGCCGGCGGCGCTGTTCCTCGCGCCGGGGGCGCTGGCGGGCGGGGACTTCGCCGGTTTTGTCACCAACTTCGCCTTTTACGCGGTCTTTTCGGCCATCCTCTCGACGGCGTTGGCGCGGATCATGTTCGCCTCGTCCGGCATGATGCTGGCAAGCGGCGCGCTGGCGCGCATCCGGACCGTCACCGGCGCGCCCACCCTCGAGGCCCCTGCCTGCCCGAAGCTCCCGCAGGGCAACAGGGTCGCGTTCAGGGACGTGTCCTTCACCTATGCCGGCGCGGCCCGGCCGGCCCTGTCGCATCTTACCTTCACCGCCGAGCCGGGGCAGACGGTTGCGCTGGTGGGGCCGTCGGGCGGCGGCAAGACGACGGCCGCCAGCCTCATCCCCCGCTTTTGGGACGCCGCCGAGGGCGTGGTGGAGGTCGGCGGGGTGGACGTGCGCCAGATCGATCCCCACGTCCTGATGGACCGGGTGGCCTTCGTGTTCCAGAACAGCCGTCTGTTCAAGCAGAGCCTGCTGGAGAACATCCGGGCCGGGCGTCCGCAGGCGACCCGGCAGCAGGTGCTGGCCGCGGCCGAGGCGGCCCAGTGCGGCGACATCCTCGCCAAACTCCCCGAGGGGCTGGACACGGTGATCGGGACCGAAGGGGTCTACCTCTCGGGCGGCGAGGCGCAGCGCATCGCCCTGGCCCGCGCCATCCTGAAGGACGCGCCCATCGTGGTGCTGGACGAGGCCACCGCCTTCGCCGACCCCGAGAACGAGGCGCTGATCCAGAAGGCCCTGGTCCGCCTGACGGCCGGCAAGACGGTCATTATGATCGCCCACCGCCTCTCCACCGTGGTGGGGGCGGACCGGATCATCGTCCTGGACGAGGGCCGCGCCGTGGAGCAGGGCGCCCACGCCGAGCTGCTGGCGAAGGGCGGCCTCTATGCCAAAATGTGGGCCGACTACAACCAGTCGGTCCAATGGAAGATTCAGAGCGGGGAGGAAAGGTAAATGTTCAGCAAAGCATTCCAGCGCAAATATGCCCTGACCGACCAGGGCGTCAAGAACACCGAGAAGGGCGTGGTCTGGACGGTGGCGGCAAACCTCGTGGTGATGGCCGGCATGGGCATCCTCTACCTGCTGATGGGCCATTTCATGGACACACTGACCGACGGCGCGCCCCTGCCCGCGGCCGCGCCCGTGCTGGCGCTGACTGTCCTGTTCGTGCTGCTGTCCTTTTTGACCCATTTGCAGCAGTACCGCGCCACCTACGGCCTTGTCTACGACGAGGTGCAGGCCACCCGCCTGTCGATGGCCGAGCGGCTGCGCAAGCTGCCCTTGGGCTACTTCGGCAGGCGGGACCTGGCCGACCTGACCGAGACCCTGCTGGGGGACGTCAACCGGATGGAGCACGTCTGGAGCCATGTGCTGGGCTACCTCTACGGCGCGTACATCTCGACCGGCATCGTGGCGGTCTGCCTCGCCGTCTATGACTGGCGGCTGGCCCTCGCCTGCCTGTGGGGAGTGCCGGCGGCGTTCGGGCTGCTGTTCGGCAGCTGGAAGCTGGCCGCGAATGCCTCGCAGCGGGTCAAGCAGGCCGCGCTGCGCGTCTCGGACGGCATCCAGGAGGCCCTCGAGAACGTGCGGGAGATACGGGCCGCCAACCTCGAGGCGCGTTATCTCGAGCGCCTCAACGCAAAGATTGACGCCCACGAGCGCACCACCGTCCGCGGGGAGCTGTCCACCGGCCTGTTCGTCAACGGGGCCAGCGTCATCATGCGGCTGGGTGTCGCCACCACCATCCTGACCGGGGCGCAGCTGATCCTGGCGGGCGAGATCGACTTCATGCTGCTGTTTCTGTTCTTGCTGGTCATCACGCGGATCTACGCGCCCTTTGACCAGAGTCTGGCCCTGATCGCCGAGCTGTTTGTCTCGCAGGTGTCGGCCGAGCGCATCAACGAGCTGTACGACACCCCCGCCGCCACAGGCAGCGAGACCTTCGCGCCGCAGGGCCACGACATCGTGTTCGAGAACGTCAGCTTCTCCTACGGCGGCGAGGAGGTGCTGCACGGCGTGACCTTCACCGCGAAAGAAGGCGAAGTGACCGCGCTGGTCGGCCCCTCCGGCTCGGGCAAGAGCACCTGTGCCCGCCTGGCCGCCCGGCTGTGGGACGTGAGCAGCGGCCGTATCCTGGCCGGCGGGGTAGACATTGCCACCGTGGACCCCGAGGCCCTGCTGCGGGACTACGCGATGGTGTTCCAGGACGTGGTCCTTTTTGACGACACGGTGATGGAAAATATCCGGCTGGGCAAGCGCGGCGCGTCGGACGAGGAGGTGCTGGCCGCGGCCAAAGCGGCCAACTGCGACGAGTTCGTCCGGCGGCTGCCCCAGGGCTACGCCACCCCCATCGGGGAGAACGGCGCCCGCCTGTCGGGCGGGGAGCGCCAGCGCATCTCGATCGCCCGCGCCCTGCTGAAAAACGCGCCCATCGTCCTCTTGGACGAGGCCACCGCCAGCCTCGACGTCGAGAGCGAGACCAAAGTCCAGCAGGCCCTCTCCCGCCTTTTGGCCGGTAAGACGGTGCTGGTCATCGCCCACCGGATGCGCACCGTGGCCGGTGCGGACAAGATCGTGGTGCTGGACGGCGGCCGCGTCGCCGAGCAGGGCACGCCGGCGGAGCTGATGGCAAAAGGCGGCCTCTACGCCCGCATGGCCGCGCTGCAGACCGAGAGCGCGAAGTGGAGGGTGTGAGAGACCGACGTGACTGGGCGCGGATCCTGCGGGTGCAGCTGGAAGAATCCCCGGAAAATTCGATAGACCGCGCAGGGGGCATGGCACACAGATTGAATGAAAAAGGGCGCGCCCCGAAGGACGCACCCCATAAAAAGAGACTTTGGCAGGGCTTTTCCACATCGGGAAAGCCCTGTTTTTATTTGATCAATACTGTGCGGAACTGCCTTGTTCGATCATGCGGCGCATGGCTGCCCGGAACAAACCGAGGCCAAAAATGAACCACGCAAACGACAGCATGGACAGGATGAAAACTTCTCGTCCCAATACAGCGTTCCGAATAGATTCAACGCACCAATAAAAAGGCATTGCACGGGCAGGAAAAGAGAAAATCTGCGGGATCACCTGCAAAGGGACGACCGCGCCTGTAAAGAAAAGGGTAAAATAACTTACAGCATTCACCAGGGCGTTTGCTTTTTTATAGATGAGACTTACGCCCCCGATCATGCAGCCCATGCCGGCCACACCCAGCAGAAAGAGCAGGATGGAAAGGAGCAAAACGAACGCGGAAATATCCCGATCGGGCTGAATTTGAAAAATCCAGCCGATCAAAACGGAAACCGTCCCCAATTTTACCGTTTCCACCAGCAGCCGTACAAATACCCGCGCCATCAAGATGCGCTCAAAGGAACACCGGGTCAGCATCAGCTGTTCCAATGTCCCAAGCCGGATCTCTTTTTGCACGATGCTGCAAGCAGTTTGAAGGCCGACCGTAGCGTAGCGCCACAGGATCATTCCGATCCAGGCATAGAAGACTGACTGCCCCGGGAATAGATCCCTGCCCATGCCGGTAAAGATTCCCAAACAGAGGAGCAGAAGGTCGAAAAAGCCGATCACCTGGTCGAACTTATAATGCCGCATTTCCCGTAGAAGACGCCCGGCCTCCACGCGGATCAAACGAACAAAATTCATTTTTCGCCCCTCCTGTCAATAGCTTGCGGTGGTCCCGCTGCGATAGATCCGCTCGAGGCAGCGATGAAATACCCATACGCCGCCGCAAAGCCAGACCAGAAATTCCAACGCCAGCATCAAAAGACAGAATGCCAGGGAGTCTATTTGGTCCAGCAGGATCTGCCCAATCGCCTGATTGCTCCAATAAAATGGAAAACACTGGATCAAGAACTGGACTGCGGCAGGAAACGCGCTGATCTCAATGGTAGTACCGGAAAAGAACAGGATCAGCGAAGAAGAGAGGGAGGCCAGAGAAGACGCCTGTTTATATACAAGGGAAAAGCCGGCAATGATATAACCGGCGCCATACATGGCAGCCAAGCCCCAAAAGAAAACCGCAATGGAAAGGAGGAAACGAACATTTGCAACCAGCGCAAAATCGATCCCAAAAGACCACATACATAAAACAAAAACCAACACACCCTTGCACAAATCAAACAGAACCTGGGCCGCGATCCGAAAGCCGAAGGAAATTGCCAGTGGGACACGGGTCATCAGCAGCTGTTCAAGGGTGCCCTGTTCGATCTCTTCTTCCATCAAAAGACTGACAAGATCGATTGCATGGGTTCCGAAATACCAGTACATCAACCCAAATAGAAACAGAAGCTTGTCCAAAGAGGTGCCCTGGTTTTTGGAAAAGGTAAAGAAAAGGCCAAAAAACATAAAAAAGACATTCAGGTTTCCCAGCAGGTAGTTAAACCAGTAATTCTTTACGTCTCCAAAAACGCGGAGGCATTCGGCACGCAACAGTCGAAGTCCATTAAACATGGCCCATCACCCCCTTATAAATTTCAGCCACAGATTGATTGCATTTTTCAATCTGCACCAGTTGAGGGGAGGCAATATGATGTGCCAGCCAGGAGGTGTCTTCGGTTTCAAAGATCACGATATTGTTCTGCCGCTGCTGCGTCTGCGCATCGGTCGGGAGCGGTTCGGCCTGCATCTGCCAGGTCACACGGTATCTCGCATTCCGGGATTCCTGTTTGAGTTTGGACAGGGAGCTGTCGCAGCTGATTTTTCCGTGATTCATAAAAATCAGCCGGCAGTTCAGCTGTTCGATCAGATGGATGTCGTGGGTCGTGATCAGGATAGACAGCTTTCGCTCCTGGGCCAAATCTTTCAGCAGCTGGATCACCGATTCAGAAGAAAGAATGTCCAGCCCGAGAGTAGGTTCATCCAACAGCAAAATTTCCGGCCGCTTCATCAAAGCCACCGTAATGGCCAGTTTTTGCTGCATCCCGCGGGAGAAAGAGCTGGCAGGGACATCCCGAAACGCTTTCAAGTCAAATAGCTGCAAATACCGTCCGGCATCGGTCTGGATTTGTTTTTGGGTCAGTCCGTTCAGGATACCGAAGTACTGGAGGTTTTCGTAGGCTGTCAAATAATAATAGATGTTTCGCGAACCTTCCAATACGGTGCCGCACTTGCGATGGGCGTAAGCGGTATCCTTCACAGAGGAAACTCCGTCGATCAACACGTCGCCGGAATCCGGTTTTAACAGCCCACAGATCGACTTGATCAGTGTGGTTTTCCCTGCGCCATTATGCCCTAAGATGCAGAGGATCTCGCCGTGGTCTACCGAAAAGCTGACCTGTTCCAATGCATGGGTTGTTTTGGTACGGGTGGAATATGATTTGCTCAAGTTGCATACGTCAATTTTCATTTTTGCATCTCCACTTAAATCAAACATTCATGATTTTGCAGATGATCTACACCAATATCATCTGTAAAAAGTCCATATGAACAAATAAATCAGAGATGCACCAGAGATCACCCTCCTCCATACATGTAATTTTGATGCAATGAGCCAGAATGACTTGCCAGAAAAAGCGGTGTAGATGTTCGATCAAGTAAGAGATGCCAATAAAAATGAGGCAATGTCATTATATCATAGAGATACAGCGTCATCAAGGACATCTTGACCAACCCCGTTTATACTGGGGCGATCGCCTCCCAGA
>DXHQ01000027.1 GCA_019113345.1 Candidatus Faecalibacterium intestinigallinarum
GCTTGCGTCCTGTGAATTACTTCTTTGGAATTTTCAAAGTGTTCCAAAACACTGTAAAAAGGTTCCGTTACAAGTATTCGATATTGTTCAATTTTCAAGGTCCTGCGTCCGCCAGCCGTTTGATCGGCGACCTGTTTATTTTACCACACCATCCCGGGCTTGTCAAGCACTTTTTTCGAAGTGTTTTCAAGTTTTGGGGTTCAGCGGGCCGCTCCGTGGAGCGCTCCGATATAGTACTACTTTTCCTCGCAATTGTCAACCCCCTTTTTGCAAGTTTTTTGAAAAAGGCCAAACTTCTTGACAATCACCCCGCTCTGCCATTATGATACAGTTACTATATAATAAGAAAGGGGGCACCGCCATGCGTTACCATTGGCTGGACGAATACCTGCTGCAAAAGCGGAGCGTGACCAAAGACCTGCAGCCCGTCTGGAACTGGGTCCGCTACATGGTCGGCGGCAAAATGTTCGCCGCCGTCTGTCTGGACAAGCAGAACCAACCCTATTACATCAATCTGAAGTTGGACCCCTCCGACGGCGAATTTCTGCGCAGCCAGTACAGAGACATCCTTCCGGGCTACTATTCCGATAAGCGCTGTTGGAATTCCATCCGCCCCGACGGCGCGGTTCCCGACCAGCTGCTGCGGGAAATGCTGGACCAGTCCTACGCGCTGATCCTGGCCAGCTTTCCCAAAAAACGCCAGCGGGAGCTGCTGGGTCTGACGGTCTGCGGCTCGGTCTGCAGCGAATGCAGCTGCTATGGTGCCCCGTGCGCCGGCTGCAACGAAAGCGGCGGCAAGGTCTTTCATGCACCCGCGGGCAAACCCTGCCCCATCTACGCCTGCTGCGTCAACAAACGCCACTGCGCCACCTGCAAGGACTGCGCCGAGCTGCCCTGCGGCCTGTGGCGGTCCACCCGGGACCCCAGCCTCAGCGACGCGGCCTTTGAAGCCGACCTGCAGCAGCGGGTCTCCGCGCTGCGGGACAGCGTCTGTTCCGCCCGGAGCGTCACCGCCGAATAAGAACCATTGAGAGAGGAGCGTTTCATCATGTCCTGCATCACGGTACGGGGCTGCCCCATCGGAACGGGCCGGCCCAAAGTCATCCTGCCCATCGTGGAAGAGAGCGAGGCCGCCATCCTCGCGCAGGGGCGGGCCTTTGCCGCCCTGCCGGCCGACTGCGTCGAGTTCCGGGCCGACTGGTTCGGCGACTGGCAGGACGCCGCCGCCCTCTCCCGCTGCCTGACCGGCCTGCGCGAAGCTCTCGGGGAAAAGCTGCTCCTCGTCACCCTGCGCACCCGGGCCGAAGGCGGCCGGGCCGATGCCTCTTTTCCGGACTATGCCGCTTTCTGCCGCCGCGTCTGGGAGAGCGGCTGCGCCAACCTGCTCGATCTCGAGTTCTTCACCGCCGGGGAGGCGCTGTCCGGCCTGATTGCCCAGGCCCACGCCCACGGGACGGCGGTGGTCTGTTCCAGCCATGACTTCGCCGCCACCCCCGCGCAGGACGAGATGGTCCGCCGGCTCTGCGCCATGCAGGCCGCCGGGGCTGACCTGCCCAAACTGGCCGTCATGCCCCGCAGCCGCCGGGACGTCCTGGCGCTGCTGGCCGCCACCGCCGAGATGGCCGAGCGCCATCCCGCCACCCCCGTCATCACCATGAGCATGGGGGCTTTGGGCGCCGTCAGCCGCATCTGCGGCGAGGCGATGGGCTCCGCCATGACCTTTGCCTCGGCCGGCAAGGCCAGCGCTCCCGGCCAGATCGAGCTGGAGGTTCTCAACCCCGTCCTCGACCGGCTGGCGCTTTCCTGACAGAAACGGGCCGCCCTTCGTCGGGGCGGCCCTGCTACATTTATTTCTTCCCCTTGCCGGTCAGCTTGCCCAGCATCACCTTCCACTTGGGGTAGCCCCAGCGGGGGTCCTCGGCGAAGTCGTCGGCCAGCTTCCAGGGGAAGATGCCGTCGTCAAAGTAGAGGCTGCCGTCCTCGCCCACCTTGGTCAGCTTTTTGGGCAGGTACTGCTCGTCGTAGTAGCCGGTCTTGGGGCGGGACCAGTACAGCGTCCCGTCGGGGTCCATCCCGTCGCACCAGACCCCAAAGACGAAGGTGGCCGCTTCGCCGTAGCAGTGCTGCTCAAAGCGGATCCTGCCGTCGTAATAAAATTTCATGACCTCCAGCGTGCCCGACTCCTTCTTGCCGTCGCGGCCCAGCACGGGGCGGTAGTCCTGCTGATAGCGGCAGCCGCAGTGGCTGCCGGCAAACTGTTTGGCATGGTATGCCATGGCGCTTCACCTGTTCCTTTCTCTGCGCGGGGCAGGACGGCGCGTCCGGCCCTTTTTCTTTTATGATAACAGACTGCCATTCTTTGCACAAGGCTTTTCAAATTTCTTTCGGCGTGTTATACTGGGCATACTCATACAAGGAGGGAAGAGGATGCGATTTTCCACCAAAAGCCGGTACGGCCTGCGCCTGATGGCCGAGCTTGCCTGCGCTGCGCCGGGCCGCGCCATGTCTCTGAAAGAGATCAGTGAGCGCCAGCAGCTCAGCTTGAAATACCTCGAACAGCTGGTCACCCCGCTGGCCCGGGCCGGCCTGGTCAAGAGCGAGCGGGGCAGCCAGGGCGGCTACCGCCTGGTCAAGGACCCGGCCGCCACCACCGCCGGCGAGATCATCGCGGCGATGGAGGGCAGCGTCGCCCCCATCCCCTGCCTGGAAAGCGAGATCAACGAGTGCCCGCTCTCGGACCAGTGCGCCACCCTGCCCTTCTGGGCCGGGCTGGACGAGGTCATCAACCGGTATCTGGACAGCGTGACCCTGGCCGACATCGCCAAAAGCATGGCCGAAAGCGCCGCCGGCCCCTGCGCCCAGACAAAAAATCGGGCCGCGGGCGAAAAAACACCTTGACATTTGCCTCGGAATCCGTTATAATAAGCAGGCATTCGACGGAATGCCGGGTGTATAGGGGTATAGCTCAGTTGGTAGAGCAGCGGTCTCCAAAACCGCGTGCCGTGAGTTCGAGACTTACTACCCCTGCCAAAAGCACAGTGCCAGCCGGCGCTGTGCTTTTTTTATAGCCAGGGGGCCATGCACCTGCCGTCCGCCGTCTTCATACAATAGTCCGAGGAGGATGCCTATGGATATCGAATACCTGCTGTTGCTGCAGCAGCTGCGGGAGACTGCCGGCGCCGTGCTGACCCCGGTGATGGAGCTGGTCAGCGAGCTGGCCGCCAGTTCCCTGACCATCGCGGCGGCCGCCTTCGTCTTTTGGGCGGTGGACCGGCACTTCGGCGGTTTCCTGATGCTGAACTATGTCGGCAGCAGCCTGCTGGTGCAGGTGGCCAAGCTGACCGCCTGCGTCTACCGCCCCTGGGTCCGGGACGGGCGGCTCCACCCGGTCACCACCGCGCTGGACACCGCCACCGGCTACTCCTTCCCGTCGGGACACACCCAGAGCGCCGCCGCCATCTACGGCAGCGCGGCCCTCTGGTACGGCAGAAAGCGCCGGTGGCTGGCCGTCCTGATGGCGGCGCTCATCCTGCTCACCGCCTTTTCCCGCAACTACCTCGGCGTCCACACCCCGCAGGACGTTCTGGTCAGCATGGCCCTGACCGGCGGCTACCTCTGGCTGAACGGCAAGGTGGCCGCCCGGCTGGCGCGGCAGCCCGATTTTGACCTGACCGTCGCCGCCGCCGGCACCCTGCTTGCCCTCGCGGCGGTGGCCTGGTTCTCCCTCAAGAGCTACCCGCTCGATTATCTGGACGGCGCCCTTCTCGTCGACCCCGAGCAGATGAAGGAGGACGGCTTTATGGCCGCCGGGATGGTCTTTGGCTTCTACCCCGGCTGGCTGATCGAGCGGCGGTGGCTCCGCTTTTCCACCGACCGGCGCGCGGCGTGGCAGTATGCCCTTGCCGCCGCGGCCCTTCTGCCCATGCTGCTGATCTACAAGCTGCTGCCCGGGGTGCTGGCCGGCCTTACCGGCCCCCTCTGGGCCGAGTTTGTCAGCTGCGCGCTGCTGGCGTTTTACGTCATGGCCCTGGTGCCGGCCCTGATCTGCCGGCTGCAAAAGCGGC
>DXHQ01000028.1 GCA_019113345.1 Candidatus Faecalibacterium intestinigallinarum
CCCGCCACCCCCACGTTGCCGCCGAAAAAGCGGTTCTGGATGGGGTGGACGGTCACCGAAATCATGGGGTACTGCCGGTGCAGTTCCTCCATCATGGCGGTGATGAGGGGGGCGGCCATGGTGCCGGTGACCACGTCCATCTTTTTCTCCTCATAGACCACGTGGGCCCGCTCCAGCTCGGCCCGGAAGCTGTCCTCATACAGCCGCCACATCCCCACCCCGTTTTCCAGCTGGGCGAAGTCCTCGTAGAACGCCGCCGGCGGGATGGGCCGCCCGGCGCAGAGATACCACTCGTCGCTGGGGTAGACGATGCGGCGGCCATAGCGGGCTTTGGCCTCGTCGCCCGCCGCCTCCATGATGTCGATCACTTCCCCGCTGGACGCTTTGTCGTAGGGGATCTGGGGGTAGAGACCCTGCCGGTAATCGGTGACGCCGCAGGGCACCGCCGCAATGCTCTCCACCATCGGCCCCAGAGCCAGCAGGTCGGCCAGGGTGCGGCGCAGCTCGTCCCCGTCGTTCACCCCCCGGCAGAGCACCAGCTGGCAGTTGACCGCGATGCCCGCATCGACCAGGCGTTTGAGATAGGCCAGCGTCTCGCCGCCCCGGCGGTTGGCCAGCATCATGCTGCGCAGTTCGGGGTTGGTGGTGTGGACCGACACGTTGATGGGCGAGATGTGCATCTTGATGATGCGGTCGATCTCCCGCTGGTGCATATTGGTCATGGTGATATAGTTGCCGAACAGAAAGGACAGCCGCTCGTCGTCATCCTTGAAATAGAGGCTCGAGCGCATCCCCGGCGGCAGCTGGTCGATGAAGCAGAAGATGCAGCGGTTGGCGCAGGAGTGTTTTCTGTCGCCGAGGTAGGTGGCAAAGCTGCACCCAAAGTCCTCCCCCGGCTGCCGCTCCACCTCCCACTCCCGCATCTGGCCGCCCACCCGGGCGGTGAGGTGGAAACCGGGGCTGTCGGTGTAAAACTGGTAGTCCAGCGCGTCGTTGAGGACGTTGCCGTCCACCGCCAGCAGCTCGTCGCCGGGCGCAAGGCCCAGCGCAGCCGCGTCCGACCCCGGCGCCACCGCGTCGATCTTCATGGCCATTCCGCCGCCTCCTTTCCTGAAAAGAAAAGGGAGGGCATGGTATGCCCTCCCCTTCTGTCATACATCCATGTTGCCACCAAGTAAAATGCAAATCAGCCCTTCTTGATGACTTCCTCGCCCTTGTAGTAGCCGCAGTTGCCGCAGGCCTGGTGGGGGAGCTTGAAAGAGCCGCAGTTGCTGCACTTCACCAGCGTGGGGGCCTCCAGCTTCCAGACGTTGCTGCGGCGCTTGTCGCGGCGGGCCTTGGAAAGATGTCTCTTGGGTACTGCCATAGTTTGCACCTCCTTGGATGGAATATCAGTTCAGCAGTGATTTCAGTACGCTCAGCCTTGCATCCGGCTGTGCGTCGGGTTCCGGCGCAGCCGGGCAGGAGCAGGGACGTTTGCGCCCGCACTGGGGGCACAGGCCCGGGCAGTCGGAGCTGCACAGCAGCACACCCGGGATCTGGAACAGAAACTCCTGGTAGAGCCAGTCGTCGAGATCGATGCTGCCCGCCGCATTCAGCGGCAGCTCGAAGTCGGGGTCGTCCAGATCGCGCTCCCGCGCCGTCCATTCCGCCTGGACCGCGGCGTCAAAACAGACCGGGTCGAGGCAGCGCGCGCATTCGCCATGCACCGATGCGCTTGCCCGCAAAGTCATCCGCACCTCGTCCCCGCCGGCGGCCTGCGCCGTAAAGCGGGCCGTGACGGGCTTGTCGATGCGTGCGCCGGCAAAGTCGCGTCCCGACAGGTCGCAGTCAAACGTCTGCTCCCAGCCTGCGCGGCCGGATGCGATGAACCTTCTCAGGTCAAATTGCATAGTACACCTCTAAAAAGCTGCCTTGTAAGTATAGCGCCAAAGGGGCCCTGTGTCAAGCCCCAAATTGCGCACCGGCAAATATTTTTTACAATAAGGCCCCTGGATTCAGCCCTGCCCCGGATCGCGGGGGGCTTACTGCCAGGGGCCTGTTCAGCTTTTGGGGAGCGATGCGGCCTTACAGGTACTTCTTGACGTTGTGGGGCAGCATGGCTTCGTCGGCGCTGACGGTGACGGTAACCCGGACGCTGTCGCCCGCGATGGCGGCCATCTCGTCCAGCACCACGCCCAGGCGGTTGATGTCGTGGTCCAGCACCTTGAGGATGCCGTCGATGTAGATATCGGTGATATCGTAGTTGCTGGCCATCAGCCCTGCGACAAAGCCGTAGAGCATCTCGCCGCCCTGGATCTTATATTCGTCGAGGTCGATCAGGCGGGCAGCCGAGGAGATGTCGTAGGTGAGCTTCATGCCCTTTTCCACCACGACGACGCTGCCCTTGGTGGTGCGGACCGACTCATTGATCATATCGATCATAGCCTTGGTCTTGCCCGAGCCCTTGGTGCCGACAATCAGTCTAATCATAATATAGCCTCCTGTATTTTCCACGCCTTGCGGCGGGGGATTCCGTTGTTGGGCGGTTTTTACTTGAGCTTTGCCTCCAGCTCGGCGGTCAGGCTCTCATAGCCCGGCTTGCCCAGCAGGGCGAACATATTCTTCTTGTAGCTCTCGACGCCCGGCTGGTTGAAGGGGTTGACGCCCAGCAGGTAGCCGCTGCAGGCGCAGGCGCGCCAGAAGAAGTAGATCAGGTAGCCCACATTGTAGGCCGACAGGTCGTCCACATCGATGAGCAGCTGGGGCACGCCGCCGTCGGTGTGCGCCAGGATGGTGCCCTCCATGGCCTTGCGGTTGACCACGCTCATGTTCTGGTTGGCCAGGAAGTTCAGACCGTCGAAGTTGCCCTCCAGCTCCTCAATGTAGAGGTCCTGGGCGGGGGTCTTGACGTTGACGATGGTCTCGAACATATTGCGGGAGCCTTCCTGAATGAACTGGCCCATCGAGTGCAGGTCGGTCGAGAAGATGCAGCTTGCGGGGAACAGGCCCTTGTTGTCCTTGCCCTCGCTCTCGCCGAACAGCTGCTTGTACCACTCGTTCATCAGCGCAAAGTTGGGCTCGTAGCTCTCGAGGATCTCGATCTGCTTGCCCTTGCGGTAGAGGATGTTGCGGGCGGCGGCGTACTTGTAGGCGTCGTTGTCGGGGCTGAGGACCGAGAACCGCTCCATGGCGTCGGCTGCGCCCTGCATCAGCTCGGCGATGTCGATGCCGGCGGCGGCGATGGGCAGCAGGCCCACGGCCGACAGCACCGAGTAGCGGCCGCCGACGTCGTCCGGCACCACGAAGGTGGGCCAGCCCTGGCTGTCAGCCAGCTGCTTGAGGGTGCCGCGGGCGCGGTCGGTGGTGGCGTAGATGCGCTTGTTGGCCTCTTCGACGCCCACTTCCTCTTCCAGCAGCTTGCGCAGCACCCGGAAAGCCAGGCTGGTCTCGGTGGTGGTGCCCGACTTGGAGATGACGTTGATGGAGAAGCGCTTGCCCTTGCACAGCGCGATGATATCGTTCAGGGCGGTGGGGCTGATGCTGTTGCCGCAGAAGTAGACCTTCAGGCCCTCTTCCAGCTCGTTGTGGTAGACGCCCTTGACGGCCTCGACCACGGCGCGGGCGCCCAGATAGCTGCCGCCGATGCCGGCCACCACCAGCACGTCGGAGTCGCTGCGGATCTTCTCGGCCGCAGCCTGGATGCGGGCGAACTCTTCCTTATCGTAATCGCGGGGCAGGTACATCCAGCCCAGGAAGTCGTTGCCGGGGCCGGTCTTGGCTTCCAGCTGCTCGTGGGCCGCAGCCACCTGCGGGTAAATGGCGGCGAACTCGTCGTCCCTGATAAACGGAGTGAGATGTTTGGTATTAAACGAAACGCTCATCTTCTTGGCCTCCAAACTGTTCCTTTACCTGTATGGTTCCACGCCGCGGGCTGCGGGACGGCCCCGCTGCCGGCGGCGAGGGAGTTCTTTATCTAAGTGTACAGTTCCATCCCGATAAAGTCAAGGCCAAAATCCTCGGGATTCATACAATTTTAACAAGGCCCATCCGGGCCGGATTGTAAATTCTGTTGATTTAGGTGCTTTGGCTCCGCCTTGGCCGGGAAACCTGGAAGGTCAGAGGAAGCTCTCCGCCATCAGCCGCACCGCCGCAGCAAAGTCCATCCCGCCCGCGCCGGCGGCGGCATAGACCGGCCAGGCGCCCACCTCGGCGCCGTTCGCGTGCACCGTCACCCGGCCCACCTCGCTGCCAAGGGTCAGGGGAGCCGGCAGGGTCTCGGGCAGCTCGACTGCGGCGGTCAGGGCCGCGCCGCCGCCCTTCGGCACCAGCAGGCTGTCGGGCAGGGCGCTGTAGTCCAGCGGGACGTCGGTCTCGTCGCCGCCGGTGACGGCCAGATAGAGCGGCCGCCCCGACAGATCGGGCAGGGGCGCGGCCTCATAGTTGGCAAAGCCGTAGTCCAGAAGGCGGGTGGCCGCCTCGAACCGCTCGGCGCTCGAGTCCGACCCCAGCACCACCGCGATCAGGTCCAGCCCGTTCCGGCTGGCCGACGCCGAGATGCAGACCCCCGCGCCCCCGGTGGTGCCGGTCTTGAGGCCGGTGATCCCCTCATACCGGCGCAGCAGCTTGTTGGTGTTGACCAGCATGGTCTCGCCGCCCCGCAGAGTGTCGGTCCAGATGCCGCTGTAGTGCAGCACCTCGGGGCACTCGTTCAGGATGGCCCGGCTCATCACCGCCACGTCCCGCGCGGTGGAAAGATGCCCCTCGGTATCCAGGCCGCAGGCGTTCCGAAAGGAGGTGTTCTCCATCCCCAGTTCGGCGGCTTTGGCGTTCATCCGGGCCACAAAGGATTCCTCGCTGCCCCCCACCAGCTCGGCCACCGCCACGGCGGCGTCGTTGGCGCTGGACACGCAGATGGCCCGCAGCATCTCGTCCAGGGTAAAGTGCTCCCCCGGCTCCAGCCAGATCTGGCTGCCGCCCATGCTGGCCGCGTGCTCGCTGACCGGCACCGGGGTGTCGAGGGTCAGCCGCCCGTCGTGGAGGGCCTCGAAGGTCAAAAGCAGGGTCATCACCTTGGTGATGGAGGCGATGGGCATCTGCCGGTCGGCGTCCTTTTCATAGAGGACGGCGCCGGTGTTCTGGTCCACCAGCACCGCCGCCCGGCAGGGCAGGGAGAGGGAGGCCCCCTCCTCGGCCGGGACCAGCTGTGCGCCGCCCACCGCGGCCTTGGCCGGCAGCGCCGCCAGGCCCAGTGCCATCCCCAGCAGACAGACTGCCGCCGCCAGCCGCCGGGCCGCCCCCGCCCCATGTTGCCCTCTGCGCATCCAACCTGCCGCCATCGTTCCAGCCTCCATCCGTCAGTGTTCTGCTGTGATTGTATGCAGCCGCCCGCCCCAACATGCGCGCTTGCCTTTTGGGGCGGTATCCGTTATACTTTGAACCAGCCCTCTCCGTCATGCCGCACAGCGGCATGACACCTCCCCCGCACGCGTGGGAGGTCATAAGGAAGTTATTTTGAAATCCCTGCCTCTTGAGCTCCCACGCGTGCGGGGGAGCTGTCGCCGCAGGCGACTGATGAAAGGATACCCCATGCGTGTTTGTTTTTATACCCTTGGATGCAAGGTCAACTCGAACGAGACCGAGGCGCTGGAGCAGCTGTTCAAGCGCAGCGGCTTCACCGTGGTGCCGGACGGCGAGGACGCCGACGTCTACATCGTCAACAGCTGCACCGTCACCAACTTCGGCGCGCAGAAGAGCCGCAAGTGGCTGCGGCAGGCCAAGCGCAAAAACCCCGCCGCGGTCACGGTCATGTCGGGCTGCTGGCCGCAGGCTTCCCCCGAGGCGGCGGCCGCCATGCCCGAGGCCGACGTCGTCTGCGGCACCACCAACCGCCGGGCCATTCTGGGCTATGTCCAGCAGATGCTGGCGGGCCACGAGCGGATCGTCGCCATCCAGCCCCATGAGCGGGGCGAGGCCTTCGAGGAGCTGCCGGTCGACCGCTTTGAGACCCACACCCGGGCCTTTATCAAGGTGGAGGACGGCTGCAACCGCCGCTGCGCCTACTGCATCATCCCCAAGGCCCGGGGCCCGGTCCGCAGCCGGTCCGAATCCAGCATCCTGGCCGAGCTGCGGCAGCTGGCCGCCGCCGGCTACCGGGAGGCGGTGCTCAGCGCCATCTCCCTGCCCAGCTACGGCGCCGACACCGGCACCAACCTCTACGAGCTGGTGGAGCGCTGCGCCGAAGTGGAGGGGATCGAGCGGATCCGGCTGGGCAGCCTCGACCCCGATATGCTCACCCCCGAGGGCATCCGCCGCCTGGCCGCAGTGGACAAACTCTGCCCCCAGTTCCACCTCAGCCTGCAGAGCGGCTGCGACGCCACATTGCGCCGGATGCGCCGCCCCTACACCGCCGCCCAGTATCTGGAGGTCGTCGAACAGCTGCGGGCGGCCTACGGCGGCCGGCCGGTCAGCTTTACCACCGACTGCATCTGCGGCTTCCCCGGCGAGACCGAGGAAGACTTTGAAGCCAGCTGTGCCTTCCTCGAGCAGGTGGGCTTTCTGCGGGTGCACGTTTTCCCCTACTCCCGGCGGGAGGGCACGCCGGCCTACAGCTTCCCCGACCAGATCGTCGAGGAAGAGAAGCAGGCCCGCAGCCGCCGGATGCACCAGCGCGCCGAGGCGGTGCGCGCCCGCGTCCTGGCCGGCCTCGAAGGCACCGAGGACGAGGTGCTGCTCGAAACGCCGCTTTCGGCCACCGTTTTCACCGGCTACACCCGGCTGTATGTGCCGGTGGCCGTCGCCGCGCCCGGCCATGCCGCCGGCGACATCGTCCGGGTCCGCCTGGGCGGCTACGACGGCGCCCGGGTGAAGGCGGAGGCGAAACTTTGATGCTTTTTTCACGTTCTCCCTTTTCAAGGCGGGGGAAATGTGATAAAATAGCAGTGTATGAGACGGCGCGGCGAAAACGGTCTTTCGCCTTGACGCGCCGTCCGACCCATGGCACGGCCCGCAGGGCCGCGGGCCAGGCAATCACAGGTAACCGGCAAAGCAACCAGAGCAAAAAGGAGAGTTTGGAATGAGCTTCAGAGGCATCAATACCACCGTCATCCAGATCCGGCGGGCGGTATTCACCGAAGTCGCCCGGATGGCCTACGCCAACGTCAAGGGCGAAGAGGCAAACCACATGATGCGCAGCATCCCCTATAAGATCATCCCCGGCGAGGAAGGCAAACTGCGCAAGGATATCTTCCTCGAGCGCGCCATCGTCGAAGAGCGCGTCCGTCTGGCCATCGGCCTGCCCACCCGCCGCATGGACGAGCACAACAGCGTCGTCTCGGGGCTGGAAGACGCCAACATCGCCGCCAAGTACTATGACCCCCCGCTGGTCAATGTCATCAAGTTCGCCTGCAACCGCTGCCCCGAAAAGATGGTCAAGGTCTCCGACCTGTGCCAGGGGTGCCTGGCCCATCCCTGTATGGAAGTCTGCCCCAAGGGCGCCATCGTCTGGGAGTCGGGCCGCTCCACCATCGACCAGGAGAAGTGCATCAAGTGCGGCCGCTGCGTCGACGTCTGCCCCTACCACGCCATCGTCAAGACCGAGCGCCCCTGCGCCGCGGCCTGCGGCATGGGCGCCATCCACTCGGATGCGCTGGGCCGCGCCGAGATCGACTACTCCAAGTGCGTCTCCTGCGGCCAGTGCCTGGTCAACTGCCCCTTCGGCGCCATTGCCGACAAGGGCCAGATCTACCAGCTGATCCAGAGCTTCAACCGCGGCGACCGGGTCTACGCCCTCGTCGCCCCGGCCTTCGTCAACCAGTTCCCCGCCCTGAACACCACCCAGAAGCTGCGCGCCGCCCTGGAGCAGGTCGGCTTCTGCGACACGGTGGAGGTGGCCATCGGCGCCGACCTGTGCGCCGTCGACGAGGCCCACGACTTCCTGGAAGAGGTGCCCGAAAAGCTCAAGTTCATGGGCACTTCCTGCTGCCCGGCCTGGAGCATGATGGCCAAGACCATGTTCCCCGACATGGCCAAGAACATCTCGATGACCATGACCCCGATGGTCTTTACCGCCCGGATGCTCAAGGCGGCCGACCCCGAGGCCCGGATGTGCTTCATCGGACCCTGCGCCGCCAAGAAGCTGGAGGCTTCCCGCCGGCACGTCCGCAGCGACGTCGACTTCGTCCTCACCTTTGAGGAGCTGGCCGGCGTCATGGAGGCCAAGGGCATCGACCTGTCCATCCCCGCCACCGAGGACGAAGAGCTGCACTACGGCTCGGCCGCCGGCCGCGGCTTTGCGCAGTCGGGCGGCGTGGCCAAGGCCGTCGCCGACAAGATCCACGAGTGGTACCCCGACAAGGAGGTCAAGATCGCCTCGGCCGAGGGCCTGGCCAACTGCAAGAAGATGCTGATGATGGCCAAAGCCGGCAAGTACGACGGCTACCTGCTGGAGGGCATGGGCTGCCCCGGCGGCTGCATCGGCGGCCCCGGCACCATCGCCGACCCCGTCCGCACCGCGGTCCAGCTGAACAAGTACGTCGCCTCGGCCCCCTTCAAGGACCCCGAGGACAGCGCCTTCATCACCAACATCCACCTGCTGAAGGACGACCCCTACTTTGAATAATATCCCCTGACAGCTTTCCGGCCCTCCCCTCGCGGGAGGGCCTTTTTTCAAATCCATTCCTTATAACCTCTCACGCGTGCGGGAGAGGTGCCGCCGCAGGCGGCGGAGAGGGCCAGTGCCCCGGCCCCACGCGCGTACGGGACTGCGCAGCCAGGGCGTGCAAACGGCCTGTGACGGAGAACCGCCCCAAAATTTGACCTGCCCTTGACATTCCCTTCAAATGGTGCTATCTTGATAGTGGGGCAGTTTGCACGGCGCTCCGCCGGGTCCGCCCCCACAGGAAAGGATGTTTTACCATGACCCATACCTTTTGTTATAAACGGCTGTGCGCCGCTTTCCTCGCGCTGGTGCTGCTCGTGGCGGGCGGCCTGTCGGCCGGGGCGGCGGCCGGCGGCGTCACCGCCACCCTGCCCGTCTCGGTCACCTTCTGGGAAGAGGACAGCGAGGGCTACTCGGTGGTCAACGACGGCGTCGACGACAGCCGCGAGGCCACTCTGGTCCGCCAGTCCAACGGCACCTATACCCTGCAGCTGCCCATCCAGACCGCCTCGACGGTTGTGTTTGCCGGGCATCTGTCGGGGCTGACCATCGGCGACATCTCCTATGACGGCGAGGTCTCGGGCAGTCTGGACGACGGCAGCGCCGTCCTCACCATCCGCAACCTGCCCTCCTCGGTGCTGACCGGCAGCAACGTCAGCCGCTCGCTGATCGTCACCTGCGCCATCGAGATGGACGTCGACCTGCTGGGCGAGACCAACCGGACCGCCCGGATGTGCATCGCCGTCCTGTAAAGCGTCGCGGGACACAAAAAGACTGCGGGGCGCAGCGCCTGCCGCAGTCTTTTTTTGCCCGGCCGAAAGGCGGGGTCAAAACTTTTCCATGATGTCCCCGGCCATCTTGTCCAGGCGGTCTACCGCGTGTTCGGCCCCTTTGGCCATCTTGCGGGCCGCCTTGCGGACCCCCCGGGGGTCGGTGTGGACCGCCGCCATCACGCCGGCGGCCCCCACAGCCGCGCCTGCCGCCATGCCCAAAAGCATCCCGGCGGCCGAACGTACCTGATGTTCTTTCATAAACAGTGCCCTCCCGTTGGTTTGTGCCGGTGCCCCGGCCATCCATAGTATGCCCGGGCGGGCCGTTCCTATCCGTGTTTGACCAAGAAGGAGGCTTGTCCTTTGCCCACTGAACCCAAAAAAGTCCTCTGCATCCACAGCTTTGCGGCGGCGGGACGGTGCAGCCTGGCCATCATCACGCCGGTGCTGGCCGTCATGGGGTTCCAGCCCGTCGCCCTGCCCACCGTCCTGCTGTCCGCCCACACCGGCGGCCTCGGCTCCCCCGCCCGGCTGGACTGCAGCGGCTGGTGCCATGAGGCCCTCGCCCATTACCGCACCCTCGGCTTTGCGCCCGACTGCATCTACACCGGCTATCTCGGCAGCGAGGCCCTGACCGGCCTGGCCGCCGAGGCCTTCCGGCTCTGGCCGGATGCCCTCAAGATCGTTGACCCCGCCGTCGCCGACAATGGCAGACTTTACGCCGGCATCAGCCCCGAAGCCCTGGCAGGGGTGCGGGCGCTGGTCCGGCAGGCCGACGTCATCCTGCCCAACCTGACCGAAGCCAAACTGCTGCTCGGCCTCGACCCCGCCGAACCGGCTCAGCCGGTGGAGGAGCAGGAAGCCCTCGCCCTTGCGGCCCAGCTGGCGGCGGACGGCCGGCAGGCCCTGGTCACCGGCCTCCCGATGGGCCGCTACATCGGCTGCGCGGGCGGCGGCAAAGAGCCCTTTGTGGTGCGTCATCTCCGCATCGGACGCAGCTGCCACGGCACCGGCGACCTGTTCGGCGCCATCGTGACGGGGGCCCTGCTGCGGGGCAACGCCCTGAGCGCGGCGGCCGATGCGGCGGCCGGCTTTGTGGCCCAGGCCATCCAGAACACCCCCGCCGCGGCCGACGAGCGGTACGGGGTCTGGTTCGAGCCGCTGCTGCCCCGCCTGTCCCCTATGCCGGAAATCTGACCCAGGGAGGAACCATGGAACACAAACCCACTTTGAACATCGTCCTGGTCGAGCCGCGCATCCCGCAGAACACCGGCAACGTGGCCCGCACCTGCGCCTGCACCGCCTGCCGGCTGCATCTGGTGGGCCCGATGGGCTTTGCCATCGACGATAAAAAATTAAAGCACGCGGGTCTTGACTATTGGCCCATGCTTGATATAACATATTATCAGGGCCTCGACGATTTCTTTGCCCGGAACAAGGGCCCCTACTACTATTTTTCCACCAAAGCCCCCCGCCGCTATACCGACGTGGCCTACCCGGACGGGGCGTATCTGGTATTCGGCAGGGAGGACGCAGGCCTGCCCGAGGCGCTGCTGGCCGCCAATTACGACTGGTGCATCCGTATGCCCATGCGGGAGGGCGCCCGCAGCCTCAACCTGTCCAACAGCGTAGCGGTGGGCGTCTATGAAGTGCTGCGTCAATGGGACTTCCCCGAACTGCTCGACCACGGCCATCTGCGTGACTACGAATGGAAATGAGGACTACTATGAACAAAATCGCCATCCTGACCGACTCCTCCTGCGACATCCCCCAGGCACTGGCCGACAAGTACGGCATCGACATCATGAGCTTTCACATCCTGCTCGACGGCGTCGATTACCTCGAGCGGGTCAGTTGCACCAACGAAGAATTCTACGACCTGATGCGCCAGGCCAAGGGCGTGCCCTCGACCGCGGCCATCACCCCCATCCAGTTCTGTGAGAAGTACTGCGAGTATGTGGACGCCGGCTACACCGACGTGGTCCACATCACCATCAACCGGTCCGGCTCTTCCACCTACGACAACGCCGTCATGGCGCAGGGGATGCTGCGGGAAGAGCGCCCCGAGCACAAGATGAAGATCCACCTGCTGGACAGCCACACCTATTCGATGGTGTTCGGCTGGTACGTCTGCGAGCTGGCCCGCAAGCTGCGCAACGGGGCCGAGCTGCGCCATGTCATCGGCGAGTTCAACGACAAGATGAGCCAGATGGAGATCATCCTGGGACCCTACAGCCTGCGCCAGATGAAAAAGAGCGGCCGCATCTCGGCGGCCGCCGCCTTTGCCGGCGAGCTGCTGGGCCTTCGCCCCATCATCACCCTGATCGACGGCAAAACGGTGGTGGAAAACAAGGTCCGCGGCGACGACAAGGTCATCCCGGCCATCATCGACCTGTGCAAAAAGCGGACCGCCGGCCTCGAGGACTTCGAGTATATGGTGGCCCACACCGGCATCAAGCAGGGCGAAGAGCTGCGCCGCGCCTGCAAAAAGGCTTTCGGCCAGGAGCCCGTGACCGTCTTTGAGCTGGGCGGCGTCGTCTCGGCCAACACCGGCCCCGACACCATCGCCATCACCTACACCGGCAAACGGAGATAAACCTGCACCCCCGGCCAAAGGCCGGGGGTTGTTTGGCTCTTGCCCCATCCCCGCATCTGTGCTATACTATCCTCCGGCGCGTTCTGCGCGCCGGCTCAAATCCGAATAGCGCAAAAGAGCAACTTAGGATTTTAGGCTCCCCGGCGCTTTGCGCCGGGCCAAACCTCCGGGGGCTGGCGGCCCCGGAAGGTCAAAATCTTTCCGCTGGAGTTATTGTATCTATGCACAAGGAAACCTTCAACGTCCGCAAAATGGCCCGCTGCGCCGTCGTCGCAGCCCTCTACGTCGCCCTCTGCCTGGGCCTTGCCCCCTTCTCCTACGGGGCGGTGCAGGTGCGGGTGGCCGAGGCGCTCTGCCTGCTGCCCCTCTTCGGGCCCGAGTACATCCTCGGCGTCACCCTGGGCTGCGCGCTGGCCAACCTGCTGGGCTCGACCATGATCGACGTCCTCTTCGGCACCCTGGCCACCTTCCTGGCCTGCCTGTGCACCTATGCGGTGCGGCACTGGCGGGTGGGCGGCCTCGCCATCCCGGCGGCGGTGCCTCCTATCCTCTGGAACGCCGTCATCGTCGGCACCGAGATCGCGGTCTTTTTCTCCGACACGCCGGCCACCCCGGCCCTTATTCTGGCCAACGCCCTCTCGGTGGGCGCGGGCGAGATCATCAGCTGCGGGGTGCTGGGCGTGGCCCTTGTCCGCCTGATCGAATTCAATCCGCGGCTGCGGCAGGTCTTTTCGGATGAAGGCATCCGCGCCGCCTGACCTGACAAGGAGGCTGTCATGGCTGCACCTTCGCTTGTGTTCTGGGACTGGAACGGCACTTTGATGGACGACGCCGCCTATTCCTGCGACTGCCTGAACGGCCTGCTGGACGAATACGGCTACCCGCAGCGGTACGACCTCGAGCGCTACCGCGCGGTCTTCGGCTTTCCCATCGAGGCGTATTACCGCCGGGTGGGCTTTGACTTTGCGCGCGATCCCTACCCCGTTCTGGCCGAGAGCTATATGCAGCGCTACAACGCCGGGGTGGACGGCTGCCCCCTGACCGAGGGCGCCGCCGGCGTCATCCGGGCCCTTGCCGGCCGCGGCATCGAACAGGCGCTGCTCTCGGTCTCCCGCCGGGACTACCTGGCCGAGCAGGCGGCCCGCCGGGGGCTGGGCGGCGCTTTCCGGGCCATGCTGGGTCTGACCGATATCTACGGCGCCGGCAAGGTGCAGCTCGGGCGGGACTACATCGCCGCCTCGGGGGCCGACCCGGCCCGCTGCGTCATGGTGGGCGACACCGACCACGACGCCGAGACCGCCCATGCCATGGGGGTGCGCTGCATCCTCTACGCCGGCGGGCATCAGACCCGCCCGCGGCTGGAAGCCACCGGCTGCCCCGTCATCGACCGGCTGGAAGAGCTGCCGGCCCTGCTGTAACGACACGTTCTGCCGCCCTGCGCATCCCACAGGGCGGCTTTTCCTGTCCTGTTCACAGAAAATTTACCTGAAACCGCCCCAAATGTTTGACACCTCTTCCCGCTTTGGTGTATTATAAAAGATGCGTGAAAGCAGACACAGCGGGCTGCTTTGCCGCCCGTTTTCCGATAGACACACGATTTTGAGGTGAAACTATGTCCCTGGTAGAAAAGATCTTCGGTTCCTTCTCGGACCGGGAGCTGAAGAAGATCAACCCCATCGCCAAAAAGGTCCTCGACCTTGAGCCCGCCTACGCCGCCATGTCCGACAGCGAGCTGCAGGCCCAGACCCCCGCCCTCAAGGAGCGGCTCGCCAAGGGCGAGACCCTCGACGATATTCTGCCCGAAGCCTTTGCCACCTGCCGCGAGGCCGCCTGGCGTGTGCTGGGCATGAAGCACTTCCCGGTGCAGGTGGTGGGCGGCATCGCCCTGCACCGCGCCAACATCGCCGAGATGCAGACCGGCGAGGGCAAGACCCTGGTGGCCACCCTGCCCGCCTACCTCAACGCCCTTTCGGGCGAGGGGGTGCACGTCGTCACCGTCAACGACTATCTGGCCAAGCGCGACAGCGAGTGGATGGGCAAGCTCTACCGCTGGCTGGGCCTGTCGGTCGGTCTGATCGTCCCCGGTCTGGACGGCGCAGCCCGCCGCAAAGCCTACAACGCCGACATCACCTACGGCACCAACAACGAGTTCGGCTTCGATTACCTGCGCGACAACATGGTGACCTACAAGTCCAACATGGTCCAGCGCGGGCACGCCTACGCCATCGTCGACGAGGTGGACTCCATCCTCATCGACGAGGCCCGCACCCCCCTCATCATCTCGGGCCGCGGGGAGGACTCCTCCTCCCTCTACACCCAGGTGGACCAGTTCGTCCGCACCCTGCGCAAGAGCGTGGTGGTCGAGCTGGAGAGCAAGGAGGAGGCCGACGACCAGGCCGACGGCGATTACGTCGTGGACGAAAAGCACAAGACCGCCACCCTGACCGCCAGCGGCATCAAGAAGGCGGAGGAGTACTTCAAGGTCGAAAACCTGGCCGCCGCCGAGAACATGACCCTCGTCCACCACATCGAGCAGGCCATCAAGGCCCACGGCGTCATGAAAAAGGACATCGACTATGTGGTCAAGGACGGCGAAGTCATCATCGTCGACGAGTTCACCGGCCGCCTGATGATCGGCCGCCGCTACAACGAGGGCCTGCACCAGGCCATCGAGGCCAAGGAAGGGGTCCACATCGCCTCCGAGAGCAAGACCCTGGCCACCATCACCTTCCAGAACTACTTCCGCATGTACAAAAAGCTGGCCGGCATGACCGGTACAGCCCGCACCGAGGCCACCGAGTTCACCGAGATCTACGGCCTGAACATCGTCACCGTCCCCACCAACAAGCCCAACATCCGCAAGGATTACCCCGACGTGGTCTATTCGACGGTGGCCGGTAAGTACCGCGCCGTCATCGACCAGGTGATGGAGTGCCACGCCAAGGGCCAGCCGGTCCTGGTGGGCACCGTCAGCGTGGAAAAGAGCGAGCTGCTGGCCAAGATGCTGCAGAAGCGGACGAAGGACTTCAACGTCCTGAACGCCAAGAACCACGAGCGCGAGGCCGAGATCGTCGCGCAGGCCGGCAAGAAGGGCGCCATCACCATCGCCACCAACATGGCCGGCCGCGGCACCGACATTATGCTGGGCGGCAACGCCGAGTTCATGGCCAAGGCCCAGATGCGCCGCGAGCAGTTCTGCGAAAAGCTGCTCAACCCCGAAGCCCCGCAGGACGCCCTGCCCGAGCAGGTGGAGGCCCTGCTGATCGAAGCCGACGGCCACGGCGACACCGACGACGCCAACATCCTGGCCGCCCGCGCCCGCTTCGACGAGCTCTACCGCCAGTACAAGGAGGAGATCGCCGAGGAGGCCGAGGAGGTCCGCGCCGCCGGCGGCCTGTTCATCATCGGCACCGAGCGGCACGAGAGCCGCCGCATCGACAACCAGCTGCGCGGCCGCGCCGGCCGTCAGGGCGACCCCGGCGCGTCCCGGTTCTACCTCAGCCTGGAGGACGACCTGATGCGGCTGTTCGGCGGCGAGCGGGTGCAGGGCCTGATGAACTCGATGGGCCTTGATGAGGACACCCCCATCGAGACCCGCATGATCACCTCCACCATCGAGAGCGCCCAGAAAAAGCTGGAGGGCCGCAACTTCGAGATCCGCAAGAACGTGCTGCGCTACGACGACGTCATGAACCAGCAGCGCGAGATCATCTACGGCCAGCGCCACAAGGTCCTGGACGGCGAGGACGTCAGCGCCGACATCCACAAGATGCTGCGCGACAACGTCGACAGCAGCTGTGCCCTCTTCCTGGCCGGCGAGGACAAGTCCACCTGGGACTTTGCCGCGCTGCGCCGCCACTACAGCGGCTGGCTGACCACCGACGAGGACTTCCACTACACCGACAGCGAGCTGGCCGGCCTGACCGCCCAGAGCGTCGCCGACACCCTCTACGACCGGGGCATCAAGGTCTTTGCCGACAAGGAGGCCCGCTACGGCGCCAACCTGATGCGGGAACTGGAGCGCATCTGCCTGCTGCGCTGCGTCGACCGCTACTGGATGGACCACATCGACAACATGGACCAGCTGCGCAAGGGCATCTCTCTGCGCAGCTACGGCCAGAAGGACCCGGTGGTCGAGTACCGCATCGAGGGCTTTGACATGTTCGACCAGATGGTCGACTCCATCCGCGAGGACACCGTCAAGATGCTGCTGATGATCGAGGTCCGCCCGGTGCAGGCAAAGCCGGGTCAGGCCCCGGCCCAGCCTGCGCGCCCCGCGCAGCCGGCAGCCCCTGCGGCAGCACAGCCTGCCCCGGCCGCAGCCGCAACCCCGAAAGCCCAGCCCGCGCCCCTCGGCGCAGCCAACCCCGCCCCCGCGGGCGCGTCCGACATTGCTGCTCTGCGCCAGAAGCTGACCGGCCAGAGCGCCGGCGCCAAGGCGGCCGCCGCCGGCCAGGTGGCAGGCGCAGCCAACAAGCCTGTGCGGGTGGGCAAGATCGGCCGCAACGACCCCTGTCCCTGCGGCAGCGGCCTCAAGTGGAAGAAATGTACTTGCAAGGAATATCATCCCGATCAGGAGTAACCCGCCAAAGGCACCCGCATCGCGGGGACGGCGGTCACGCCGTTCAAGCGTTTTCACCGCCAGGTGAAAACCTTGGGCCGGGGCGGATCCACTCCGCCCCGGCTGAGTGCAGGAAAGGGGCCCCCACGGGGCTTGCCCCGTGGGGAAGTGCGACGACCCGGCGCGCCAAACCACCCTCATATCTCCCCTCATCCGGCGGCTGACGCCGCCACCTCCCCCCCTGTGGGGGGAAGGTTTCCCAGCGTCACACTGACGCGGATGGGGGAGGTCGAACCGTCCCCCGGACAAGCCCCTTTGATCCAGAAAGGAGTACCTCTTTGGAGATCCACGACAAGATCAGCGCCGGCGTCACCTACCTGTCGGCGGAGGCCTTTGAGCACGCCGGCGGGGTGGCACACGGCTTCTCCACCCGGCTGGGCGGCGTGAGCACCGGCATCTATGAGAGCCTCAACCTGGGCTCCACCCGGGGCGACGACCCTGAGCACGTCCGGGAGAACTACCGCCGGTTCTTTGCCGCCGTGGGGGCCGACCTGAGCACGGTGGCCATGACCAATCAGGTCCACAGCGACGTGGTCCGGCCCGTCACCACCGCCGACATCAAGGCCTGCCTGCTGGATCAGGAGCCCTATGAGGCCGACGGCCTGGTCACTGACATCCCCGGCGTGGCCCTGGTGATCTTCAGCGCCGACTGCCTGCCCGTCCTCCTCTACGACCCGGTCCGCCGAGTCATCGCCGCCGTCCACGCCGGCTGGCGTGGCACCGCTGCCGGCATCGTGGAGCGGGCGGTGGAGAAGATGGCCTTCTACGGCTGCCGCCCGGCGGACATCCTGGCCGCCATCGGTCCCGGCATCTCCCGGTGCTGCTTTGAGACCCACGAGGACGTGCCCA
>DXHQ01000029.1 GCA_019113345.1 Candidatus Faecalibacterium intestinigallinarum
CGGGCCCGGGACGGGGTGGCCGGCGCGCTGGAAGCGCTGGACACCGGCTTCGGGCTGGACGCCGTCTCGGTCTGCGTCGATGACGCCCTGGCCGCCCTCTACGACCTCACCGGCGAGAACGCCTCGGACGCCGTCATCGACGAAGTGTTTGAGAAGTTCTGCGTGGGCAAATAGAAAGGACTTGTATGAACCATCTTGGAGACTATGATGTGATCGTGATCGGCGCGGGGCACGCGGGGATCGAGGCGGCCCATGCGGCCGCCGTCCTGGGGGCCCGCACCGCTGTCTTTACCATGAGCCTGGATGCGGTGGGCAATATGCCCTGCAACCCCAGCATCGGCGGCACCGCCAAGGGTACCCTGGTGCGGGAGGTGGACGCCCTGGGCGGGCTGATGGGTCTGGCCGCCGACGCCACCGCCCTGCAGAGCCGGATGCTCAACCGGGGCAAGGGGCCGGCGGTCCACGCCCTGCGGGTCCAGACCGACCGCCGCCGCTACAACGCCTGGATGAAGCACGCCCTCGAGCTGACCCCCGGCCTTGCCATCCATCAGGCCGAGGTGATCCGCATCGAGGTGGAGGATGGGCAGGTGAGGGGAGTGGTCACCCAGCTGAACGGCGAGTACGGCGCAAAGTGCGTGGTCATCGCCACCGGCACCAACCTCGGCGGCAAGATCTTTGTGGGGGATGCCTGGTACGCCTCGGGCCCCGACGGGATGCACGCCGCCAACGCCCTGACCGACAGCCTGCGGGAAGCCGGGCTGCCCCTGCGCCGGTTCAAGACCGGCACTCCCGCCCGGGTCCACCGGCGGAGCATCGACTTTGACAGGCTGGAGCGCCAGCCCGGCGACCCCGAGGACACCCTGCAGCCCTTCAGCTTCCTGACCGAGACCCCCGTCCGGAACAAGGCGGACTGCTACATCGCCTACACCAACCCCGAGACCCACCGGATCATTCTGGATAACATCCACCGCAGCCCCCTCTACGGCGGGATGATCGAGGGGGTGGGGCCCCGGTACTGCCCCTCCATCGAGGACAAGGTGGTCCGCTTTGCCGGCAAGGACCGCCACCCCATCTTTGTGGAGCCCTGCGGGGAGGACACCGAGGAAATGTATTTACAGGGCGCGTCCAGCAGCCTGCCCGAGGACGTCCAGAACGATTTCTACCACAGCATTGTGGGCTTTGAGCAGCTGGAGATCATCCGGCCGGCCTACGCCATCGAGTACGACTGCGTCGACCCCACCAGCCTGACCCCCACCCTCGAGAGCCGGCAGGTGGCCGGCCTGTACGGGGCCGGGCAGTTCAACGGCACCTCCGGCTACGAGGAGGCCGCCGCCCAGGGCATTCTGGCCGGCATCAACGCCGCCCGCCGCGCCCTCGGCAAGGAGCAGATCGTCCTGCCGCGGCAGTCCAGCTACATCGGCACCCTGGTGGACGACCTGGTCACCAAGGGGGTGATGGACCCCTACCGGATGATGACCAGCCGCAGCGAGTACCGGCTGACCCTCCGGCAGGACAACGCCGACAGCCGCCTGACCCCCATCGGGCGGGAGACGGGCCTTGTCTCGGACGCCCGGTGGGCAAAGTTCCAGCGCACCCGGCAGGTGCTGGAGGCCGAGCGGGCCCGGCTCCACGCCGTCCACGTCAAGACCGCGCCTTTGCAGGCCGCCATGGAGGCCGCCGGCCTCGCCCCCGCCGCCCAGGGCGGCCCGGCCGACGAGCTGCTCCGCCGCCCCGAGATCAGCTACCCGCTGCTGGCCGGAGTCATCGGCTGGGGGGAGGGGGTCACCCCCATGCTGGCCGAGCGAATCGAGACCGAGATCAAGTACGCCGGCTACATCGCCCGGCAGGACCGGATGATCCACGACATGGCCCGCCGGGAAAAGACCCTCATCCCCGCCGATTTCTTCTACGAGGGGCTGACCGGCCTGACGCTGGAAGCGCGGGAAAAGCTCTCCCGCATCCGTCCCCGCAGCCTGGGGCAGGCCGGGCGGATCCCCGGCGTTTCCCCGTCCGACCTGGCCCAGCTCAGCATCGCGCTGGCCGCCGCCCAAAAGCAGAACAAGGAGGCCCATCATGATTGACAAAAACCGCCTGGCCGAAAAGTGTTCCACGTGGAACATCGCCCTCACCGGCCATCAGCTGGACCAGCTGGACCGGTACGCCGAGCTGCTGGTCAGCTACAACCAGAAGGTCAACCTGACCGCCATCACCGACCCCGAAGGGATCGAGGACAAGCACTTCCTCGACAGCCTTCTCTTTGCCAGCCAGCCCGAGGTGGCCGGCCGGATGGTAGACGTCGGGGCGGGGGCGGGCTTCCCCGGCATCGTGACCAAAATTTACAAGCCCGACCTTGCCCTCACCCTGATGGAGCCCACCGGCAAGCGGGTCGATTTCCTCCGCTATGCCTGCGGGGAGCTGGGCCTTTCAGGGGTGGAATTTGCCAAAGAGCGGGCCGAGGAAGCCGCCCGCAAGCACTGGCGGGAGCAGTTCGACCTCGCCTCGGCCCGGGCGGTGGCCGCCCTGCCGGCGCTGGCCGAATACTGCCTGCCCCTTGTCCGGGTCGGGGGCGTCTTTCTCGCCATGAAGGGAGCCTCCGCCGCCGAAGAGCTGGCCGCGGCGCAGGGCGCCATCCGCAAGCTGGGCGGGCGGTACAAAGAGACCCGGGCGTTCCATCTGCCCGGCGGGGACGCCCGCAGTCTGGTGCTGGTGGAGAAAATATCGCAGACTCCGACCGCATACCCCAGAAACGGCGGTAAAATTGCGAAAGCTCCCTTGAAATAAAGCGGAATCCTGCGCCCCGGCGCGAAGCGCGGCGAACGATTCTGCTGGAAAAGAAGGCGTTTCTGTGGTACTCTTGGGATGAAAGAGACTTTCCACCGAAACGCCTTTTTTGGTGGAAAACAACCTGAACGCTGAGAGGGAGGAGATCAGACCGTGTTTGAGCGCAAAAAACCGGTGGGCAGGGTGGTGGCGCTGCCGGCAGAACAGATCGAGCCGTCGCCCTTCCAGGCCCGGCGCACCTTTGACGAGGCCGAGCTGGCGGGTCTTGCGGCCAGCATCCGGGAGAACGGGCTGCTGCAGCCGGTGACGGTCCGCCGCCTCGGCCCCGACCGGTACGAGCTGGTGGCGGGGGAGCGGCGGCTGCGCGCCTGCAAGCTGGCCGGGATGGAGAAGATCCCCGCCATCATCCGGGACTGCGAGGACCACGAGACCGCCGCCCTGGGCCTTTTGGAAAACATCCAGCGCGCCGACCTCAACCCCTTTGAGCAGGCGCGGGGCCTGCAGGACATCCTGGCCCTGTGGGACTGCACCCAGGCCGAGGCCGCCCGCCGTCTGGGGATGGCCCAGCCCACCCTGGCCAACAAGCTGCGGCTTTTGCAGCTGACGCCCGACCAGCAGAAGTTCATCCTCGACAACCGCCTGACCGAGCGCCATGCCCGGGCGGTGCTGCGCCTGCCCGACAACCGCCGCAGCGAGGCCCTCATCTACATCAGCGCCCACAAGCTCAACGCCCGCGCTACCGACCGCTACGTCGAGCAGCTGCTCAACGCGCCGCCCCGTCCGCCCCGCCGGCGCCTGCCCATGGTCAAGGATGTCCGCATCTTTGTCAACACCATCGACCACGCCATCCGCCTGATGACCGACAACGGCGTGCCCGCCACCGCCCGCCGGGAAGAAGGGGACGGCTACATCGAATACACCGTCCGCATCCCCACCGGGACGGGCGGCGGAAAATAACGCTACGGAAACAGGTCCTGCTGGACTGTTTGGAACGCAACGAGCAAAACGGCGTCGTCTACCACCGCGAAGGGGTCGTGGGCGACTACGACGACTTTACGGATGTGGAAGAACTGATCCGCTTCATCCGGGAGGGAAGGAGCTAGGACGGCACCTGCCGGCGTGCCCGGTCTGCTCGCAGCAAATTGTCCGCCGCCCCAAAGCGGCGTCACCCCAAGGGGCCCGGCATGGGCCTCTTTTTTGTTTCACGTGGAACACTTGCGTCAAAGTGCTTGCGTCCCGTCCCGGCGTCTGGTATGATACAGACAGATGGATACACCCGCAAAGCAAAGGAGGCAGGACCATGACTTTCACAACAGAGAACAACCGCATCTTCTGCGCCGAAAACGGCAGGACGCTGGCCGAAGTGACCTTCCCGGAAACGGCACCCGGGGTGGTGGTCATCGACCACACCTGGGTGGACCCGTCCCTGCGGGGACAGGGGGTGGCCGGCCAGCTGGTCAAGCGGGCCGCCGGCACTTTGCGGTCCACCGGCCGCAAGGCCCGCGTCACCTGTTCCTATGCCCGGGATTGGTTTGCGCGCCATCCCGAGGAAGCCGACGTCCTGGTGGACGGCTGGGAGAATGACCACGCCGCCTGCCGGCTGGGCCGCTGAAAAGGCGGCAGGCAGGGAAGATGGGACATTTACCCCAATTTTACGGCCGAAAGGTTTGACGTTCCTCTTGGAATGGATTATAATAGAGGGCGTAACGAGAAAGGGAGTGTTCCACGTGGAACATTCCGCAGAGAGGGAGGATCCTGTGGGTAAGATCGTAGCAGTGGCAAATCAGAAGGGCGGCGTGGGCAAGACCACCACCGCCGTCAATCTCTCGGCCTGTGTGGCCGCGCTGGGAAAAAAGGTCCTCATCGTCGACCTGGACCCGCAGGGCAACTCGACCACCGGCTACGGCATCTCCAAGCGGAGCGTCGAGATGGGCACCTATGAGGTGCTGATCGGCGAAACGCCGGCGGCCGAGGCCATCCGCAAAACCAATTACCGCACCGACGTGCTGCCCTCCAACACGAGGCTTGCCGGCGCGGGGCTGGAGCTGATCGACCTGCCCGGGCGGGAGAGCCGGCTGCGCAAGGCGCTGGCGCCCATCCAGCAGGAGTACGATTACATCTTCATCGACTGCCCGCCCAGCCTCGACCTGCTGACGCTGAACGGTCTGTGCGCCTGCGACAGCGTCCTCATCCCCATCCAGTGCGAGTACTACGCGCTGGAGGGCTTGAGCGAGCTCATCAGCACCCTCAAGACGGTGCGGCGGAAGTATAACTCTTACCTCGATATCGAGGGGGTGGTCTTTACCATGTACGCCGGGCGCTACAACCTGACTTTGCAGGTGGTGGAGCAGGTGCAGAAGTACTTCGGGGATAAGGTCTACCAGACCACCATCCCCCGGACCATCCGCATCTCGGAGGCGCCCAGCTACGGGCAGCCCATCAATTACTACGAGCCCAAGGGCAAGGGCAGCGAGGCTTATATGGACCTCGCCATCGAGTTCGTCAAGCGGAACCGTCCGCGGGACCCGCAGCCCCGCCGCCGGCGGGCCAAAGCAGCCAGGACCGAGGCATCTGCAAAGACGCCCGAACATGTGTAAGGAGGGGGACAGATGCCAAGAGGAAGAGGGGGGCTCGGCCGCGGGCTGGAAAGCCTGTTTGAGGACGCCGCCCCCAGCCTTGAAACGGGGGACGGGGTGCGAACCATCCCCCTGCGGGAGATCGAGCCCGACCCCGGACAGCCCCGCAAGACCTTCAACGAGGAGAGTCTGGCCGAGCTGGCCGCCAGCATCGGGGAACACGGGCTGCTGCAGCCCATCGCGGTGCGGCCCCAGCCGATGGGCGGCTACCGCATCGTGGCGGGGGAGCGCCGGTGGCGCGCCTGCCGCCTGGCCGGCCTGACCGAGGTGCCGGTGGTCATCCGGGACGTGTCGGACCAGGAGGCCATGGAGCTGGCGCTGGTCGAGAATTTACAGCGGGAGGACCTCGACCCGGTCGAGGAAGCCTGCGGCATCCGGGAGCTGATGGACCGCTGCAAGCTGACCCAGGAGCAGGCGGCCCAGCGGCTGGGCAAAAGCCGCAGCGCTCTGGCCAACAGCCTGCGGCTGCTGGGATTGCCGAACGAGGCGCTGGAACTGCTCCGCTCGGGGCAGCTGACCGCCGGCCACGCCAAGGCCATCCTGGGGCTGCCGACGCCCGAGCTGCAGGTCCAGGCGGCCAGACTCATCGCCGAGAACAACCTCAACGTCCGCCAGGCCGAGGCCCTCTGCCGCAAGCTGGCCAAAGAGGCAAAGCAGCAGGCGGCCCCCGAGCCGCCGCCCCGCCCGGCCCTGCCGGTCGAGGTGGAGGAGAGCCTGCGCCAGGCGCTGGGCAACGAGGTCTCGGTGGCCTATAAGGACGGCAGGGGCAGCCTGACGGTGCACTTCTACTCGGACGAGCAGCTGCGCGCCTTTGCCAACCTGCTGGGCCGCTACGACCGGGAGGGGACAGCCCCCGCGCCCGACGCAGCCCCCGTTTATCCGCCCCTGTGGGAACAGTCGATATAAAAAGGTCAGATAAGGAGAGAATCTATGCTGGACATCAAATTTGTCCGGGAGAACCCGGACGCCGTCAAGGAGAACATCCGCAAGAAGTTCCAGGACGCCAAGCTCCCGCTGGTGGACGAGGTGATCGCCCTGGACGCCCAATACCGCAAGTGCCTGCAGGAGGCCGAGAACCTCAAGGCCCAGCGCAACAAGCTGAGCAAGGCCAACGGCCCCCTCTTCGGCCAGCTGAAGAAGTGCGCCGACGAGGCCAAAAAGGCCGAGCTGCAGGCCCAGATCGACGCCAACAACGCCGCCGTCAAGGCGGACGCCGAGCAGCTGGCAGCCCTTGACGCCGAGAAGGACAAGATGGCCGCCCGCATCCAGGAGATCATGTACACCATCCCCAACATGATCGACCCCAGCGTCCCCATCGGCCCCGACGATACCCACAACGTCGAGGCCCAGCGGTTCGGCGAGCCGGTGGTGCCCGATTTTCCCATCCCGTACCACACCGAGATCATGGAGAGCTTTGACGGCATCGACATGGACGCCGCCGGCCGGGTGGCCGGCAACGGCTTCTACTACCTGCTGGGCAACATCGCCCGCCTGCACGAGGCGGTGCTGGCCTATGCCCGCGACTTCATGATCGGCAAGGGCTTCACCTATGTCATCCCGCCCTTCATGATGCACGGCAACGTGGTGCAGGGGGTTATGTCCTTCCCCGAGATGGACGCCATGATGTACAAGATCGAGGGCGAGGACCTCTACCTGATCGGCACCTCCGAGCACACCATGATCGGCCGCTTCATCGACCAGACCATCGACGAGGCCAAGCTGCCGCTGACCCTGACCAGCTACAGCCCCTGCTTCCGCAAGGAGAAGGGCGCTCACGGCATCGAGGAGCGGGGCATCTACCGCATCCACCAGTTTGAAAAGCAGGAGATGATCGTGGTCTGCCGCCCTGAGGAGAGCAACGACTGGTACGAGAAGCTGTGGCGCTACTCGGTCGAGCTGTTCCGGAACATGGAGATTCCGGTCCGGCAGCTGGTCTGCTGCTCGGGCGACCTGGCCGACCTGAAGGTCAAGAGCTGCGACATCGAAGCCTGGAGCCCCCGCCAGCAGAAGTACTTTGAGGTGTGCAGCTGCTCCAACCTGGGCGACGCCCAGGCCCGCCGCCTGCACATCCGGGTCAAGGGCGCCGACGGCAAGAGCTATCTGGCCCACACCCTGAACAACACCTGCGTCGCGCCCCCGCGTATGCTGATCGCCTTCCTGGAGAACCACCTGCAGGCCGACGGCAGCGTGACCATCCCCAAGGTGCTGCAGCCCTACATGGGCGGGCTGGAGGTCATGGTGCCGGCCCACAAAAAGTAAGCAGCTGTCCCTCTCCGTCACAGTCCGCTTGCGCTCCCTGTGACACCTCTCCCGCACGCGTGAGAGGTTATAAGGAATGGATTTGAAAACAGGCCCTGCTTTATCCTGGCTCATCGGGATAAGGCGGGGCCTTTCAGTTGCTTTTGAAAATCCATACATCAACCAAACCTGTCAGCGAAGCTGACTGAGGGGGCAAATCACAGACCGCAACGGAGAGGGGAGCCCTCTGAAAAAAATTGTATTTTTTTCAAATTGGGTGTTGACAAACTGCGAAGGATTGGATATAATAATAAAGCGTTCTGCGGGAGCGCGAAGTAAATAAGGCGGTATAGCTCAGTTGGCTAGAGCATTCGGTTCATACCCGAAGTGTCACCGGTTCAAATCCAGTTACCGCTACCATTGACAGAGTTTCGCTAAAATAAGGGGGACGTCGCCCGCAGTAGTGGGCGAGGATGTCGGAGATTTTAGCGAAGCTCTGTGTTTCTAAGGCCCGTTGGTCAAGCGGTTAAGACACGGCCCTTTCACGGCTGTAACATGGGTTCGATTCCCGTACGGGTCATATAAAAGCACCCCCAGCTTAGGCTGGGGGTGTCTTTTTATGCAAGCCGTACAGAATCGAACAGGGTGCGCAGCTGAGGCGCGTCCAGCGGACGAAACAGCCGAAGCAGAGCAGGGGCCGCGGTCTGCTTTTTGCAAGCGGGCTGCCGCCCGCGCAACAAAAACAGGGTACCGCAACCCGGAAACGGGCCGCAGCCCGCAAAAACGGTCCAGTGGACCGTTTTTAGCCCGCGGGTATTCCCGTACGGGTCATACAAAAGAAAAAGGCTCTGCATCAAAAGATGCAGGGCCTTTTTTGCTGTGAGTTTTTTAAGTTTCCCGCCCGGCGAGCTGCGCCGCCGCCAGACAGGCGAGGCCGAGGCCCAGCATGGGCAGAGCGTCGTCGGCCTCAAGCTGATGCAGGGCGGCGAGGACGGTCACCGCTATCCCCATCGCCAGAGCCACGCCCTGTAAAATCAGAGGGATGAGCTGCGCGGCTTTGGTGGGGGCCAAGGCGGTTTCAGCCTGCCTGCCCAGCATCAGCTCGTCGACGGTGACACCCAGCGTCTCGGCCAGCTTGGGCAGGGAAGCGGTATCGGGGAAGGAGAGGTCCCGCTCCCACTTGCTGACCGCTTTGTCGGTAACGCCCATTCGGTCGGCCAAATCGAGCTGAGTCATGCCGCGCGCTTTGCGCAGAGCGGCGACCGTTGTGCCGAAGGTCTGCTGTTTCATGGTGTCCACACTCCTTTGCTTGTTTAAGGGCATGATACCACGCCGCCCCGGTAGAGGCAACCGACCGGCAGTCCGGCGCGCTCGACCGGT
>DXHQ01000030.1 GCA_019113345.1 Candidatus Faecalibacterium intestinigallinarum
TTTGCGGGCCCGGGTAAATACCCATCCGATGTGACAGCAAAAAGGAGTATCTAACCAGTATTCCTTCTGTTGTTGATCGCACCAAAACAAAAGAACTTTTGCGTCACGAAAGATAGGGTCCCTCTGCGGGGCCGGCTGAAAGGCCGGCCCCGCATTGCAATTGCGAGGATAAAACAATGAGAGAAAGTCCGCTGCGCTTGGCACTGTTGGATTACCTGGCCTACCGCACAGGATGTGAATATCTCAGCGGCCTGCATGAGCTGGACTCGGTACAGCGCGCGCGGCTGCGGCGTGCGGTCACGCAGCTCAAAGCAGAGGACGCCCCTCTGGATGAGTGGAACGATGCTCTCGCCTACCTGGCCGGACGGCCCCCGGCGTCGGATGCGGCGGCCGCAAGGGAAGAGCTGCTGTCTTTTTTGTCTGCCGCCGGCTAAAAACTGCCCCCTCTCCGTGTCATGCGGAAAGGGGGCAGTTGTGCTGTGGTCAGGCGTCGTTGTCGGGCAGGGCATCCAGCAGCGCTTGGGCGGCTTCGGCCGGGAAGTCGGGGCTGGGAGGCTCGGCTGTCCAGCCGCGCAGCAGGGCGTGGGCGTTGCCGCTCTGGGGCAGCATATAGCCGGACTCCCGCAGCAGATCCTCGTTGACCAGGCGGACCGATTTTGCCACGGCGGTCAGCAGGCGGTAGAGACCGTCGGTTTCGGCCGCGGCGGCAAGCTGCCGGGCGGCCTGTTCCTGGCGGGCTTTGGCGTTGGCCAGGACATAGGACGGGGCGAGGACCGTCTCAGCCTTTTTCTGCTGGGGCGGGTAGCGGACCGGCACCATCGAGATGGCCCCGCTGGGGCAGGCGGCGGCGCAGCTGCCGCAGCCGATGCACCGGGCGGTGTCGATGACGCTGTCCTCGGTGTCGGACGCGCCGGTGGGGCAAACGTACAGGCACAGGCAGTCCTTGGTGCACAGCCGCAGATTGCGGACGGCGATGAGCTCTTTCATGCGGGCCGCCTCCCTTCGATCTTGTCAAATTTCCATGCGGGTACTTTGCAGACGGGGCAGATGGCGGGCGGCGTGCCGCCGATGTAGACAAAGCCGCAGACTGAGCAGACCCAGACCTGGGTGCCGGCGAGGAAGGCTTCGCCCTCCCGCTGGTAGCGGTCCAGCAGGGTATAGAGCATACGGGTCACCTTCTCGCCCCAGACGCAGACGCGCTGGGTGCCGCGGTCGCCTGCGGCTTGGGCGGCGGCGGTCAGGCCGGGGTAGCCGCTGTCCAGGTCGTCGCGGAAGAGGGCCGCCAGATCTTCCAGGCTGGGTTTTTCCGCCGCGGGGGCAGCCGCCGTGTAAAAGTCCGCGATCTGCCGGAAGAGGGCGGCTTCCTCCTCCTTGTACTGCTTTTCGCACCCACGGGCAAGGTTGGAGCAGAGGGCGGCCAGCGCCCCGGCCGAGAGCTGCTGCAGGTCGTCGTCGAGGGCGGCGGGGGCGGCCGCCGGTTTGGGCGGTTCGGGGGCGGCTTCCGGCTCGAACATCAGCTTGGGCGCGCCGCACATCGGGCAGGCCCAGCTGTCGGGCAGGCTGTCGAACGGGACGCCTTCGGCGGCCTCGTCGTAGATGTAGCCGCAGATCGGGCAGACATAGCGCATGGTCTCACTCCTCCTTTGGTGGCGGTTGGGCACAGAAATTCTGTGCAGTTTACATAAAAAATTATAACAGGAATCATTCTTGTTTGTCAAGGCAAAGAAAACCCCCGCAGGGAAACACACCCTGCGGGGGACGCCATAAGGAGAGGAAAGGTCACTGGTACGCGCCGCTGACGCTGTCGATGTAGCCGCCGGCGCCGGACGGCCCGCGGGCCACTTCGATGTGGAAGTTGAAGGCCGGGCCGTTGGCGGCGGTCTGGTTGGCAAACAGGAAGTTGCTGCCCTGCCGGACGGCCTGGGTGGCGTCCTGCCAGACCGGGTCGTCGTCCAGGGCGTTGTTGGTCATCTCGACGCTGAAGACCGCGTCATCGGGGCAGCTGCCGCCCACCGTCAGGTTGGCCGCCGTGATGGGCGCGTCGGCGGTCAGGGGCTGGGTCAGGGTCAGGCTGGCGGAGGCGGCCGCCTTGGTAAAGCTGGCGGTAAAGCTGGCGGAAGCCAGCCCGTCGCTGGCCGTCACCTGGAGGGTGTGGACGCCGTTGGCCAGCTTGAGGAAGGTCAGGCTGTCGTAGACCGCCTCAAACCGCAGGGTCGAGCCCGACGGGGCGGTCAGGGTGCGGGTGACGGTCTGGTCCAGCGACTCGGTCAGGGAGAGGCTGCTCCCCTCGGGGTCGGCGGCGATGTATTCCAAGGAGAAGGGCCCGTTCCGGGTGCCGAGGTCGGCCCCGCTGACCCCGCTGGCGCTGGTGATGGTGGGGGCGCCGTTGGGCTGCACCGCGCCGTTTTCCACCGGCATGGCCTGGGGCAGGATCAGCGCGGGGCGGACCCCGTAGCTGTAGGAGACGTCCCGGCAGGCGCACTTGCCGCTGCTGCCCGCCACCGCCCAGACGTCGTCGCCGTTGGCAGTGGAGGGGGAGCGGGTCCAGTACCAGTCGGAGGCCGCGCGCAGCGGCTCTTCGTTGCCGTCTCCGTCCTCAAAGTAGTCGAGGAGGACGCCCTCGTCGGCCAGGTTGGCCTTCTGGGAGGCGGGGGTGCCCATCTCCCGCATGGAGAGCAGGAAAATTTTGGCGCTCACCCCGTCCGCGCCGCTGCGGACGGCCTCCCCGTCAAAACAGGGCAGGCCGGCGGTCTGGACCGCCTGCTGGATGCCGCTGTCCAGCTTGCTCAAAAAGGTGCCGTTCAGCCAGGTGTGCAGGGTGGACGCGGCGTAATCGTTGGCGCTGCCAAAGATGCGCTCGCTGTAGACGTCCTGCATCAGCAGCCAGGTGCCGTCGCAGCCGTCGTAGAGGCTGGCGTCGGGGCAGCCCTGCTGGACCACCAGAAAGCTGACGGCGGCGCCGTCCACGTTCAGGGTGACGGTGCTGCCCACCGCCTGGGCGGCCAAAGTGGTTGACATGGAAAAACCTCCTCTCAAAATTCCAGCCGGGCCGCGGCGGCGTTCCAGACGCCGGAGGCGGTCAGGTTGGTCAGGGACGCCAGGTCGGCGGTGAAGGTGTGCTGGGTGATCTCGGCGCCGCCCTGTAGTTCGAGGGCCTCCACCCGGGCGGTGAGGGCGTCAAGGGCCGAGGCAGCCGCCGCGCCGAGGGTGGCGCGCGCGCCGGTGCGGTCGGCGTCGGTCCAGCCGGCGCTCTCCCAGACAGCGGCCAGGGCCAGCTTGACGGCCAGAGGCAGCAGAGCCGGGGTGACCGGCGCCCACCCCTCGGTCATGGCGGCCAGCTGGGAAGAGGCGGCCGGGGCCACCCGCAGCTCGCCGCCGTCCGTCAGGGCCAGGCCGTAGCCCTCGGCCAGCTTGACGGGGCCGGCCTGCTGGGCGGTGGGCTTGTCGGTGCGGCGGACAAAGCTGTTCAGGTCGCTCTCGGGCACCGCCTCGGTGGATACCTCGCCGGTCTCGCTGTCCACCGCCTCGATCCGCAGCAGACAGCCCGCCGCCGGACTGTCCGGCAGGGGCAGGGCCCCCACGTCGTGGGCGTCCAGCTGGACCCGCCCGCCCATGCTGTTGACGCTGATGACCGGGCCCTCGGTGGGGGCGACGGCCTCGGCCCGCAGGGCGGCGGCTTCGGCGGCCGCAGCGCTGGCGCCGGCGGCGTCCGCCTTGGTCTGGGCCTCGGTCACGGCGTCTGCGGCCTGCCCGGCTGAGGTGCTGGCCGCTGAGGCGCTCTGGGCGGCGGCCGTGGCGCTGGCCGCGGCGTCGCCGGCGCTGCCCAGCACCTGCGCCACAAACTGCTCGTAGAGGGAGGGAGAGGGCGGCTCTCCCACGCTGTCGGTGGGCAGGGTCTCGCCGGTGTCAAAGCAGCCGGGCTGGGTGTAGGCGGTGTAGCCGTCCCCGTCGGTGGCGGTCAGCATCCACCGGCCGGCCCGGGCGGCGGTCAGCCGCCGGTCGACGGCGACCTGTCCCTGCCCGTCCAGCAGCAGGGGGGACTGCGGGGTCCCGTCCGCCCGCTCGATGTGCAGGGCGACGCTCTTGCCCGCCCAGGCCGCCGGCAGGGCAAACGACAGGACGTCGACCCCTTCGGCATTCTGGCTGCCCAGATGCAGCCGCGCCGGGCAGGGGACGAAATCGGTGCAGCCCGCAAGCTGCCGGGCTGCGATCTCAATGTGCATCATGTTTAGATCCATCCTTTCCCGGGGCCGGTCGGCGGCCCCGCTTTTGGACCGATTCTACCGCCGGGGCCGGGAAGGGAACAGTGTGTCCTTTTGACATCGATTTTCTGCTGGAAAAACCATGTTTTTTTAGCGTCGCCCGCCCTGCCAAGGGAGAAAATTGCATCCGAAACGAAAAATAAATGTTAAATTTCTGTTACAGCTTTGCGGGGGCTTTTGAATCGAAAATCAGAGGAAGCTGACTTAATCTACAAAATTGTAGCGAAAAGTTTGTACAGAATGCACGAAAAAGAATGCCAAAAAAGTAACAAATCACAGATTGCGCATTTGACAAATCGCTCCCGGTCTGCTAAGATAGGACAGCTGCTGCGGCCGGTCAACGGACGATGCAGCGAGTAAAAACAGACAAACCAAGAAGTGAAGCGCCGCACCCTGAGCGCAGTTCCGGGCGCGGCGGCCGGCGGCGGACCGGCCACCGAACCGCCCTAGGGTGTATCTGAGAAGTCAAATACACCCCTAAATGCGAGCGGAAGGAAGCCCCTCGCAGACAAAGCCAAACTGTAAAAAGAGAGGAGTTGTTTTGTATCACTTCCGAAACCATGCGTAAACAGAAGCCGGGCCGGCACCGCGCCTTTGCGCTGGGCCTTCTCAGCCTGGGCCTTGTCCTGACGCTGATGATGACCACCGTCAGCATCCGCGTCACCTATGTGACCGATTCCAATGGGGCCAAGCAGCTGCTTTTGACCAGCGAGAGCGACCCCGCCCGCCTGATGAGCCTGTCCGGCATTGAAGCCGAAGAGGGCGACCGCGTCTACTACACCGCCTTCGGCGACAGCCTGGCCACCCTGAACATCGAGCGCGCCTTTACCGTCACCGTCGAGGCGGACGGCCAGGAGACCCCCGTCAAGATGGTCTACGGCACGGTGGCCGAAGCCCTCGAAAAGGCCGGCATCACCCTCGGCCCCGACGACTACACCGTCCCGGCCCTCGATTCCCTGGTGGGGATCGGCAGCAAGGTGGAAGTCCACCGCGTCCGCTATGAGGAGACGGTGGAATACCAGACCATCCCCCATGAGACCGAGTATATCTATACCAGCCTCTACTTCCGCAACACCGACCGGGTGACCACCCTGCAGGCCGGCGCGGACGGTCAGTGCGCCGTCACCACCCGCCACCGCTGGGTGGACGGCGAGCTGGAAAACAGTATCGTCACCGACGTGACCACCACCGTCGAGCCCCAGGACGCCCTGATCAAGACCTACGGCGCGGGCGCGCCCGTCTCGCCCCTGACCGGGCCCGACGGCACCACCAACCCGCCCTCCAGCTACAGCCAGGTGCTGACCGGCAAGGCCACCGGGTATTATTCCCGCACCGGCCGCGGCGCGTCGGGGCTGGGCCTGGGGTACGGCACCGTCGCCGTTGACCCCGACGTCATCCCCTACGGCACCCTGCTCTACATCACCTCCACCGACGGCCGCTTTGTCTACGGCTACGCCCTGGCCACCGATACCGGCATCGCCCTGCAGGACGGCCACATCCTTGTGGACCTGTTCTACGAGACCTATGCCGAATCGGTCATCAACGGCGCCATCAACGTCAACGTCTACGTGGTGGGCTGATCGAGGTAAGCTATAGCAAACATGGAGCCCCTGCTCTGCTGTTTCTGACAAGCAGAGCGGGGGCTTTTTTGCGTTTGGGGAAAAGGTCTGTCAGGTTTGCATAGAAAAAATGTCAAAATTTGTATGTTCTGCCCATTTCCATATTTTTGAACGAAAAGATTATGGCTGATTTTATGAAAAAGGCCTTGAAAAATCCCCTCGAATTATTTAATATAGTAATGTAGAGACAAGCGGGGCCGCCGCACTGTGCTTTGACGCCGTGTCCGGATGCCGCGCCTGTCACGCAGAATATGCGGGCTGGCGTCAGTCTGCGCCAGGGAGGAGCTGCACAAACTATGAAACAGACCGATGAATTGAAACAGACCACCGAAGAGATGAATCAGGCAGCCGAGCAGCCGGCCGCAGAAAAGCCGGCCGGGGAGGTCAAACCCAACCCCGACGACCTGCCTGTCTACCTGTACAAACAGGGCAACAACTTTGAGGCCCAGCGCTTCTTTGGTTCCCACCTGGAAGAGCAGGGCGGGGAGAAGGGCGTCATGTTCCGCCTGTGGGCCCCCCACGCCGCCGCTGTCAGCGTGGTGGGCGATTTCAACAGCTGGAAGCCGGGCAGCCACCCCATGAAAAAGACGGACGGCGCTTCCATCTGGGAGCTGTTCATCCCGGGCATGAAGGAGTACGACGTCTACAAGTACTGCGTCACCACCCGGGCGGGGGATCTGGTCTTTAAGGCCGACCCCTACGCGCTCCACGCCGAGACCCGGCCGTCCAACGGCAGCAAGGTCTACGACCTGTCCGGCTTTGGCTGGACCGACAGCGCCTGGCAGGAGGCCCAGAAGGCCAAGGATGCCATCAACGGCCCGATGAACATCTACGAGATGCACGCCGGCAGCTGGAAGATGAAAAAGAAGGAGGATGGCACCTACATCCCCTACAACTACGCCGAGCTGGCCGACCTGCTCATCCCTTACCTCACCGAGATGGGCTACACCCACGTCGAGCTGCTGCCCATCATGGAATACCCCTTCGACGGCAGCTGGGGCTATCAGGTGTCGGGCTACTTTGCCCCCACCAGCCGCTACGGCACCCCCAAGGACCTGATGTCCTTTGTGGATAAGATGCACAACGCCGGCATCGGCGTCATCATGGACTGGGTGCCCGCCCACTTCCCCAAGGACCAGTTCGGCCTGTACATGTTCGACGGTGAGCCCTGCTATGAGGACCCCAACCCCCGCCGCGGCGAGCACAAGGAATGGGGCACCATGGTCTTCAACTTCGGCATGAACGAGGTGCAGAGCTTCCTGATCTCGAGCGCCCTGTACTGGCTGGAGCAGTACCACATCGACGGCCTGCGGGTGGACGCGGTGGCGTCCATGCTGTATCTGGACTACAACCGCCGCGACGGCGAGTGGGAGCAGAACATCCACGGCGGCAAGGAAAACCTGGAGGCCATCGCCTTCCTGCGCAAGCTGAACACCGCCGTCCTGACCCGCCACCCCGAAAAATACATGATCGCGGAGGAGTCCACCGCCTGGCCCAACGTCACCAAACCGGCGGTGGACGGCGGCCTCGGCTTCAACTTCAAGTGGAACATGGGCTGGATGAACGATATGCTCAGCTATATGTCCAGCGACCCCATCTACCGCTCCTACAACCACAACAAGGTCACCTTCAGTTTCTTCTACGCTTTCAGCGAGAATTTCGTCCTGCCCATCAGCCACGACGAGGTGGTGCACGGCAAGTGCAGCCTCATCAACAAGATGCCGGGCGAGTATGAGGACAAGTTCGCCAACCTCCGCGCCTTCTTCGGCTACATGATGGCCCATCCCGGCAAAAAGCTGCTGTTCATGGGCCAGGAGTTCGGCCAGTTCAACGAGTGGTACGAGGCCAAGCCCCTCGACTGGGAGCTGCTCGACTACGACAAGCACAAACAGCTGCAGACCTACGTCAAGACCCTCAACCAGTTCTACAAGGATCACCCCGCCTTCTGGCAGGTGGACTACAGCTGGGAGGGCTTCCAGTGGATCGTCCCGGACGATTACCAGCAGAGCGTGGTCGCCTTCCTGCGCAAGGACGCCGCGGGCAAGCAGATCATGATCGTCTGCAACTTCACCCCCGTCCTGCGGGAGAGCTACATCATGGGCGCGCCGGTCGCCGGCAGCTATAAGGAGCTCATCAACAGCGACGACGCGGCCTTCGGCGGGTCGGGCCTCCACCACAACAAGGCGGTCCGCTCCAAGAAGGTGCCGATGCACGGCTTTGACCAGAGCATCACCATCACCCTGCCGCCGCTGAGCGCCGTCTACTTCGAGGTGCCCGCGCCGCGCGCGACCCGCGCCAAGACCGCCAAGGCCGCCGCAGACAAGGCGGAGACCAAGACCGCCGCCAGGAAGCCCGCAGCCAAAAAGACGGCTGCCGGCGAAAAGAAGACGGCCACCCGCCGCACCGCCAAGGCCAAGGTGGAAAAGGGCGCCCCCGCCAAGGAGACCAAGGCGGAGAAGGCCGAAAAGGCCGAGAAGAAGGCCCCCGCCAAGCGGGGCCGCAAGCCCAAGGCGGAAAAGCCTGCCGAAGAATAAGGCGGGCCGCACACCCGGCGGGGAGGCCCGCCCGGGTTCCAACACAGTTGATTTTCGCCCCTGACCGACGGGGGCGCAAAAGCAAAAGGGGAGAATAAAGTTATGGCAAAAGAAATCGTGGCAATGATCCTTGCCGGCGGACGTGGCTCGCGTTTGTACGCGCTGACACAGAAAACGGCAAAACCGGCGGTGTCCTTCGGCGGCAAGTACCGCATCGTGGACTTCCCGCTGTCCAACTGCGTCAATTCCCGCATCGACACCGTGGGCATCGCAACCCAGTACCAGCCCCAGAAGCTGAACGAGTACATCGGCAACGGCCAGCCCTGGGATCTTGACCGCCTGTACGGCGGCGTGCACACCCTGCCCCCCTACGAGCAGGCCAAGGGCACCGACTGGTATAAGGGCACCGCAAATGCGATCTACCAGAACATCAGCTTCATCGAGACTTACGACCCGAAGTACGTCATCATCCTGTCGGGCGACCAGATCTGCAAGCAGGACTATGCAGATTTCCTCCGCTTCCACAAGGAGAAGGGCGCCGACTTCTCGGTCGCTGTCATGGAAGTTGACTGGAAGGAAGCTTCCCGCTTCGGCCTGATGGTCGCCGACGAGGACGACCGCATCACCGAGTTCCAGGAGAAGCCGCCGGTACCCAAGTCCAACCTGGCTTCGATGGGCATCTACATCTTCAACTGGGATATCCTGAAGAAGTATCTGGAAGAGGACGAGGCCGACCCCAACTCCAAGAACGACTTCGGCATGAACATCATCCCCGCCCTGCTGCGGGACGGCCGCAAGATGTATGCCTACCACTTCAAGGGCTACTGGCGCGACGTCGGTACCATCGACAGCCTGTGGGAAGCCAACATGGAAGTGCTCGACCCCGAGAACTCGGGCATCGACGTCTTTGATGAAGAGTGGAAGATCTACAGCCGCAACCCGGTGCTGCCTGCCCAGAAGATCGGCCCCCGCGCGGTGGTGGAGGACTCCCTCGTCACCGAGGGCTGCCGCATCTACGGCAACGTCAAGCACTCGGTCCTGTCGGCTGGCGTCATCGTCGAGGACGGCGCCACCGTTGAGGACGCGGTCCTGATGGACGGCGTCGTGGTCAAGGCCGGCGCAGTGGTCAAGCGCTGCATCCTCGCCGAGGATGTGGTGGTCGGCGCAGGCGCCAGGATCGGCGGCGACGGCCCCATCGCCCATGTGGGCACCGGCCTCACCGTCGGCGCGGGCGCAGTTGTGAAAGAGGGCGCCAAAGTATTTGATTCGGTCAAGGAGGGCGAGGAAGTATGCTGAGCCAGAACAACAATGCGTTGGGCATTATTTTCCCCAACAGCTACGATAACACCGTACCCGAGCTGGTGACGGAGCGCACCATGGCGTCCATCCCCTTCGCGGGGCGGTACCGCATGGTGGACTTCATCCTCTCCAGCATGTCCAACTGCGGCATCACCAACGTGTCCATCGTGGTGCGCAAGAACTACCACTCCCTGATGGACCATCTGGGCACCGGCCGTGAGTGGGATATGGCCCGCCGTCACGGCGGCCTGAACATCGTGCCTCCCTTTGCTGAGAAGGGCGTGCGGATCTACTCCGGCCGCGTCGAGGCGCTGGCCTCCATCCTGGGCTTCCTGGAGAACCAGAAGGAGCGCTACGTCGTCATGTGCGACGCCAACATTGCCGTCAACTTCGACTTCAACGCCCTGCTCGAGGCACACCAGGCCAGCGGCGCCGACATCACCGTCGCCTACCAGAAGACCGAGATCCCCGAGGGCCGCAAGGATGACAACTACACCCTGACCATCGACGGCGACGGCCGCGTCACCGAGCTGCTGCTGAACGATTACCGTCCCGGCGTGCAGAACCTCGACCTGAACATCTACATCCTGGAGCGCGAGACCCTGATCCGCCTGGTCAAGGACGCCACCGCCCGCGGCCTGATCTACTTCGAGCGGGACATCCTGGCCCACAACGTCAACATCCTGAACGTCCACGCCGTCGAGTACACCGGCTACGTCGCCCACATCTGCGACATGAAGAGCTACTTCGACGAGAACATGAAGCTGCTGGACGAGAAGAACCTGGACGCCCTGTTCCCCAAGAACAGCCCCGTCTACACCAAGATCCGCGACGACAACCCCACCCGCTATGTGGCGGGCAGCAAGGTGTCCAACTCCCTGCTGGCTGACGGCTGCACCATCGAGGGCACCGTCGAGAACTGCGTGCTGTTCCGCGGCGTCAAGGTCAAGAAGGGCGCCGTCGTCCGCAACTGCGTCCTGATGCAGGACAGCGTGGTCGAGAAGGACGTCGAGATGGAGTACGTCGTCACCGACAAGAACGTCAAGATCACCGCCGGCAAGAAGCTGTCGGGCACCGCCAGCTTCCCGGTCTACGTCCAGAAGAACCACATGGTCTGAGCGGCCGCCACCCAAAATGAAGGAGGGAACACCCCTATGAGAATTCTGTATGCTTCGTCGGAGGCTACGCCCTTCGCCAAGTCCGGCGGTCTGGCTGACGTGGCGGGCGCCCTGCCCAAAGCCCTCGTCCGGGACGGCGTGGACGCCCGGGTCATCATGCCCCTGTACGGCGACCTCGGCTTCCGCGATCACCTGGAGTACGTCACCAACTACTCGGTGCCGGTGGGCTGGCGCAGCCAGTACTGCGGCCTGTTTACCGCCCAGTGGGACGGCGTGACCTACTATTTCCTGGACAACGAGTACTACTTCAAGCGCCGCGGCCTGTACGGCTTCTACGATGACGGCGAGCGGTTCGCCTTCTTCTCCCGCGCGGTGCTGGAGACCCTGTTCTACCTCGACTTCACCCCCGACATCATCAACTGCAACGACTGGCAGACGGCCCTGGTCCCGGTCTATCTGAACCTGTACTACCGTCATCTGGACAAGTTCAACCGGATCAAGACCATCTTCACCATCCATAACATCGCCTATCAGGGCAAGTATGGTCTGGACATCCTGGAGGACACCTGCGGCATCGGCCGGCGCGACCAGCACATCGTCGAGTACGACGGTTGCGCCAACTTCATGAAGGGCGCCTTCGAGACGGCCGACAAGATCACCACCGTCAGCCCCACCTACGCCCAGGAGATCCTGGACCCCTGGTTCAGCTACGGTCTGGACGCCCTGCTGCGGGAGAAGCAGTATAAGCTCTGCGGCATCCTGAACGGCATCGATATGGAGGCCAACAACCCGGCCACCGACCCGTCCATCCCCTACAACTACACGGTGGAGAACTTCCGCGAGGGCAAGGCCGCCTGCAAGGCCGCCCTGCAGGATCAGTTCGGCCTGCACAAGGACGGCAGCCCCGTCTTTGCGATGGTCAGCCGCATGGTCGGCATGAAGGGCTTCGATCTGGTCCAGAGCATCGCCGACGGCCTGGTCGACCTGGGCATTGAGCTGGTCATCCTGGGCAGCGGCGAGAGCCAGTATGAGGGCTTCTTCTCCGACCTGGCAGCCCGCCGTCCCGGCCGTGTGGGCACCTACATCGGCTTCAACAGCGCTCTGGCGCAGCAGATCTACGCCGGCGCAGACTGCTTCCTGATGCCGTCCAAGAGCGAGCCCTGCGGCCTGGCCCAGATGGTGGCCTGCCGCTACGGCACCCCGCCCATCGTCCGCGAGACCGGCGGCCTGCGCGACTCCATCCAGGATTCCTCCAAGGGCAACGGCAACGGCTTTACCTTTGCGGGCTACAGCGCCCACGAGCTGTACGACGCCTGCTGCCGTGCCAACGCCGCCTACTACGACAAGGAGAACTGGGAGAACCTGATCCGCTACGCCATGAACTGCGATTTCAGCTGGAGCGTCTCGGCCAAGAGCTACGAGGGCCTCTACAACGAAACCGCCAACCTCTGGTAAATC
>DXHQ01000031.1 GCA_019113345.1 Candidatus Faecalibacterium intestinigallinarum
TGCTATGAAAATCGGCGTTATCGGCGCTGGCACCATGGGCCAGGGCATCGCAAAGGCATTCGCGCAGGTCGAGGGCAACACCGTCGCCCTCTGCGACATCAAGCAGGAGTGGGCCGAGAACGGCAAGGCCAAGATCGCCAAGGGCTATGACCGCCTGGTGGCCAAGGGCAAGATGACCAAGGCCAAGGCCGACGAGATCTGCGCCGCCATCACCGCCGGCGTCAAGGAGGACCTGTGCGCCGACTGCGACCTGATCGTGGAGGCCGCCTTTGAGGACATGAAGGTCAAGCAGGACACCTTTGCCGCTCTGGACAAGATCTGCAAGCCCGAGTGCATCTTCGCTTCCAACACCTCGTCCCTGTCCATCACCGAGATCGGCAAGGGCCTGAACCGCCCGCTGGTGGGTATGCACTTCTTCAACCCCGCCGACCGGATGAAACTGATCGAGGTCATCGCCGGCTGCAACACCCCCAACGAGACCGTTGAGAAGATCAAGGAGATCTCGGTCGCCATCGGCAAGCAGCCGGTCCAGGTCAACGAGGCCGCAGGCTTTGTCGTCAACCGCATCCTGATCCCCATGATCAACGAGGCCGCCTTCATCAAGATGGAGGGCGTGTCCGACATCGAGGGCATCGACGCCGCCATGAAGCTGGGCGCCAACCACCCGATGGGTCCCCTGGAGCTGGGCGACTTTGTCGGCCTGGACATCTGCCTGGCCATCATGGACGTGCTGTACAAGGAGACCGGCGACTCGAAGTACCGCGCCTGCCCGCTGCTGCGCAAGATGGTCCGCGGCGGCAACCTGGGCTGCAAGACCGGCAAGGGCTTCTACGTCTACAACGCTGACCGCACCAAGACCCCGGTCGACAAGCTGTAATCTGCCGCAGGGGCCGATTCGCTGAGCAAAGGACGCTCTCCGCAGGGGAAACCCTTCTGCGGGGAGCGTTTGCCCGGCCCCATGACAACCTATTTCCGATACGAGGGAGGAAGCACTGATGGATTTTACCCTGTCCAAGCAGCAGCTCATGGCGCAGAAGATGCTCCGCGAGTTCGCTGAGAATGAAGTCAAGCCCCTGGCAAAGCAGGTGGACGCCGAAGAATACTTCCCCAAAGAGACCGTCGAAAAGATGGGCAAGCTGGGGATGATGGGCATCTATTTCCCCACCAGCGTGGGCGGCGCCGGCGGCGACGTGCTGAGCTACGTCATGGCCGTCGAAGAGATGAGCAAGGTCTGTGGCACCACCGGCGTCATTCTGTCGGCCCACACCTCGCTGTGCGCCGCGCCCATCTATGAGAACGGCACCCCCGAGCAGAAGGCCAAGTACCTGCCCAAGCTGTGCAGCGGCGAGTGGCTGGGCGCTTTCGGCCTGACCGAGCCGGGCGCCGGCACCGACGCCCAGGGCCAGCAGACCTACGCCGTCGAGCGTGAGGACGGCTGGCTGCTGAACGGCTCCAAGATCTTTATCACCAACGCAGGCTACGCCGACGTGTTCATCATCATTGCCGTCACCGGCACCGTGGTGGACAAGCGCGGCCGCAAGTCCAAGGAGATCTCCGCCTTCATCGTCGAGCGCACCGACCCCGGCTTCAAGGTCGGCAAGCCCGAGGACAAGATGGGCATCCGCGGCTCTTCGACCTGCGAGCTGATCATGGAAGACTGCCTCATCCCCAAGGACCGCCTGCTGGGCGTCAAGGGCCGCGGCTTCCAGCTGGCCATGGCCACCCTGGACGGCGGCCGCATCGGCATCGCCGCACAGGCGCTGGGCATCGCTGAGGGCGCAATCGACGAGACCGTCGCCTACGTCAAGGAGCGCAAGCAGTTCGGCCGCAGCATCGCCCAGTTCCAGAACACCCAGTTCGAGCTGGCCGAGATGAAGGCCCGCGTGGACGCCGCCAAGTACCTGGTCTACGCCGCCGCCCTGAAGAAGCAGGAGGCCATGAACGGCCAGAAGGTCCGCTACAGCGTCGAGGCCGCCGAGGCCAAGCTGATCGCCTCCCGCACGGCCAGCGACGTCACCCGCCGCTGCCTGCAGCTCTTTGGCGGTTACGGCTATACCCGCGACTATCCGATCGAGCGGATGATGCGCGACGCCAAGATCACCGAGATCTATGAGGGCACCAGCGAGGTGCAGATGATGGTCATCTCGGGCGCGCTGCTGAAGTAAGGAGGGCAATGTTACAATGAAAGCGATTGTTTGTGTCAAGCAGGTTCCCGACACTTCCGGCAAGGTTGCAGTCAAGCCGGACGGGACCCTCGACCGTGCCTCTATGGCAACCATCACCAACCCCGATGACCTGAACGCCCTCGAGGCCGCCCTCCAGCTGAAGGACGCCACCGGCTGCGAAGTGGTCGTCGTCACCATGGGCCCCCCGCCGGCCGAAGGGATGCTGCGCGAGCTGCTGGCCCGCGGCGCAGACCGCGCGGTGCTGGTCTCGGGCCGTGAGTTCGGCGGTTCCGATACCTTTGCCACCAGCCAGATCCTGGCCGCCGCCGTCAACAAGATCGGCGTGGGCCCCGAGGACATCGTCTTCTGCGGCCGGCAGGCCATCGACGGCGATACCGCCCAGGTCGGCCCCCAGATCGCCGAAAAGCTCCACCTGCCCCAGGTCACCTATGCCGCCGACATCCAGAAGGACGGCGACAGCCTGGTGGTCAAGCGGATGCTGGAGGACGGCTACATGATGATCCGGGTCAAGACCCCCTGCCTCATCACCTGCATCAAGGAGCTCAACCAGCCCCGCTATATGAACATCAGCGGCATCTTCACCTGCTACGACAAGCCGATGGAGGTGTACGATTACAATGCGCTGAAGGATGATCCCCTCATCGAGGTGGACACCATCGGCCTGAAGGGCTCGCCCACCAACGTCTTTAAGTCCTTCACTCCTCCGCAGAAGGGTGCAGGCACCATGCTCTCCGGCGGCGACGAGGCGGCACAGCTCGCTTCGATCCTGGCCGGCAAGCATCTGATCTGACGAAAGGAGCAGGATTACAATGGCTGATTTTAAGGAATACAAGGGCGTGTGGGTCTTCTGCGAGCAGCGGCAGGGCGCACTGATGTCCACCGACTTCGAGCTGGTCAGCGAGGCCCGCAAGCTGGCTGACGAGCTGGGCTGCGAGGTGACCGGCCTGCTGCTGGGCGACAACGTCGAGCCCATCGCCAAGGAACTGGGCGGCTACGGCGCAGACAAGGTTCTGGTCTGCGAGAGCCCCCTGCTGAAGGACTACACCACCGACGCATATGCCAAGGTGGTCTGCGATATGGTCAACGAGTACAAGCCCGAGGTGCTGCTGATCGGCGCGACCAACATCGGCCGCGATCTGGGCCCCCGCTGTGCCGCCCGTCTGCACACCGGCCTGACCGCCGACGCCACCCACCTGGACATTGACACCAAGAAGTACGTTGACTTCCTGGCTGAGAGCTCCACCATCGACCTGTCCAAGCAGACCTTCGACTATGAGGACCGCAACCTGAAGATGACCCGTCCGGCCTTCGGCGGCCACCTGATGGCCACCATCATCTGCCCCCGCTTCCGCCCGCAGATGTCCACCGTCCGCCCCGGCGTCATGAAGAAGGCCCCCTTCGATCAGGCCAAGGCCGACGCCTGCGAGATCATCAAGCCCGAGTTCTCCCTCACTGAGGATGACATGGAGACCCAGGTGGTCGAGGTCGTCAAGG